>NZ_JBBJUP010000006.1:0-303910 GCF_037727765.1 Pseudonocardia spirodelae | reverse complement strand
TTCGCCGCATCTCGGTGCTGTGCGGCCCATTTATGGGTCGGCAGGTTCAGCTGAATGAGCTGCCATGGCTGGTGGCCGGCCGGTAGGTCGCTCGGCGGGTTCCTGCCCCACCGACCGCTCTGCCCCCAGGGTGCCGGTGCACCCGCGGTGCTGGTGACCGGACGCAGCGACGATCGCCGGCTCTGAGGGACTGGGTGCCGTAGTCGGCACTCAACCCCTCGACCTTCGCGATCAACCCCCCCGCAGCCACCAGGAGTCCGCATCCGCACACGTGGTGGCGCCGCGGACGCGTCGAGCGCAGCCCGGGGGTGCCACAGGGCAGGGCGATGGCGGCGCCTGACGGACTCGCGCCGACGGCTGTTCATGCCGGACCGCGAGCGCCCGGCGTACCGGGACGGCGCAGACCGTTGCCGCACACACCACGAACCCGGGAATGCACCGAAGACACCGATCGCGCCGGCCTCGACATCGCCTGCGGCGAGCGTCCTCCGGTCGCATGTCTCGACGGCACAGAATCCGAGCTGATCAGTGCCGGACGATCAGCGGAACGCGGAGGAACGGTGCCTCAACGGGCACCCATCGTCCGCAGAACGCCGATCATGCGGATGTTCGTGAGTTCCGGCCGCGTCCCCGGACGTGGGCTCAGGGGGCGTCCGTCGGTCATCCCCGGTCCCGCTGTCACCGGCCGTGGTCCTCGGGGCGACGGTTCGAGCTCAGCTCGAGCACGCCCGGACGATCGGCGGACGACGTATCTCCCGATCCGGGTGGCAGCGGAACGAGTGCGCGGCGGGTGACCACGACGGCGGTGCCGAACCGGGGGAAAGGGACGGGCCCACCTCCCACAGCACCCCGACAGCGCTCGCGTCTCCGTGCCGTCGCGGCGGGAGTCGTCCCCAATCGGGGAAGTTGTCCACAGCGACGCAGGACGGCCCAGGAACGAGGCCGTCCGGCCTGATGCTCGTAGGGACACATTCCGACTCCACACGGAGGTCCCGATGAGCGACACCCTCACCACCATCGTCGGTAACCTGACGCGCACCCCCGTCCTGCGGTACACCACCGCCGGCGTACCGGTCGCCGATCTCACCGTGGCGGTGAACCACCGCCGCAAGGATCCGGTCACCGAGCAGTGGCGCGACGTGGCCTGCACGTACTACACGGTCAGCTGCTGGCGCACCCTCGCGGAGCACGCCGTGACCACCTTCAAGAAGGGCCATCGCGTGATCGCGGTCGGCCGCCTCTACGTCGAGGAATGGACCGGCCGCGACGGGGAGACCCGGCAGAGCGTCCGTATCGAACCGTCGACGGTCGGGCTCGACATCCGGTTCTCCCCGGCCCTAGTGCCCGTGCGTCCGGTCGTCCCGTCCGCGCGGGAGGACGGCGGAGGCGTCGACCGTGCACCCGAGTGGGGTGTCCCGCCGACCGACGAGCCGGCCGACGACTACGGCGTCGAGCCGCCGGACGAGAAGGACGCCGAGGAGCTCGACGAGCTCGCGCGCATGGCGACCGCACCGGCTTCGAGCGGCTGACGAGGGCCGATCTACCATCGCATTGTGGCGGATCTGATTTACACGATGCGGAACGTGCGCAAGGCGCACGGCGACAAGGTCATCCTGGAGAACGCGTCGATCAGCTTCCTGCCGGGGGCGAAGATCGGCGTCGTCGGCCCCAACGGTGCCGGGAAGTCGACCGTCCTCAAGATCATGGCAGGGCTGGAGAACCCGAACAACGGCGACGCCTTCCTCAAGCCCGGGGCGACGGTCGGCATCCTTCAGCAGGAGCCCCCGCTCAACGAGGAGAAGACCGTCCTCGGCAACGTCGAGGAGGGTCTCGGGGACGTCAAGGTCAAGCTCGACCGGTACAACGCCATCGCCGAGGAGATGGCGACGAACTACACCGACGAGCTGATGGAGGAGATGGGGAAGCTCCAGGAGGAGCTGGACCACTCCGACGCCTGGGAGCTCGACTCGCAGCTGGAGCAGGCGATGGACGCCCTGCGGTGCCCCCCGGGCGACGCGCAGGTCTCCCACCTGTCCGGTGGTGAGCGTCGCCGGGTCGCGCTGTGCAAGCTGCTGCTGTCCCAGCCCGACCTGCTGCTCCTCGACGAGCCCACGAACCACCTCGACGCGGAGAGCGTGCTCTGGCTCGAGCAGTTCCTGGCCGGTTACCCCGGTGCCGTCCTCGCGGTCACCCACGACCGGTACTTCCTCGACAACGTCGCCGGCTGGATCCTCGAGCTCGACCGCGGTCGCACCTTCCCCTACGAGGGCAACTACTCCACCTACCTGGAGAAGAAGGCCGAGCGGCTCGCCGTCCAGGGCAAGAAGGACGCCAAGCTGCAGAAGCGGCTCAAGGAGGAGCTGGCGTGGGTCCGCTCCAACCCGAAGGCGCGTCAGGCCAAGAGCCGCTCGCGTCTGGACCGCTACGAGGAGATGGCGGCCGAAGCCGAGCGGCACCGCAAGCTCGACTTCGAGGAGATCCAGATCCCGCCGGGCCCGCGGATGGGCAACCAGGTCGTCGAGGTGTCCCACCTCGACAAGGGGTTCGACGGCCGCCAGCTCATCAAGGACCTGTCCTTCACGCTGCCGCGCAACGGCATCGTCGGGGTGATCGGTCCGAACGGCGTCGGAAAGACGACGCTGTTCAAGACCATCGTCGGCCTGGAGCAGCCGGACTCGGGAGACGTGCGCGTCGGTGAGACGGTCAAGCTCTCCTACGTCGACCAGAACCGTGGCGGCATCGACCCGCACAAGACGGTGTTCGAGGTCGTCTCCGACGGGCTCGACTACATCCAGGTCGGCAACGTCGAGATGCCGTCCCGGGCGTACGTCGCGGCGTTCGGGTTCAAGGGCCCGGACCAGCAGAAGCCGGCCGGCGTGCTGTCCGGTGGTGAGCGCAACCGGCTGAACCTGGCGCTCACCCTCAAGCAGGGCGGCAACCTGATCCTGCTGGACGAGCCCACGAACGACCTGGACGTCGAGACCCTCGGCTCGCTGGAGAACGCGCTCGAGCAGTTCCCGGGCTGCGCCGTGGTCATCTCCCACGACCGCTGGTTCCTCGACCGCACCTGCACGCACATCCTGGCGTGGGAGGGCACGGACGAGAACCCGGCCGCGTGGTTCTGGTTCGAGGGCAACTTCGAGGCGTACGAGAAGAACAAGGTGGAGCGGCTCGGCGCGGAGGCGGCGCGACCGCACCGGGTCACGCACCGTAAGCTCACCCGGGACTGATCACCGCCCGTTCCGGTCCTCCCCGTCGGTCGGGTCCGTCCACGACGGACGGACGATACGACCCGGGGGAGGACCGGACGGTGGTGACACGGGAGGCGATGTGACGTTCGACCAGGGAGGTCGCGCTGCGGGCGCGACGTCGGCCGAACTGCGGACAGCCGCGGCGCTGCGGTGGCAACGTCCGCTGCTGACCGCGGAACTGGCCGAGCAGGCGTGCGCGCGGGCGGTTGCGGACGGTGACGATCTGCGGTGGCTGGCGGCCGCGGGGTGGCTCCTCGACGGGCACGCCGCCGGCGGTGACGCGCGCGATGTCGCCAGCGCCGTCGTCGCGGGGCTGACCGGCGCCGGGACCTCCGGCGACGTCGTCGTCCCGGTCCCCGTGCGTGCACCCGGAGCCGAGCTGCTCACCCGGGCCGAGGGCGCGCGGCTGCGCGTCGAGCTCGCCGGCGTGGCCCAGGCGGAGGGTGAGCTGGAGACGGCGCGTGCACTCGTCGTCGGGCTGCCGGACGACGCCCCGGGTGAGGAACCCGGCCTGCTGGCGCTCGACCGTCTCGCCGTCGAGGTCCGGTGCGCGCTTGCCGGTGCGACCGCGACGGAGCTGGAGCGGCTGCGGGGCACGGTCGAGACCGCCGGGACCCGTTTCGAGGGTGAACCCGCTGCCTACGCCGACCTCGTCGTCGGCTCGGTGCACCGGGCGCGGCGTGAGCACGACGCGGCCGTCGACCGGGCACTGCGCGGTCTCGCCCAGCTCGGATGGACCCCGGAACGGCCTGAGGCCCGTCCGCTGTCGGCGCATCTCGCCGCGGCGCTGCTCAGCCAGTGGATCACCGCGTTGCTGGACTCGGGACACGTCCCTGCGGAGGCGGTGGACGCGGCCGCCGCACAGCGTGACGTCCGTGACGCGGGGCGCCAGGGCGTCCTGCTGCGGCTGACCCTCGCCCGGGTGCAGGCCGGTCGGGCCGACCACGCCGCGCGGGCGTTGCAGGAGGCTGCCGAGGGCGCGGAGCGTGCGAGCGTCCCCGCGCTCGTCGCGGCCTGCCGGACCGCGCAGTCCGAGCTGCACGAGAGCTCGGGCCGCTACCGCGAGGCCCTCGAGGCGATGCGGGCCGCGATGGACGTCGACCAGATCGACCGCGACCGCGGCGCGCGTTTCCGCGAGGCGGTCTCGGCGCTGCTGCCGCTGGGGGCGGTGCGGATCTCCGCGGAGCGGCCCAGCCCGTTCCCACGCCGGTCGGCCGGCGTACGCCGGGACGAGGTCCCGGTAACCGCGGCGCACACCGCGACGGCCGGCGAGCGGGACGGCCGTGGGCACCCCGCGATGTCCTCTCTCGACGGCGGCAGCGCCGACGACGGTGCTCCGGGCGGAGCCCCCACTCGACAGCCGACCGGGCGTCCCGGCGCCGCACGTGCCGTCACCGGCGACACCCCGACCCCGCTCCCCGGCGCGGCGGAGAGGGCGACGGCGGCGGCCGGGACCTCCGTGCCGGAGCGGTCCGCCCCGGACGCCGGCACGACCGACCGGGCCTTCGGGGGTGGCCTGTACTGGCGGCCGTCGACGTCCACGGAGGCCGATGCGCCGGCCCCGGACGCGGACGGGCGTGGCGGACGCGGCATCGACCCCGCCGACCCGTTGGGAGTATCGGGGCTCCTCGGCCCCGCCGCGCCGGACGCGCCGCCCCCGGCGCCGGGGGACTCCCAGGACCGGACGTCGTGGGCGCTGTCGACCTGGGGTCCCGCCGAGGACGGCGGGTCGCCGCTCGCCGACGCGCTGCTCGCCGAATGGCAGGGGCCCGCGTCACAGCGCGACGGTGGGCGCGACGAGGCCGAGCCGGCTCCGAGGAACGGAACGCGCGGCGTCGCCGAGCCCGGCCGGACGAACGGCGCGCGCCGCAACGGCGTCCACCGGCCCGGGCCGGGGTCCGACGACTCCCCGGCCGGCGGGCCGTCGCCGGGTGCCGCGACGCCCGGCCCCGCAGGTGCCGAGCGGGACGCCCAGCACGAGCTCACGAAGCACGACGCCACGGAGCACGACCTCACGGAGCGGGCCGACACGGAGCGGGCCGACACGGAGCGGGCCGACACGGAGCGGGCCGACACGGAGCGGGCCGACACGGAGCGGGCCGACACGGAGCGGGCCGACACGGAGCGGGCCGACACGGAGCCGGCAGCCGCCGATCCGGCGGCGGCCCGGCCCGGACGGGCACCGTCGGTACCGGACGCAGCAACCCGGCACTCGGCATCACCCGGCGCCGGAGCACCGGCCGCCGGAGCATCCGACGCCGCACCGGCGGGCGCCGCTGGTGCCGGCACGCCGGACCCCGGCCCCGGCTCCGACACCGCAGCCGGGACGCCGATGTGCGCGGCGCGGCGCGGCCGACGTGCGCGCCCGGAGACCGCCGTCGAGAACCAGCCCACCGGGACGCAGCCGGCGGCGCCGGACACCGGTCGGTCCGTGCGGACCGCGGTGACGTCGTCCGCGGCGCGGTCGTCGACGGTGCCGGCCTCCGATGCGCCGGTGCCGCACGAGGCCGCGAAGGACCCCGTGCCGGTCGGCCCGGCCGGCACCGCCGAGCGGTCGATCGTGGTCGACATCGTCGACGGCGACGTCGAGGCCGTCACCGGTGCGGTCGCGGCCGGTGCGCTGTACGACGTCGAGACCCGCGCCCGCCGGCTCGTGCCGCCGTCCGGGACGACCACACGCAGCGACGACACGGTCCGCGTCACGCTGGCCGACGCCGACCACGTGACCGTCTCCCTCTGGGCGCAGTCGCTCGCCGCTCACCTCGCCGGTCGCGTCCGCCGGGGCGGGCTGCCCGACGGGGCGTCGATCCGGCTGCAGGCCGTGGGCCCGTACGGGGTCGAGGGCGAGGAGATCGTCCGTGACCTGAGCGGCCCGGACACGCCCGCCCCGCAGCCGCCTCAGCACCCTGTCGCGGCGTCCGAGCCGGCCGCGGGTCCGGCGATGGCGACGCCGTTGGAGCTGACGGACGGCCACCGGGCCCCGGCGGCCCGCCGGCACGGCGGGGGCGGCGGCGGCGACGGCGACGGCGACGTGACGCTCGGCGCGGTCGGGATCACCGTGCGTCCGGGCAGCGGCGGGCGACGGCGGGCCGGGGCGGGCAGGCCGGTCGCCTCCGGCACGTCGACCGGGCGGGTCAGCTCGACCGGGCGGGTCAGCTCGACCGGGCTGGACAGCTCGACCGGACGGGTCAGCTCGACCGCGCCGGGAAGTGCCGCGCCGGGAAGTGCTACGCCGCCGGACAGCGCGACCAGGCCGAGCGCGACCGTCGAGAGCGCGGACACCTCGGACCGTCCGGCCGGGCCCGGTGCGGACACCCGGGGCCGGGGTCCGGGAACCGTCGGGGGGAAGGGCGGATCCGCGGACCCGTCCGGCGCGGACCGGGACGAAGCGCCGGCACCGCCCCGCACCGCGTCCGTGGCGTCCGACCCGCTGGACACCCGCATCCCGCTGCCGCAACCGGACCGGCGTCTCGCCGAGGCGGTACGAGCCCATCTGGACCTCACGACACCGGGCGACGACCGCACCCCGCTCGACGGACCGGTCGGTGGGCGTTCGGGCCTCCCGGTCCGGTGGTCCGGGGTCGACGCCCCGGAGGACCCCTCTGCCTCCGGCCCGCTGCCACGCCGGCTCGGACGCCGGGGCGCCGGCACGGAGCCGGACACGTCCGGCTCCGGCGACGACGGCCACGACCCGGCCGCGGAAGTGACGTGGCGCCTGCGGTCGGCGCCCGCCGCCCCGACGGCGACGTCCGGCGACGAGCTGTTCTCCCCGGCCGCGAGTCGCCACCTCAGGGCGGTCGGGCCCGCCGTCCCGTCCCGCACCCCCGTCGCCGACGGCGCCCCCGTCCCCGACGGAGCCGACACCGACGACGCCCCGAGGTCCGGGGGCGGCGCGGAGCCCGGCCGCCGCACGGAGCGGTCCTGCGAGACCGGCGAGACCGGGCAGACCGGGGAGACCGGCGGCCCGGCCCGGACGTCCGACCGGGCCGTCGAGGAGCCCGACGAGCGGTCCGGCGACGCCGCCGCGGGACCGGGCGGACCGGCGTCGTCCCGCTCCGCCGCCATCCCCGAGGACATGGGGCTCGCCGACCTCCTGGCCGGCGCGCTCGCTGCCTACCGCGAGATCTGAACCGCTCACCCGGTCGTCATCCCGAGGGGGTCGCCGTCCCCCGGTGGTGTCGTACGCGGGCGATAGGGTGCCACCGTCAGCACACGCACGGGGCCGGAGTGGAACGTGAGCAGCGGGACGACGGGGCAGACCGGGGACACCACGACCGACGGGCACCAGGGTGGTGATCCGCGCCCCGGGAGCAGCGCCGCGGCGGACCTCGTCCGGCTCTACGCGCGCCACACCCCCGAGACCGACCTGCCGGCCGGGGTCGAGCTGCCCGGCCCGGCGAGCGTCGTCGACGCCCACCTCGCACTCGGCGCGCACCGCGAGCCGGGCACCGTCGCCGTCCGGGTGACCGCGGCCGGCGGCGACGCGCTGACCGTCGACGTCGTCACCGACGACATGCCCTACCTCGTCGAGTCCGTCCTCGCCGGCGTCGGCCGCGCCGGGGGCACCGTGCGGCGCGTCGTGCACCCGATCCTGGTGGTGCACCGCGACGCCACCGGCACGCTCACCGGCGTCGACACCCACGCCGACCCGACCGACCCCACCGAGGGCGCGTCGGTCGAGTCCTGGATGCACGTCGACCTCGTCCACCCCGGTGAGCTCGACCCCGACGCGCTGCACGCCGAGCTGGAACGCACGCTCGCCGCCGTCCGCCAGGTCGTCGACGACTCCGCCGCGATGACCCTGCGCGCCCGCGCGCTGGCCGACGACCTGAGCGGCGCCGCGGCCGCCACCGCCGACGCCGAGGACGGCGTGCTCCCCTCCGAGGTCGCCGACCTGCTGCGCTGGCTCGTCGACGACCACTTCGTGTTCGTCGGCTACCGGCACTACTCGCGCACCGGGGCCGACGGGCGCCTGCAGCCCGACACCGACACCGGTCTGGGCGTGCTGCGCCCCGGCGACGCCGGCGCCAACGTCTTCCTCCCCGAGGAGACCGGCGCGCCGGACCCGTCCGGGCTCCTGCTCTTCACCCGCGGCAGCGAGCGCAGCCGCGTCCTGCGCGCCGTGCACCCCTACTACGTCGGGGTCCGCACCCGCGACGCCGACGGCACCGTCACCGGCGAGCACCGCTTCCTCGGCATGCTCACGGTCCCGGCGCGGCACGAGTCCGTCCTCGACATCCCGGTCGTCGCCCGCCGCATCCGCGGCGCGATCCGGCGCGCCGGGTTCCCGGCCGACTCCTACTCCGGCCAGCAGATGCTCGAGGTCTTCTCGCAGCTGCCGCGCGCGGAGCTGTTCACCTCCTCCGAGGCACGCCTGCACGACACCGCGGTCGGCGTGCTGGAGGCGAGCGCGCGGCGCGCGGTGCGGCTGTTCGTGCACCGCGACCCGTACCGGCGCTTCCTGTCCTGCCTGGTCTACCTGCCGCGCGACCGCTACACGACTGCGACCCGGCTGCGTATCACCGAGATCCTGCGGACCCGGCTCGGCGGCTCCGAGGCCAGCTACACCGCCCAGGTCGGCGACGCCGAGCTCGCGCTGCTGCACCTGACGATCACGACCGACCCGGCCGCGGCCCCGGTCGAGGTGGACCTCGCGGCCCTGCAGGACCACGTCGCGGAGGCCACCCGCACCTGGGACGACCTGCTCGTCGCCGCGCTCGGCGACGCGGGCCCCGCCGCCCGGCCGATGCTGGCCGGCGTGCCGGAGTCCTACAAGGCGACCGTGGCGCCGCTGCGCGCGGTCGAGGACCTGCGCCGCCTGATGACCCTCGGCGAGAAGGGGGAGGACGCGTTCGACCTGCGCCTGTACCGCAGCATCGACGGCGACATCCGCTTCGCGCTCTACGTCGGCGACGACCCGGTCACCCTGACCGGCGTGCTGCCGCTGCTGCAGCAGCTCGACGTCGAGGTGGTCGACGAGCGACCGTACGAGTTCCTGCGGCCCGACGGGCGTCGCTGCTGGCTCTACGACTTCGGGCTCCGCCCGCCGCAGCCCGCCGGGGCGCCCGCCGTCCCGACCGTCACCGTCGAGGACGCCGGTCGCCGCTTCGAGGAGGCGTTCGCCGCGGCCTGGCGCGGTGACGCCGAGTCCGACCGGTTCTCCGCGCTGGTGCTGCGGGCCGGGCTGCACTGGCGCGAGGCCGCCGTCCTGCGTGCCTACAGCCGCTACACCCGCCAGCTCGGCGGGCTGTTCACGCTGCAGTACACCGCCGGGGTGCTCGTGTCGCACCCGCAGGTCGCGCAGGGGCTCGTCACGCTGTTCCGGGCCCGGTTCGACCCGGCGACCGCCGACGCGACCGAGCGGGAGGCCGCGCACGCGCGGGCCCTGGAGAACGTCACCGAGCTCATCGACCAGGTCTCCGGGCTCGACGCCGACCGCATCCTGCGCGGGCTGCTCGCCGTGATCGAGGCGACGCTGCGCACCAACTGGTTCCGCGGCCGTCCCTTCTTCTCCTTCAAGCTGGACCCGGCCGCGGTGCCCGACATGCCGCTGCCGCGGCCGCGGTTCGAGATCTTCGTGTACTCGCCCGCGGTCGAGGGCGTGCACCTGCGCTTCGGCCCGGTCGCCCGCGGCGGGCTGCGGTTCTCCGACCGCCAGCAGGACTACCGCACCGAGATCCTCGGCCTGGTCAAGGCGCAGGCGGTGAAGAACGCCGTCATCGTGCCGGTCGGGGCGAAGGGCGGCTTCGTCGTCCGCACGCCCGGGCCGTCGCCCGAGCACGTCCGTGCCTGCTACCGGACCTTCATCTCCGGGCTGCTCGACGTCACCGACAACCTGCTGACCCACCCCGACGGCTCCACCGAGACGCTGCCGCCGCCCGACGTCGTGCGCCACGACGGCGACGACTCCTACCTGGTCGTCGCCGCCGACAAGGGCACCGCGACGTTCTCCGACCTCGCGAACTCCGTGGCCGAGTCCTACGGCTTCTGGCTCGGCGACGCGTTCGCCTCCGGCGGTTCGGTCGGCTACGACCACAAGGCCATGGGCATCACCGCCCGCGGTGCCTGGGAGTCGGTCAAGCGCCACTTCCGCGAGCTCGGCGTCGACACGCAGAGCCAGGAGTTCACCGTCGTCGGTGTCGGCGACATGTCCGGGGACGTGTTCGGCAACGGGATGCTGCTGTCCGAGCACATCCGGCTGGTCGCCGCGTTCGACCACCGCCACGTGTTCGTCGACCCGGCGCCGGACGCCGCGACCTCCTACGCCGAGCGCCGCCGCCTGTTCGAGCTGCCGCGCAGCTCCTGGGGCGACTACGACACCTCGCTGATCAGCTCCGGCGGCGGGGTGTGGCCGCGCACCGCCAAGTCCGTCCCGGTCGGCCCGGAGATGCGCGCCGCGCTCGGCCTGCCCGCCACGGTCACCGCGCTGTCCCCGCCCGAGCTGATCCACGCGATCCTGCTCGCCCCCGCCGACCTGCTGTGGAACGGCGGCATCGGCACCTACGTGAAGGCCGCCGGCGAGACCGACGCCGAGGTGGGGGACAAGGCCAACGACACCATCCGCGTCGACGGGCGCGACCTGCGGGTGCGCGTCGTCGGCGAGGGCGGCAACCTCGGGCTCACCCAGCGCGGCCGGATCGAGTTCGCCCGCGCGGGCGGCCGGATCAACACCGACGCCATCGACAACTCCGCGGGCGTCGACTGCTCCGACCACGAGGTCAACATCAAGATCCTGCTCGACCGGCCGGTCGCCGACGGCACCCTCGACCGCGACGCCCGCAACGCGCTGCTCGCGTCGATGACCGACGAGGTCTCCGACCTGGTGCTCGCCGACAACGTCGCGCAGAACGAGGTGCTCGGCGTCGCCCGCGCCCACGCCGCCGGGATGGTCGGCGTGCACGGACGCATGGTCACCGACCTCGCCGAGCGGACCGGGCTGGACCGCCACCTCGAGGTGCTCCCCGACGAGGCCGGGTTCGCCCGCCTCGCCGCCGACGGCCTCGGCCTGACCGGTCCGGAGCTGGCGACGCTGCTCGCGCACACCAAGCTCGACCTGACCCACCGGCTGCTGCAGACCGACCTGCCCGACCGGCCGGCGTTCGCACCGACGCTGCCCGAGTACTTCCCGCACCCGCTGCGGGAGCGATTCGACCACGCGGTGCGCAACCACCCGCTGCGTCGCGAGATCATCGGCACGAAGCTCGTCAACGAGATGGTCGACGGCGCCGGGATCAGCTACGCGTTCCGGCTCGGCGAGGAGATCGCCGCGGGACCCGACGACGTCCTGCGGGCCTGGGCCGTCACCACGCGGGTGTTCGAGCTGCCGGAGCTGTGGGAGGCGGTGCGCCGCGCCGACGTGCCCGTCACCGTCGCCGACGCGGTGATCCTCGAGTCCCGGCGGCTGCTGGACCGGGTGTCGCGCTGGTTCCTCACCAACCGGCCGCAGCCGCTGGCCGTCGGCGCCGAGGCCAGCCGCTTCGCCGGGCCGATCGCCGAGCTGCGGGCCCGGCTGCCGGAGCTGCTGCAGGGCCGCGAGCTCGACGCGGTGCAGGCCCGCGCGGCCGAGCTGCGTGACTGCGGCGTGCCCGAGGACATGGTCGACACGGCCGCGCTGTCGCTCTACGCCTACGGCCTGCTCGACGTGGTGGAGCTCGTCGAGCTGTCCGACCGCGAGGCGGAGCCGCGCCCCGGCGCGGAGGTCGCCCGGCTGTACTACGCGCTGTCCGAGCACCTCGGCGTCGACCAGGCGCTCACCGCGGTGTCCCGGCTCGACCGCGGCGACCGCTGGCACGCGCTCGCCCGTCTCGCGCTGCGCGACGACCTCTACGGGTCGCTGCGCTCGATCACCCTCGACGCGCTGCGCGAGACCCCGCCCGGTACCGGCGTCGAGGACGCGATCGCGGCGTGGGAGCAGGCCAACGCCTCGAAGCTGGCACGGGCCCGGGCCGCGCTGGAGGAGATCGGGGCGTCGGCGTCGCTGGACCTCGCGACGCTGTCGGTGATCTCCCGCCAGCTGCGCGGGCTGGCCCGGTAGCGTCGGCCACCGTGACCGCCTTCGTCGCCGAGGTCCCGCTCCGCTGGACCGACCAGGACGCCTACCGTCACGTCAACCACGCCCGGATCGTCACGCTGATCGAGGAGGCCCGCGTCGCGCTGGCCTTCACCGCCGCGGGACGGGAGGGCCTGGCCGGGTTCTCCTCCGGGCTGCTCGTCGCGGGGCTGCACGTCGAGTACCGGCGGCAGCTGCCGTGGCGACCGGAGCCGCTGCGCTGCACGATCACGGTGCGGGAGCTGCGGGCCGCGTCGTTCGTCCTCGACTACGCGCTGCACGACGGCCCCGGCGCCGACGACCCGGTCGCGGTCACCGCGTGGACCCGGATGGCCCTCTACGACCTGGAGGGCGGCCGGGTCCGGCGGCTCACCGCCGACGAGCGCGACTTCCTCAAGCGCCACCTCGGGGACGGGTCGTGACCCTGCGGCTGGCGGACGCGACCGAGCGCGACGACCTCGGTGCGTTCACCGCCCGCGTCGCGCGGCTCGACCAGACCGCCGCGGTGCGGCTCACCGCCGGGCCCGGCCGGGTCACGGCATGGGCCCGCACCCCGTTCGACGTGCTCGTCACCCGGTCCGTGGCCGGAGAGCTGGAGCCGTCGGTGCCGGTGACGGCGCACGCCTCGACGCTGCTCACGGCGCTGGCCGTGGACCGCTCCGAGGCGGTCGACCCGGGCCCGCCCGCGCCGTGGCTGGACGAGCTCCCGCCGGGGGACGGCTGGTCCCGCGTCGACGACGTGCCCGCCGCCGAGCTCGACGAGCTCGCCGACCGCGGTCTGGCCCTGGCCCGGGAGCACGCGGGCCCGATGGGGCCGCCCGCGTCGCTGCTGGACCAGACGGTGCTGACGGTGTCCCCGCCCGGAGCGGGCCGCCCGGTCACGGTGCCGATGCGGGTGCTGTTCGCGATGTCCGGGATGGGGTTCCTGGGCTCGGCGCCGCAGGAGACCGGCGGGCCGCGGGTGCGGGTGTCGGCGTCCGGGTCGTGGGTGCGGCTGGACGCGCGCTACGGAGCCGTGGTGAAGCGGCGCGTGGTGTCGCTGCCGCTGTCGGTCGCGCGCTGAGCGGCGCGCCTCAGACCAGGTTCAGGACGCTGATCTGGCCGTCGCCGGTGACCCAGCCGGTGCGCCCGTCCGGGGAGACGGCGATCGCGGTCGGGGAGAGGGCGACGTCGGTGGTGCCGGTGACCTGCCACGTCGTGGTGTCGACGGTCTGCAGGCCCTGACCCGAGGTGACGTAGAGGTGGCGGCCGTCGGCGGCGAACGCCAGCCCGGTCGGGCCGGCGGCGGCCTCGACGGTGGCGACCTCGCGGCCGTCGGCGGGGTCGAGCACGGTCACGGTGCCCGAGCCGGGCCCGGCGACGGCGACCATCGCCCGCGGCGCGGACGCCGGGGTGACGGCGACGGCCTCGGCGCCGCCGCGCACCGGGAAGCTGCCGAGCACGGTGAGGCTGTCCGGGTCGAGCACGGTGAGCTGGTCGGCGCCGCGGGTGGCGAGGTAGACGCGGTCCCCGGCGTCGTTCGTGGTGCTCGCGTACGGGTCGCGCGAGACGGGCACGGTGCGGGTGACGGTCCCGGCGTTCGGGTCCACCTCCTGCACGATGCCCTCGGCGCGGGACGGCACGTAGAGGAACCGGCCGTCGGGGGAGACGACGGCGGCGGCCGGGTCGCCGGCGACCGGGACGGTCGAGGCGACCGTCCGTCCCGGCACGTCGACGACGACGATCCGCCCACCGTCCGGGCCGGCGGTGCTGACGTAGGCGCGGGTGCCGTCCGGGGAGGTCACGACGCCCTGCGGGGCCCCGGGCAGCTCGATCTCCGCGGTGACGGCGTCGGTCGCGGTGTCGACGACGGCGAGCCGGTTCGCGTCCCGGACCGCGGCCAGCGCGGTGGCGCCGTCCGGCGCGGCCGCGATCGCGACGGGCGAGGCCCCGGCGGGCACCGTCGCGCGCACCGTCGGGGTGGCGAGGCTCGCGCCGGCGGCGACGGCCTCCGGGCGCGGGCCGGTCCCGGGACCGGCCGACACCGCGGGACGGCTCGCGTTCGCCCCCGGCTCGGGCTGCCCGCCGGGCGAGAGCATCGCCCACAGCGTCAGCGCGCCGAGCAGCAGGATCGCCAGGACGATCGCGAGACCCGCCGCGGACGGGCTGCGCCGGCCGTTGCGGGGCTTCGCGGACATGATCGCCTCGCGGCGCGGGGTGATCGGCTTCTCGGCCGGGGCCGCGTCGGCGGCCGCACCGGCGGCCGGCTGCACCGCGGTGCCCGGTCCGGTGTCGCTGACGGTGCCGTCCCGGCCGGACGCCGCCCGGGCCGCGGCCACCGACACCGCGCCGACCGACGCGGCGGCCGCGGCGTTGCGGCTGGTCTGCTCCGGACCCGGCTCGCCGTCGGTGCCGTCGCCGGGGGCCACCGGGCGGTCGCCGACCGCGGTGTCCTCCGCCGCGGCCGGGCCGTCGACGCCGGTGACGGCGCCGAGGACGACGGTCGTCTCGGTGTCCGACGGCTCCTCCGGCGCACCGCGGCCGGGCGGCCGCGGGGCCCACGCCGCCCCGGACCGGGGGTCGCGGTGCGGGGCGGGCGCCGGGAACGCCCCGGACGTGGGGTGCGGGCCGGTGTGCGGGGCACCGTTCGGGCCGGGGCGCGGGCCCGGTGCCGGGAACGCGCCCGTGCGGCCGCCGTCGCCTCCCGGTCCACCGGGGGTTCCCGGTCCGCCGGGCGCTCCCGGAACACGGAACGCGCCGGTCCGCGGGGGGCCGGACGGCCCGACGGGGGCCGCGGTGGCACCGGGCCAGGACGGGGCCCCGTCGCGGGCGGGGCGCGGCGCGGTCCGGGCGACGAACCCGTCGGCCGGGCCGGTCTCGCGCGGGGGCTCCTCGCCCGGCGCCGGGCCGGGGTCCGCGGCGACCGGGTCGGCCGTGTCGTCGATCCCGGGCGGGGCGGGCTGCTCGGTGCGGACCGTGCCGGGTGCGGGCGGACCCGCGGGAGCCGGTGCGTCCTCGGGGTGCGGGTCGCGGGTGGTGTCCCGCGCGGGTGCCCACGCGTCGCCGCGTCCGGGCAGCTCGCCGAACCCGCGGCCGGTCCCGGCGCCGGTGCTGGCCGCGGTGGCGAACAGGTCGCTGCCCGAGAGCCCGGCCATCGCCGGTCCGGACGGGGCGCCGCCCATCGCGGGGCGCGGTGCCGGCCGCTGCTCCGGCCCGGGCTGGGCGGGACGGCGGCGTCCGGGCATCGTCGGGCGGTTCCCCGACGCGGGGGTCACCGGCCGCACCGGGGGCTGCTCGGCCTGCTCGGTCGCGGCGCTCGGGTAGTGCCCGATCAGTGCGCCGGGCGGCAGGATGTCGGTCTCCGGGCCGTCCGACCCGCGGGCCGGGCGGGGCGGCCAGCGCTTCGCCGAGGCCGCCGCGGCCGCGCCGGTCCCCGGGGTGCCGTCGGCGGCGGGCGTCGCGGGCGCGCCCTCGCCCGCGGCGGCCGCGGCGGCGCCCTGGTCCAGCGGGCGCGGGGTCGGGCTGATCGGGGGGACGACCGTGGGTGCGGGTGCGGTCACCGGCGCGCCGTCCGGACCGGGCCCGGTGCTGCGCGGACCGCCCGCGGCGGGGGTCGCGGCCGGGTCCGTGGTGCCGCCGGCCGGGTTGCCGCCGGCCGGGGTGGCGGGTGCGAACGACGGCGGCGGCGCGAACCGGTCGGCGGGGGTGTGCAGCGGGTCGAGCCCGTCGGCGCCGTCCTCGCCGGAGGACTGCGCGTCGTCGTCGGCGGGGGGCAGCGGGCCGACGCCCAGCGGGTCGTCGCCGAGGTCGCCCAGGTCGGCCCAGCCGCCCTCGTCGGTGTCCGGTGCGGGGGCCGCACCGGGGACCGGGGCCGGGGCCGCGTCGGGGCGCGGCGCGGGCGAGGGGCGCCCGCCCTCGCGGGACACCAGCTCGGTGAACCCGGTCGGGGTGGGATCCCTGCGGGCCCCGTCTACGGGGTCCCGGTCGTCCCCGTCGGCCGGCCCGGGGGCGTCCGACGGCGACGCGCCGGGCGTCGCGGGCGGTTCCGCCGCCCCGTCGGTCCGGTCGTCCCGGTCGGCGACGGCCTGCTCGCCGGGCCCGGTGCCGGAGCCGGCGTCGGGGCCGGACCGCATCACGAGGTCGACCAGGGAGCCGGGGACCACGGGGACGCGGCCGGTCCGGATCGCCTCGGCGAGGCCGTCCGGGTCGGGGCCGGGCGGGGCGTCGGCGCGCCGGGGGGAGCTGTCGTCGGGGCCCGGGTGACCGGGCGCCGACGTCATGCGTTCTGCGACGGTCGGGTGCACATAACGATTCGATTATCGCGAGCGTCGCCCGGGGCCCGGACCCCGGGTCGGTCCCCGCCCGGTCCGGGTCGTCCCACCTGCGGCATCCGTCCTGGTCCGGGCCTGGTCACGGCCCGCACCGAGATCACCGAACGGGAGGACCCCGATCGAGGTGAGCGAGATCGGGGGGATGCGACCGACGGTGGTGCTGTCCGGGTCCTCGCCGACCGTGCGGCGGCCCGGTCCGAGCAGGAGCGCACCGGTCCCGGTGTCGTCGCCGTCCTCGTCGGAGGTGTCGTCCGCGGTGTCCTCGTCCACGGTGGCGGACCGGAGGCCGGACCCGCCCGTGTCGCCGCCCGGGGCCAGGGCGGTGAGCGAGCCGGTGACGGGCGGGAACGACCCGGAGCGCGGTCCCGGCTCCGGCAGCGACGCGACGCCGGCCGCGGGGCCGAACAGGGCGTCGTCCAGGGCGGCCGAGACCGGCTCGCGGTCGAGCTCGGCCGCGAGCGTGCGCTGGACGCGGGTCAGCTCGTCGCGGACCTCGTCGCGCAGCGCGGCGAGCCGCTCGACGTCGCGCACGACCGCCTCCCGGCGGTCCCCGGCGCCGCGCTCGGCGTCGCGCAGGGTCGTCGCGGCCTCGGCGCGGGCGGAGGCGAGGACCTCGTCGGCGTCGGTGCGGGCGCCGGCGAGGATCCGCTCGGACTCCTCGCGGGCCCCGGACAGGCGCTCGGCGAGCGTCCGCTCGCGCTCGCCGAGGTCGCGCTCGCGGCGGTCGGCCTCCTGCTCGCGCTCGTCGAGGGCGGTGCTGCGCGAGGTGAACTCGCGGTCCAGCGTCGCGGCCCGCCCGAGCAGGGCCTCCTCGGTGCGCGTGCGGCGGTCCTCGGCGTCGCGGTGGGCCCGGTCGACGACGTCGCGCGCCTCGTCGGCGGCGCGCTCGCGCAGCTCGGCGGCCTCCTCCTCGGCGGCCTGCAGGACACGCTCCACGCGCCGCCCGAAGCCGGCGTCGTCGTGCCCCCGCTGCGACGAGGACTCCAGCTGCTCCTGCAGCTGGCGGATCTGCGCGCGGGCCGCGGACAGCGAGTACTCCGCGGACTCGGCCCGGCGGATCTCGTCGTGGATGCGGTGGTCCAGCTCGGCCAGCCGGTCGTCGACCTCCCCGCGGTCGTAGCCGCGCAGCACGACGGTGAACCACGAGCCGTCCCCGCCGTCGTGACGGTCGTGGTCGGCCCCGCCCTGCTGGGAGTGCCGGGACGAGCCGTTGACCGGCTCGGGCCGATGCGGACCGGACGGCGAGGGAGAGACGCTCACGATGAACCCCCAGGACGGGTGACGACGAGCCGCCCGACGTGCCGGGGCGGCGTCCCGTTCAACGAGCCCGGACGCGTTCGGTCACGTTCAGCGGCGATCACACCCGGAATGGGCCCGAACGCCACTCGAATGGCCGCCGGACGGACGCCTGGCTGGTCACTCTGGGTGTTTCGGGCCCTACTCGGGTCAGAACTCGGCGTTCTGCATGCTCGCCGCGGCGTACTGCAGGTAGTTCCAGAGCTGCTCGCGGTGCGCGGGCGAGAGCGGCTCCTCGTCGACCGCGACCCGCATGCAGCGCAGCCAGGCGTCGCGCTCGATCGGCCCGATCCGGAAGGGGACGTGCCGCATCCGCAGCCGCGGGTGGCCGCGCTGGTCGGAGTAGGTGCGGGGGCCGCCCCAGTACTGCTCGAGGAACATGCGCAGCCGGTCCTCGGCGGGGCCGAGGTCCTCCTCGGGGTACAGCGGCCGCAGCACCTCGTCGCGCGCGACCTCCTCGTAGAACCGGTGGACGATCCGGTGGAAGACCGGAGCGCCGCCCACCTCGGCGTAGAAGTTCTGCGGTGCACTCACGCGACCAGTCTCGCAGGAACGGTCAGGCCTGCCGCTGCCCGTCGAGGGCCGGGCCCGGGAACACCATCGGCCGCGGGATGCCGTGGTCGTCGAAGGCGTCGGTGATGGCACCGTTGAGCGCGCGCTGCACGGCCCACTGCCGGCCCGGGCTGACCCGCACGGTGATCCGCAGGGTGACGCCCTCCGGTCCGATCTTGTCGACGCCGAGCACCTCGGGCGCCTCCAGCACGTCGCCGGCGATGTCGTCCTGGGCGGCACGCTCGGTCGCCGTGCTGCCGGCGAGCTCGGTGGCCTCCTCGACGTCGGCGCTGTGCGCGACCGGCAGGTCGACCACGGCCACGGCGTACCCCTGGCTCATGTTGCCGACCCGCAGGATCTCGCCGTTGCGGACGTACCAGACGGTGCCCTTGATGTCGCGGATCGTGGTGATGCGCAGGCCGACCGCCTCGACGGTGCCGACCGCCTCGCCGACGTCGACGACGTCACCGACGCCGTACTGGTCCTCGAGCAGCATGAACATGCCCGACAGGAAGTCGCGCACCAGGTTCTGCGCGCCGAAACCGATCGCGAGACCGAGTACGCCGGCCCCGGCGAGCAGCGGGCCCAGCGGGTAGCCGAGCTCGTTCATCACCATCATCACGGCGACGAGCAGCACGACCGCGGAGACGATCGAGCGCAGCACCGAGCCGATGGTGCGGGCCCGCTGCGCGCGGCGCTGCGACCCGGCGTCGGGCAGCAGGGGGGCCGCGGCGTCGGCGCGGCGCAGCCGCCGGGCGCGCCCGACCAGCGCGGTGAACCGGCCGTTGGTGGCGCCCTCGACCATCCGCCCGATCGACCGGTGCGCCAGCCAGCGGAACAGCACCGCGACCACGACGATGACCGTGATCGCGACGGTCTTGTCGACCAGCGTGTCGGCGTGCTGGGCCAGGAAGTCGTTGCTGGTCCAGCGGTAGAGCGTCGCGCACCAGGAGCCGGCGTCCTGCACGCAGTCCGGCATCAGCATCGCGTCCTGCAGCGGGACGTCGGGCAGCACACGGGGGGTCACGAGTCCTCCTCGGGGGCGGTGAGGGCTGCGTCGCCGGGGCGCCGGCGGGTGCGGCCGCGCGGCGGCACGGCCGGGTCCGCGGGACGGTGCCCGGGCCCGCGGCGCCGATGCCGCGGCCGTGTCACCGGCGCCGTCGGGGCCGGCGGAGCCCCGGCGGGGGCGGCCCCCGAGCCTACGTCACCCGCCCGTGTGACGGACGTCGCGCACGTGCGCCGGGACCTCGCGGTGTCCCTGCAGGTCGGGAGCCGGTTCGGGGGTGCCCGCGACGGTCCGCAGCGGCACCACGCCCGCCCAGGCGAGGTCCGCGGCGACGTCGGCGTCGTCGTCCGACGGTGGGCCGGAGCGGCTCTTCACGCTCGCCTCGGTCAGGTCCAGTGCCAGCACCGCGGTCGCGGCCAGCTCGCGCCGGTCCGGGGTCCGGGCGTGGTCCCAGGCGCCGGGCGCGAGGTGCTCGACGATCACCCGCAGCGCGTGCAGCCGTTCCGCGTCACCGGTCACCCGGCGTGCCGTCCCGTGGACGACGGCGCTGCGGTAGTTCATCGAGAAGTGCATGAGCGCGCGGGCGTGCACGATCCCGTCGAGGTGGGTGACGGTCACGCAGCAGGGCAGGTCCGCACCGGCCAGCCAGCGGGCGCCGGTCGAGCCGTGCAGGTACAGGGTGTCGCCGTCGCGGCCGTAGCCGGTCGGGAGGACGACCGGTGCGCCGTCGCGGACGAACGCGACGTGGGCGACCAGGCCCTCGTCGAGGACCGCGTGCAGGGCGGCCCGGTCGGTGGCGGCGCGGTCGCGCTTGCGGCCCAGGGTGCTGCGGCGGGTGGGGGAGAGCGTCACGGCTCGATGCTCGCCCGCACGGTGGCATCCTGGAACGGCCAATGCCTCGCGATCCGGGAGGGCCATTGTGGAGATCGAGGCGCTGCCGCTGCTGCTCGACCGCGACGGCACGCTCCCGCTGGCGGTGCAGCTCGCCGACGCGCTGCGCGGCGCGGCCGCCGGTGGTGCGCTGCGCCCGGGGGACCGGTTGCCGTCCACCCGGGGGCTGGCGACGGCGCTGGGCGTCAGCCGCACCGTGACCGCCGCGGCCTACGACCAGCTGCTCGCCGAGGGCTGGGTCGCCGGGCGGGTGGGCGCGGGGACCTACGTCACGGCCGTCCCCGGCCCGCGGGCCGCCCGGCCGGCCGCGTCCGCCGCGGGCGTCGCCGGGCCGGAACCGGAGCCGTCGGTGCTCGACCCCGGGCGGCCGTGCGTCGCGGCGCTGGACCGCGCGATGTGGCGGCGGGCCTGGCGCGCCGCCGCCGACCCCGACCCGGACGACCGGCCCCGCCCCGACGGGCTGGCGCCGTTCCACGAGGCCGTCACCGGGCACCTGCTGCGCCACCGCGGGCTCACCCCGCCCGCCGGTGCGGTGCTGAGCACCGCGGGCACCTCGGCCGCGGTCGCCGAGCTGGCGCGGCTGCTCCCGGCGGGCGCGGCCGTCGCCGTCGAGGAGCCCGGCTACCCGCGTGCGGTGAGCGCGCTGCGGGCCGCCGGGCTGGACATCGTGCCGGTGCCCGTCGACGGCGACGGCCTGGTCGTCGACGCCGTACCGGCCGGCTGCGCGGCCGTCTACACCACGCCGGCGCACCAGTTCCCGACCGCGGTGCGGATGTCGGCGGCCCGCCGGGTCGCGCTGGTCGAGCGGGCCCGCGCCGAGGACCTGCTGGTGATCGAGGACGACTACGACGGCGAGCTCCGCTACGACGTCGCCCCGCTGCCGCTGCTGGCCGCGCTGGCCCCGGACCACGTCGTCCACCTCGGCACGGCCAGCAAGATCGTCAGTCCGACGCTGGGCGTCGGCTGGGCGGTCGCCCCGCCCGCCGTCCGCGACGCGTGGCGGGACCTGCGCTCGCGCACCGGCACCCGGCCGTCCCCGGCGGGGCAGCGGGTGTTCGCCGCGCTCGCCGCGCACGGCGACCTGTCGCGGCACCTGCGCCGGCTGCGCCGCGAGCTGCGGGCCCGCCGCGACACCGTCCTGGAGGCGGCGCGCGACGCGGGCTGGGCGGCCCGGGGCGACCCGGCGGGGGCCCACCTGGTGCTGTTCCCGCCCGCGGGGGAGGCGGCCGCCGTCGCCGCGGCCCGGGCCCGCGGCGTCGCGGTGTCCGGTCTCGCCCGCTACCACGCCGGCGCCCCGCGGGTGTCCGGCCTGGTCGTCGGCTACGCGGCGGGCACGCGGGCGGATCAGGCCGCCGCGCTGGCGGCGCTCACCGGCTGATCCTCCGACCGGCTGCGCGGGGCGCCGGACCCGCCGCCTACCCTCGGGCCCCATGAGTGCCGACCGGGTGAGGGTCGCCGTCGTCTTCGGTGGCCGCAGTTCCGAGCACGCGATCTCGTGCGTGTCCGCGGGCAGTGTGCTGACCCACCTGGACCCGCAGCGGTTCGAGGCCGTACCGGTCGGGATCACCCCGGACGGCGCCTGGGTCACCGGGCCGTCCGACCCGGCGCGGCTCGCGATCTCCGGCCGCGACCTGCCCGAGGTCGACGGCTCCGCGGAGTCGCTGGTGCTGCCCGGCGAGCCCGGCCGCGGCCTGGTCCGCCTCGACACCCGGGAGGCGCTCGCGCAGGTCGACGTCGTCTTCCCGATCCTGCACGGCGCGTTCGGCGAGGACGGCACGATCCAGGGCCTGCTCGAGATGGCCGGTCTGCCCTACGTCGGTGCGGGCGTGCTCGCGTCCGCGGTCGGGATGGACAAGGAGTTCGCCAAGAAGCTGCTGCGCGCCGAGGGCCTCGAGGTCGCCGACGGCGTCGTGCTGCGCCCCGGCACCGACATCGGCTTCGCCGACCGCGACCGCCTCGGGCTGCCGCTGTTCGTCAAGCCGGCCCGTGCGGGCTCGTCGATGGGCGTCACCCGGGTCACCGACCCCGCCGCGCTCGACGCCGCGATCGCCGAGGCCCGCCGGCACGACCCGAAGGTGCTGGTCGAGGCGGCCGTGCCCGGCCGCGAGATCGAGTGCGCGGTGCTGGAGTTCCCCGACGGCAGCGTCCGGGCGAGCCTGCCCGCCGAGCTCAACTACCACGGCGAGTTCTACGACTTCGAGTCCAAGTACCTCGACACCTCCGAGCTGCAGATCCCGGCCAAGCTCGACGACGAGATCACCGAGTCGCTGCGCTGGAAGGCGATCACCGCGTTCCGCGCGCTGGACGTGCAGGGCCTGGCCCGGGTGGACTTCTTCGTGACCGACGACGGGCACGTCACCGTCAACGAGGTCAACACGATGCCCGGCTTCACGCCCAGCTCGGCGTTCCCGAAGATGTGGGCCGTCACCGGCCTGGACTACGCCGAGCTGCTCAGCACCATGGTCGACACGGCGCTGGCCCGCGGGACCGGGCTGCGCTGAGGCCGAGGTCGGGCGCCGGGTCTCAGCGCACCTGCACCGGGCGGGCCGGCAGGGTCGCGACGACGGCGTCGGACACCGCCTGCAGCGGCCCCGGCCCGGTCTCGGCCGGCGCGGACAGCTCCAGGTAGACGCCCCGGTCGACCACCGCGTAGGTGGTGGCCAGCGCGCCCGGCGGGGTGGCCAGCGGGAGCCAGCTGACGCCGTTGACGACGATCAGCGGCGAGGACGGTCCCAGCTCGGCGGGCCGGCCGGTGCCGCAGCGCAGCACGACCGGCTCGGGCTCGGCGACCCAGGCACGCGCCCCGGGGACCGGCGGTGCGATCTCGCGCGGCGCGAGGTCCCCGGTGTCACCGGGGATCCCGGCCGGGAGCGCCCCGAGCACGGCCGCGCACGCCGCCGAGGACGCCTGCGGTCCGGCCGGCCCGGACAGCTCCAGGGGGCCGGTGTCGGGCCCCGTCGTCAGCCGGGCCCAGATCGCGATCCCGGCGACGACCACGGCGAGCAGCAGGGGCAGCGCGAGGGCCACCACGACCGGCGGCGACACGCGTGCCCCTGCCACTGCGCGCTCCGTCTCAGCTCAGCTTGACCACGGGGCAGGTGAGCGTCCGGGTGATCCCGTTGACACTCTGCACCCGGGCCACGACCAGCCGGCCGAGCTCGTCGACGTCGTCCGCCTCGGCGCGCACGATCACGTCGTACGGGCCGGTGACGTCCTCGGCCGAGACGACTCCCGGCAGGCCCCCGATCTCGGAGGCGACCGAGGCGGCCTTGCCGACCTCGGTCTGGACGAGGATGTATGCCTGCACCACGGCGTGCCCCTTTCCGGTACGTGCCGCCCTGCCGGATGGTTGGCGGCAGGAATGTCGGACGCAGAACCTACCGGAGGCAGCCCCCGTGTCCCCATCCGCGATCACGCCCGAGGGCGGTTCCGAGACCGGCGTCTCACTCAGGGAGGTCGGTGAGTTCCGTCTGATCGACCGCGTGACCACCGACCGTGTCCAGCCGGACACGACCCTGCTCGGCCCGGGCGACGACTCCGCGGTCGTCGCCGCGGCCGACGGACGGGTCGTCGCGTGCACCGACGTGCTCGTCGAGGGCGTGCACTTCCGGCTCGACTGGTCGAGCCCGGAGCAGGTGGGCCGCAAGGCCGCCGCGGCCAACCTGGCCGACGTCGCCGCGATGGGCGCGGTGCCGACGTCGCTGCTCGTGGGGCTCGCCTGCCCGTCCTCGACGCCGGCGGCGCAGCTGGAGCAGCTCGCCGACGGGCTGTGGGCCGAGGCCCGCTCGGTCGGCGCCGGGCTGGTGGGCGGCGACCTCACGTCCGGGCCGGTGATCGTCGTGTCGGTGACGGCGCTGGGGTCGCTGCAGGGCCGCGAGGCGGTCCTGCGATCCGGGGCGCGGCCGGGGGACCGGGTGGCGGTGTGCGGGCGCCTGGGCTGGTCCGCGGGCGGGCTGGCGGTGCTCGGGCGGGGCTTCCGCTCACCGGCCGCGCTGGTCGACGCGCACCGCGTCCCGCAGCCGCCCTACGCGGCCGGTCCGCAGGCCGCCGCGGCCGGTGCCACCGCCATGATCGACGTCTCCGACGGCCTGCTGGCCGACCTCGGGCACGTGGCCCGGGCCTCCGGGGTGGCGCTGCGGCTGCGGTCACGCGCGTTCACGGTGCCGTCGCGGCTGGCCGAGATCGCCTCGGCGCTCGGCCTGGACCCGCTGCGCTGGGTGCTGACCGGCGGGGAGGACCATGCGCTGGCCGCCACGTTCCCGCAGGCCGCGGTGCTGCCCGAGGGCTGGACCGAGGTGGGTGCGGTGGAGGCGCCTGACGCGGCCGGGCCGGCGGTCACCGTCGACGGCCGCCCCTACGACGGCGACGGCGGCTGGGTCCACTTCGCGAAATATTGATTCCACTTCGTGCTTGTGCCGGGCCGGGACGGGTGACATCGTGCCCTCACGATCGGGCGATTCGGGCATACAGTGCGATTCGCCCCGCACCGGAGGGGTGTCACCGTGGACAACCTGGGCGTACTCAGCCTGCTCGCACTCACCCCCATCCTCGTCGTCGCGGTCCTGCTGGTCGGGCTGCGCTGGCCCGCGAAGTACGCGATGCCGCTGGGCTTCGTCGCGGCGGCCCTGATCGGGTCGCTGGTCTGGGGGATGGGCACCACCGCGATCGTCGCGTCGACGATCGAGGGCCTGATCATCGCGGTCGGGCTGCTGTACATCATCTTCGGCGCGCTGCTGCTGCTGCAGACGCTCACCCAGAGCGGCGCGCTCGCGACCATCCGCGCGGGGTTCACCGGCATCAGCCCGGACCGGCGGGTCCAGGCGATCATCATCGGCTGGCTGTTCGGGTCGTTCATCGAGGGTGCGTCGGGGTTCGGCACCCCGGCCGCCGTCGTCGCGCCGCTGCTGCTCGCGCTGGGCTTCCCGGCGCTGGCCGCGGTGCTGGTCGGCATGGTCATCCAGTCGACGCCGGTCAGCTTCGGTGCCGCCGGGACGCCCGTGCTCACCGGCATCGGGCAGGGCCTGTCCGGCTCCGCCGAGGTCGACGCGCGCTCGGCCGCGCTCGGCCTGGACGCGACCGGCTACCTGTCCGCGATCGGGTTCGAGGTCGCGGCGCTGCACGCGGTCGCCGGGACGCTCGTCCCGCTGTTCCTGGTGTGCCTGCTGACCCGCTTCTTCGGCGAGAACCGCAGCTTCGCCGAGGGCCTGGCCGTCGCCCCGTTCGCGCTCTACGCCGCGTTCGCGATGACCGTGCCCTACGTGCTCGTCGCCGCGCTGCTCGGCCCGGAGTTCCCGTCGCTGCTCGGCGGGCTCGTGGGGCTGGCGCTGGTGATGTTCACCTCCAGCCGGGGCTTCCTCATGCCGCGCACGGTGTGGGACTTCCCGCCGCGCGAGCGGTGGCTCGACCGCTGGACCGGCACCCTCGCCGCGGGCGGCGACGTCGGTGTCACCGGCGCCCGGATGAGCACCTGGCTGGCCTGGTCGCCCTACGTGCTCGTCGCCGCGGTGCTGGTGCTGACCCGCACCGTCGCGCCGGTGAAGGACGCGCTGTCGGGCATCACCGTCGGCCCCGCGGACATCCTCGGGACCGGTATCGACGAGACGCTGCAGCCGCTCTACTCGCCGGGCGCGGTGTTCCTGCTGGTCTGCCTGGTCACCTACGGCCTGCACCGGATGAACGGCCGCCAGGTCGCGACGTCGTGGGCCGTGTCGGGACGCCAGCTCGCCGGTGCCGCGGTCGCGCTGCTGTTCGCGCTGCCGCTGGTCCGCATCCTGATCAACTCCGGCGCCGAGCTGAACACGACCGGGCTGGCGTCGATGCCGCTGACGCTGGCCGAGGGGGCCGCCGCCGTCGCCGGGCCCGCCTGGCCGGTCCTGGCGCCCTGGATCGGCGCGCTGGGGGCGTTCGTCGCCGGGTCGAACACGGTGTCCAACCTGACGTTCGCGCTGTTCCAGTTCGCGACCGCGGAGAACATCGGCGCCACCCCGGAGACGGTCGTCGCGGCGCAGGCGGTCGGCGGCGCCGCCGGGAACATGATCACCGTGCACAACGTCGTCGCCGCGTCGGCGACGGTGGGGCTGCTCGGCCGGGAGGGCGACGTGATCCGGATGACGATCATCCCGATGACCTACTACTGCCTGCTCTCGGGCGGGCTGGCGTTCGTGCTGATCCACGGCGTCGGGCTCAACACCGGCACGGTGCTGCTCACCCTGGTGCTGCTGACGCTGGCCGCGATCGTGGTGGGCCTGCGGCGGGCGGCGACCCGGCTGCCGGCCTGACCGGGGTCCCCGCACACGACGACGGCCCGGCCCCGCCGCTGCGGGGACCGGGCCGTCGCCGGAGGTTCAGGAGCCGCGACGCCAGAACAGCAGGAACCGGCGCAGGCGGTCGCGCAGCCCGGGGTGACCCGGCACCGACCGCTGTGGGGTCGGGAACTGCCGGAACTCCGCGGGCGGCGGGGTCGACCCGGCCGCGGGCAGGGTCGGCGGGTCCATCGCGACCAGGGTCTGCGGGAAGTGGCGCGAGCCGGTGGACGGGCTGTTCTCGGGGTGCACGGGCGTCCTCTCCACGGCCGGTCCATCGCTGCGCGTGGCCGGCTCGTTACCGTTCGTCGGGCACCGGGAGCCCTCCCCACGGTGCCGGGCGGGGTGCGCGCCGCCGTGCTGCCCGTCGGGGACGGGCGCGGGCCCGCGCGTGCCGTGTCCGGCCGGGGGCACCGCGGGCCGGACGGGGAGCGCGGGGCGGCGGTGCCTGCGCCGCCCAGGATACCGGGCCCCGGTGGCCGATACCGCTGTGCGGTGGCTCACCCGAGGGGCGGTCGGGACCGCCCGTCCTCGCTACCGTGAGTGCGGGACGGGTGATCGGGACGGACGGAGCGGGCGTGTCGGGGCTGGTGGCGCTGGTGGCGTGGGCCGCTCTCGCGGGCTGGATCGCCGCGGGCGTGCTGCTGGTGCTGGCGCACCGCCGGCTGGAGCGCCTGGAGCGCGAGCACACCGCCCGCAAGTGGGACCTCGTCGCGCTGCGGGCCGAGGTGCGGGCGCTGCGACGCGACGCGCCCCGTGCGGGGACGACGGACGCTCCCGCGGGCACCGGGCCCGCGGCCGACGCACCCGAGGGGGCCGCCCCCGAGGGGACCGTCCCCGAGGGGACCGTCCCCGCGGCCACGGGGCCGCGCACGCTGACCGGCCCGACGGCCTGGCGCCGCACCCACCGCCCGACCGGCTCCCGCGCGTCCCACCGCACCGGGAGCCCGCGCCGCAGGCGCTGAGCACGACGCCGGCCGGGTCAGCGCTGCGGGACCGCCGCCCCCCGGATGCTGGCGTCGAGCAGCTGCACCGGGTGCAGCAGCGGGATGTCGGCGAACCCCTCGGCGGGCAGGTACTTGCCGATCTGCAGCAGGCAGCCCGGGTTCGCCGTCACCACGACGTCGGGCTGCGCGGCCCGGATCTTCTCCGCCTTGCGCACGCCCAGGTCCTCGGCCGCGTCCGGCTTGACCATGTTGTAGATGCCCGCCGAGCCGCAGCACAGCGACGCCTCGGCGATGTCGACGAGCTCCAGCTCCGGGATCGTCCGCAGCACCTCGCGGGGCTGGCTGCGCACGCCCTGGGCGTGCCCGAGGTGGCAGGCGTCGTGGTAGGCGACCCGGCCCTGCACGGGGGTGCGGGGGGCGCGGGGGCCGCCGTCGTCGTCGCGGGAGTACAGGTCGGCCAGCACCTCGTGGACGTCGCGGCAGCGCGCGGAGAAGCGCGTCGCGCGCTCCGCCCACTCCGGGTCGTCGGCGAGCATGTGGCCGTAGTCCTTCATCGAGGACCCGCAGCCCGCGACGTTGGTGACGACCGCGTCGACGTCGAGCGTCTCGAACCGGGCGATGGTGCGCCGGGCCCGCTCCAGCGCGGACTCCGACCGCCCGGCGTGCACCTCCAGCGCGCCGCAGCACTGCTGGTCGCGGGGGACGAGCACGTCGCAGCCCTCGGCGGCCAGCACCCGCACGGTGGCCTCGTTGACCCGGTGGAAGAACACGTCCTGCACGCAGCCGGTGAGCAGCGCGACCCGGGCCCGGCGGGTGCCGACGGCGGGCGTGTGCACCGGCAGCGTCGCGAACGCCTCACGCACGCTCACCGGGGGCAGCAGCGACTCCATGGCGGCGAGCTGTCCGGGCAGCTTCTCGGCGAGCCGACGGATCGCGGGGACCTTGCGCAGCTGCTGGTAGAGCGCGCCGGGCAGCGCGGCGGCGCGCAGCCGCCGCTTGTAGGGGAACAGCGAGAAGATCGCATCGCGGAACAGCTTGTCGGAGCGGGTCCGCTCGACGTTGCGCTCGATCTGCGGGCGGACCGACTCCAGGAGCTTGTCGTACTGCACCCCGGACGGGCACGCCGTCACGCACGCCATGCAGCCCAGGCAGTTGTCCATGTGCTCGGTGAAGGGCCCGTCGAGCGCGATGTCGCCCTTCTCCGCCAGGTCCATGAGCAGGATCCGGCCGCGCGGGGAGTCCATCTCCTCGCCCCACAGCACGTAGGTGGGGCAGGTCGGCAGGCAGAATCCGCAGTGCACGCAGTCGTCGAGCAGCTCGCGCTCGGGCGGGTGGACCGCGTCGAACGAGCTGGGTCCCTGCTGCGGGATCTTGGTCTCGGCGGACCCGGCGGGGGTCCCGCCGCCCGCGGTGCCGGGGGTGTCAGCGGTGCTGGTCACGCGTGCCTCACATCCAGGGGTCGAAGCGGCCGGCGGCGAACCGGGCCTCGGGGTCGAGCCGGGCCCTGACGGCCTTCAGCAGGGTCAGGGCGGACGGTGCCGGGCCCCACGCGGGGGCGTCGAGGGCCTCGGGGCGGTCGCGCAGCACGCTGGTGCCGCCGACCGCGGCGACCGCGTCGTGGACCTCGGCGACGGCGGCGCCGGGCACCGTGACGGTCGCGACGCCGGTCGCGAGACCGGCGGTGACCGCGGTGGTCGGCAGCTGCGCGAGCAGCGGGGCCAGCCGGGTCGGCGCGCAGCCGATCCGGACCACGGCGCCGTCGGGGGCGCCCTCGGCGGCCGGCTGGTCGCCCGCGGCCGCGTCCCCGCCGCCGCCCGGGAGCCCGGCGGTCAGCGCGGCGTGGGTCTCCCAGGCGTCCTCGCCGGCCTCGTGCGCGCCGGAGCCGAGCAGCTCGCACAGGCGCCCGACCCGCGCGGGCAGGGTCTCGGTGCCGCCCTCCAGGCGGACCAGCAGGCGTCCGGGGTCGCCGGAGACCCACTCGACGGCGATCGGCTCCAGCGGGCTGGCCATCAGCGCCAGCACGTGGTCGGCCGCCTCGCCCACCGGGCCGTCGACGGCGACGCAGGCCACCGCCTTCGGCACCGGGTGCAGCCGCAGCACGACCTCGACGAGCGGGCCGAACAGACCGTAGGAGCCGTGCATGAGCTTGGCCATGTCGTAGCCCGCGACGTTCTTGATGACGTGCCCGCCGGAGCGGACCATCGTGCCGTCGGCGAGCACCGCGGTGGTGCCGATGACCAGGTCGCGCAGCCCGCCCCAGACCAGGGCGGAGGGGCCGGCGTCGGCGGTGGCGACCAGGCCGCCGACCGTGGCGCCGCGGGCGACGCGGGCGGCGTCGAACGCGAGGCGCTGGCCGTGCTCGGCCAGGATCTGCTGCAGCTCGCGGACCGGGGTCCCGGCGTGCACGGAGACGGTCATGTCCCCGGGGTTGTGGTGGATCACCCCGGACAGCCCGGACAGGTCGAGCGTCGCGTCGGCGTCGCCCGGGCGCCCGGCCCAGTGCCGGGCGGTGCCGGCCCCGGCGATCGCGAGCCGGCCGGGGGTGTCGAGGACGGCGTCACGGACCTCCTTGGCGGAGGTCGGGCGCAGCGTGGTGGGAGCAGCGCGGGTCATGAGGGGCCTCTCAGAGTCGTTCGATCAGGCCGGCTTCTTCGAGCGGGTGCGGGCGGTAGCGGCCCGGCTTCTCCCCGCACAGCCGCGGCGTCGGCAGGAGCTTGCCCGGGTTGCAGACGTGGTCGGGGTCGAAGCCCGCCCGGATCCGGTCCATCACCGCGAGGTCGTCCTCGCCGAACATGGTCGGCATGGAGCAGGCCTTGTCGGTCCCGATCCCGTGCTCGCCGGACAGCGACCCGCCCATCTCCACGCACAGCTCGGCGATCTGCGACGACAGGTGCTCGGCCCGCTCCGTCTGGCCCTCGGCGGCGGAGAACAGCACCAGCGGGTGCAGGTTGCCGTCGCCGGCGTGGAAGACGTTCGCGACGCGCAGCCCGGCCTCGGCGCCCATCTCGTCGATGCGGCCGAGGATCTCGGCGAGGCGGGTCCGGGGGACCACGCCGTCCTGCACGATGTAGTCCGGCGAGATCCGGCCGACGGCGGCGAAGGCGGCCTTGCGTCCCCGCCAGATGTTCGCGCGTTCCTCCGGGGAGCCCGCGACGTGCAGCCGGGTGCAGCCGTGCCGGTCGCAGATCTCCTTGACCAGCGCGAACTGCTCGTCGCACTCCTCGACGGTCCCGTCGAGCTCGACGACCAGCGCGGCCGGGGTGTCGAGGGAGTAGCCGGCGCCGGTGGCGCCCTCCGCGGCCTCGATGGCCAGCGCGTCCATCATCTCGACCGCGGCCGGCACGATCCCGGCGGCGACGATGTCGGACACGACCTGGCCGCCCGCGGCGACCGACGGGAAGTCGGCGAGCAGCGTGCGCATCACCTCCGGGGTGCGCAGCAGCCGCACCGTCACCTTCGTGACGATCCCGAGCGTGCCCTCCGAGCCGAGGAACACCCCGCGCAGGTCCGGGCCGGACTGCTCCATGGAGTCCGAGCCGAGGGTGACGACCGAGCCGTCGGGGAGCACGACCTCCATCGACAGCACGTGGTTGGTGGTGAAGCCGTACTTCAGGCAGTGCGCGCCGCCGGAGTTCTCCGCGACGTTGCCGCCGATCGTGCACACCTGCTGGCTCGACGGGTCCGGGGCGTAGTAGAGCCCGTGCGGGGACGCGGCGGCCGTGATCTCCAGGTTCGTGACGCCCGGCTCGAGCACGGCGCGCCGGTTCTCCGCGTCGACCTCCAGGACCCGGTTGAGCCGGTTGACCCCGATGACGACGCCGTCCGCGACGGGCAGAGCGCCCCCGGACAGCCCGGTCCCGGCGCCGCGGGCGACGAACGGGATCCGGTGGCGCGCACAGATCCGCACGCAGCCGGCGACGTCGGAGGCGGTGCGCGGCAGCAGTACCAGCTCGGGGACGACGCGGTTGCCGGTGAGGCCGTCGCACTCGTACGTGCGGGTGCGTACCGGGTCGCTCAGTACGTCCGCGTCGCCCAGCAGGGCGACGAACTCGTCGTGGATCCGACGGTCCAGGGGCATCGCTGCACTCCCTTGCTGCGTGGCGGGGCTCACGAAAGGGTAAGCCGACACCGGAACCCGACGCCTGTTCGGAGATCACGACGGGGTCCGTGTCACTTCCGGGATGCGGAAAAGATAATCCACTGGTAGAAATACAGCCAGTCCGACAACCACACGGAGAGGGTGGTCACAGATGGCCGACACCGCCGGCCTGCAGGTCGATCCGCACCTGAAGTCCTTCGTCGAGGGCGAGCTGCTGTCCGACGTCGAGGTGTCGGCGGACGAGTTCTGGTCGACCCTCGCGCGGCTCCAGGAGCGCTTCGCCCCGAAGATCGCCGACGCGCTCGCGCGCCGCGACGAGATCCAGGCGCGCATCGACGAGTGGCACCGCGAGCACGGCACCGGCTCGGTCGAGGAGTACGAGAAGTTCCTCACCGACCTGGGCTACCTGCTGCCCGAGAAGTCCCCGAGCGTCTCCGTCGACCGGGTCGACCCGGAGATCGCCGAGGTCCCCGGGCCGCAGCTGGTAGTGCCCTCCACCGTCCCGCGCTACGCCCTCAACGCCGCCAACGCGCGCTGGGGCTCGCTGTTCGACGCCTTCTACGGCACCGACGCGCTGCCGCAGGAGCACGAGCTCGAGGCGGGCTACGACGAGCGCCGCGGCGCGCAGGTCATCACCGCCGCCGACGAGCTGCTCGACGAGCTGTTCCCGCTGGCCAAGGGCAGCCACACCGGCGTCACCGCCTACCGCCCGTCGGCCGACGGGCTCGTCGCCGACACCGCGAGCGGCACCGTCGGGCTCGCCGACGCCGGCCGGTTCGCCGGCTTCCGCGCGATCGACGACCAGGGCCGCGGCGCCGTGCTGCTCACCCGCAACGGGCTGCACCTGGAGATCACGATCGACCCGACCACCCGGGTCGGGACCCAGCACCACGCCGACGTCTCCGACGTCGTGCTCGAGTCCGCGGTCACCACGATCGTCGACCTCGAGGACTCGGTCGCGACCGTCGACGGCGAGGACAAGGCGCTGGCCTACCGCACCTGGCTGGGCCTGCTGCGCGGCGACCTGACCTCGGAGTTCACCAAGGGCGGGAAGACGGTCACCCGGCGGGTCAACCCCGACCGCGAGTACACCGCCCCCAACGGCTCCGACCTCACCCTGCCCGGCCGCTCGCTCATGCTGATCCGCAACTGCGGCCACCACATGACCACGAACGCCGTGCGCACCGCCGACGGCGCCGAGGTCGCCGAGGGCGTGCTGGACGCGCTCGTCTCGGCCGTCGCCGGGCTCTACGACCTGCAGGGCAAGGGTCCGCACACCAACTCGCGCGCGGGCAGCGTCTACATCGTCAAGCCCAAGCAGCACGGCCCCGAGGAGGTCGCGCTGACCGTCGAGCTGTTCGGCGCGGTCGAGGAGGCCCTCGGCCTGGAGCCGAACACCCTCAAGATCGGCATCATGGACGAGGAGAAGCGGACCACCGTCAACCTCGCCGCCTGCATCGCCGAGGCGGCGAACCGGGTCATCTTCGTCAACACCGGGTTCCTCGACCGGACCGGCGACGAGATCCACACCTGCTTCGCCGCGGGCCCGGTGCTGCGCAAGGGCGACATGAAGTCGACCACCTGGCTCAAGACCTACGAGGACCGCAACGTCGACGTCGCGCTCGGCGCCGGGTTCGCGCACACCGCGCAGGTCGGCAAGGGCATGTGGGCCAAGCCCGCCGCGATGGCCGAGATGATCGAGCAGAAGATCGGGCACCCGAAGGCCGGCGCGAACTGCGCCTGGGTGCCCTCGCCCACCGCGGCGACCCTGCACGCGCTGCACTACCTGCGCGTCGACGTGCACGCGGTGCAGGACGAGATCGCGCAGCGCGCCACCGCCGACCGCCGCGCCCTGCTGGAGGTCCCGGTCACCGAGACCGCGTCGCTGTCGGCCGACGACGTGACCCACGAGCTGGAGACCAACGCCCAGTCGATCCTCGGCTACGTGGTGCGCTGGGTCGGCATGGGCATCGGCTGCTCGACCGTCCCGGACCTCGACGGCGTCGGCCTGATGGAGGACCGCGCCACCCTGCGGATCTCCGCCCAGCTCGTCGCGAACTGGCTGGCCCACGGCGTCGTCGACGAGCAGACGGTGCGTGACACCTTCGCCCGGATGGCCGCCGTCGTCGACGACCAGAACGCCGGCGAGGACGGCTACCCGGCCATGGCGAAGGACCTGGACGGCAGCGAGTCGTTCCAGGCCGCGCTGGAGCTCGTGTTCTCCGGTGCGACCGAGCCGAACGGCTACACCGAGCGCACGCTGACCCAGTGGCGTCAGCGGGCCAAGACGAACGCCTGAACCGACACCCGTCGACGACGACGCCCCCGGGACCCGGTCCCGGGGGCGTCGTCGCGTCCCGAGGAGGACACGATCGTGAAGCCGTGGATGCGACCGGCGGCCGTGCTGTTCGGCGTCGGCTACGGCGCCAACCAGTTCAGCCCGCTGATGGTCATGTACCGCGAGCAGGGGCACTACTCCGCGACCGTGGTCGCCGCGTTCTTCGGCGTCTACGTGCTCGGCCTCGTCCCGGGCCTGCTCGTCGGCGGGCCCGCGTCGGACCGCTGGGGGCGCCGCCGGGTCCTGCTGCCCGCGACGGCCGCGGCGGTCCCGGCCAGCGCGGTCCTCGCGCTCGGCGCCGTCGCCGAGCCCCTGCTCCACGCCGGACGGCTGCTGTTCGGCCTGTGCGTCGGCGTCGCGATGGCGGTGGCGACGACCTGGGTGAAGGAGCTCTCCGGTCCGGGGCAGGGCGCCCGGCGCGCCGCGCTCGCGCTCACCGCCGGGTTCGGGCTGGGCCCGCTGGTCGGCGGGCTGCTCGCCCAGTTCGCGCCGTGGCCGATGGAGCTGCCCTACCTGGTGCACATCGTGCTGATGGTGCCGGTCACCTGGTGGCTGCGCGCCGCCCCGGAGAGGGTGACCCCCGGCCGGTCGGGGTCCTGGCTGCGCGACCTGCGGGTGCCGGCGGCGGCGCACCCCCGGTTCGTGTGGCTGGTGCTGCCGGCCGCGCCGTGGGTGTTCGGCGCCGCGGCCCTGTCGTTCGCGGTGCAGCCGGCCGCGCTGGGCGACGCCGTGGGCGGCTACGGGCTGCTCGTCGCCACCCTGCTGACCGCCGCCACCCTCGGCTGCGGCTTCCTCGCCCAGTCCGCGGCGCGCGTGGTCGACGCCCGCTCGCCGCTGGCCGCCACCCGGATCGGGCTCGGCTTCGTCGTCGCGGGGACGGTGGTCGCCGCACTGGGCGCGGGCGCGAGCAGCATCCCCGTCGCGTTCGGGGCGGCCGCCCTGCTCGGGGCGGGCTACGGGTTCGTGCTGCTCTCCGGGCTGCAGGAGGTGCAGCGCATCGCGGCGCCGGAGCAGCTGGCCGGGCTGACCGCGGTCTTCTACTCGCTCACCTACGTCGGGTTCGTGCTGCCGGTGGTGCTCGCGGCGCTGACCGGCGCCGCGGGGTACCCGGTGCTGCTCGCCGTCGTCGCGGGGGTGGAGGTGCTGTGCCTGGCCCTGGTGTGGGTCGGTGCGCGCCGGGTTGCGCGGGCAGTTCCCGCGCCATCGGCCGAGCAGGCGCCGGTCTGCTGAGCGCCGCCCGGGAGGGCCCGCGTCGTGACCGGCGGAGGACGGGGTTCCGGGCGCCGACGGCGGAGGCTCAGAGCGTCCCGACGTAGCGCCGGTGCATCCGATCGGCCCATTCGGTCAGCGCAGGCCGGGCGCCACAGACGGTCAGGAAGTCCTCGTGCGACCAGTACGCGGTCGGGACGTCCGGCACCGCCTGTCCGACCCTCGCCACGACGTCGCGGGCGGTGGCGTCGTCGCTCCGGCCGAGGACCACGGCCAACACCTCGTCGATCCCGTGCCTGCGGCGTACGGCGTCGGTCAGCAGTACCGAGCGGAGGAACTGCGTCCCGCCGGAGGGAGCCAGCGCGACCGCGTCGTCGTCTGTCAGCCCGAGTGCCGTCAGCGCTCCGGCGTAGCGCGGATCGCCGGCGATCGGTCCCGGTGAGAACGGCTCGGTGTACTTGACCTCGACGGTGATCAGGCAGGAACGGCCGTCGGCCAGGACGAGCGCGGCCGCGAGATCAGCGGCGGAGCGGTCGCCCAGGGCCTCGGCCGGGGCAGGTGCCCACTCGGCCTGCAGCCCGTCGAGCCGGTACACGTCGTCGGCATCGCCGAGTGCACCGAACCCCACCGGTGTGAGACCACCGAGGTCGCCGAGGACGTCGACGGCGTCGGCCGGGCGGGCCCGCAGCTCGCCCGCGATGCTGAACGCCAGCGGCTGGCTCGACAGCAGGTTCCGCCACAGCCGGTCGTCGCCGATCGTGCCGTGCGCGGCGCGCACGGCGGCGACCCGTGCGCGGGTGTAGGCCCGGGCCGCGTCGGACATGAGGTTCCATCCCTCGCGTTCCGGCGTCGTCCCGTCGTGGTGCGCGGGCAGCATGCTGTCGACCGGCCGTGGGGGCCGGCCGCCGTCGCCGGGCGGGAGCCCCAGGACAGACGCGCGCCACTCGCCCTGCAGCCGTCGATGACGACGGCGCGCCGCGTCGTCCGAGGAGACCGTCGGGTGATGGTGGACGTCCACGGGGGCATGATGGCCGCTCCACCCCGGTGGCTCCACCCGCGGATGGACGCGCGACGCCGCGGGCGCTCGTACCGTCGGACCCGTGACCACCACGGACGACCTGCCCCGGCTCCCGTTCCCGCGCACCGACGTGCTCGAGCTCCCGCCGCTGTTCGAGCAGCTGCGCGAGAGCACCCCGATCACCCCGGTCCGCACCCCCGCCGGGGACGTCGCCTGGCTGGTCACCGGCTACGACGAGGCCCGCGCCCTGTTCGCCGACGACCGCCTCGGGCGCAGCCACCCCGATCCGGAGCGCGCCGCGCGCATCTCCGACTCGATGATCTTCGGCGGGCCGTCGGGGGAGTCGCCGGAGACCGAGCGCACCCAGCACGCCCTCATGCGCAAGCTGCTCGCGCCCGCGTTCTCCGCACGGCGGATGCGGCGGCTGTCCGGGCACGTCGCCGAGCTCGTGTCCGCCCGGCTCGACGCCGTCGACCGGGCCGGGCCGGGTGCGGACCTGCACGAGCTGTTCTCCTTCCCGGTCCCGCTGCTGGTGATCTGCGAGCTGCTCGGCGTGCCCTACGCGGACCGCGACGAGTTCCGCCACTGGTCCGAGGAGCTGGCGCTGCTGCACGACCGTCCCCGCGCCGAGGCCGCCGGAGGTGCGCTGTTCGCCTACGTCCGCCGGCTGCTCGACCGCAAGGCCGGCGACCCGGGGGAGGACGTGCTGTCCGACTTCGCCGCGCTCGGCGCCGACTCCGGGCAGCGCGACCGGCTCGCCGCCCTCGGCGCGGGGCTGCTGTTCGCCGGGCACGAGACCACGGTCGGCCGGATCGACGTCGGCACCGTGCTGCTCACCGGGCAGCCCGAGGAGTGGGCGGCACTCGCGGCGGACCCCGAGCGCGTCCCCGGCGCCGTGGAGGAGGTCCTGCGGCTGGCCGCCCCGGGCGGCGGCAACGGCGGCATCCCGCGCTACGCGCACGCCGACATCGACCTGGCGGGCGTCCACATCCCGGCGGGCGACGCGATCCTGCTCGCCCCCGGCGCCGCCAACCGCGACCCGCGCCGGTTCCCCGACCCGGAGGGCTTCGACGCCGCCCGCAAGCCCGCCCACCTCGCGTTCGGGCACGGGCCGTACTTCTGCGTGGGCGCGAGCCTGGCCCGGGTCGAGCTCACCGAGGTGTTCCGGGCGCTGCCCGCCCGGTTCCCGTCGCTGCGCCCCGCGGTGCCGCGCTCGGAGCTCGCGCTGCGCTCGGACGTGCTGACCGGCGGCCTGCGCGCGCTGCCGGTCACCTGGGAGCGGTGAGAACCCGGGCGCGTGCCCGGCCGGCCCCGCCGATACTGCGTCCGTGCCGTTCGAACTGAGGGTGACCGGGCTCGACCATCCGGACGTGACGCCGCTGGTGGCGCGGCTGCTCGACTTCTACAGCGAGGTCTACGGCGGCGAGGGCGACGACACGCCCGTCGCCCCGGCCGAGTTCCGGGCCCCGAACGGGCTGTTCCTGCTCGGCTACGACGACGGCGTGCCCGTCGCGACCGGCGCCTGGCGGGCCGTCGACGCCGACCCCGCCGACCCCGCCCGCCGGGACGGGGACGCCGAGCTCAAGCGCATGTACGTCGACCCGGCCGCCCGCGGACGCGGCCACGCGCGTGCCCTGCTCGCCGCGCTGGAGCGCTCCGCGGCCACGGCCGGGCGGCGCCGCGTCATCCTCGAGACGGGTGACGGCCAGCCCGCGGCGATCGCGCTGTACACGGCGAGCGGATACCGTCGGATGGGCAACTTCGGCACCTACCGGGACGACCCCCGCTCGCGGTGCTTCGCCAAACCGCTCCCGGCGTGAGCCCGGGTACGGCGACGGGCGAAACGTCCGGTTGCGCCGATAGGATGACGGCGGCGTCGTCGCCGCGTCCCTGTCCGGCGTGCGTGTGGCGGTCCCCTCCGGCGCTCCCCGGTCCGGCCGTGACGCGAGCGGAACCGCTGGTCCGTACGACCCCCGACTCCAGGAGGTGCCGGTGCTCGCCGTCGTGGCCGCACATCTCGTCCTGGCGCTGTGTCTGCCCGCGCTCGCCCGGTACCACCGGCGGGTCGCGTTCGGGGCCGGCGCCGCGCTGCTCGCCGGGACCCTGGTGTGGGCGGCCGTGCAGGCACCGGTGGCCCTGGGCCCCGGGCTGTCCGACCACCTCGCCTGGGCCCCGGAGCTCGGGCTGTCGCTGAGCCTGCGGATGGACGGCCTGGCGCTGGCGATGATCGTGCTGGTCTCCGGGGTCGGGGCGCTGATCATGATCTACGCGGCCTGGTACTTCGGGCCGCGCTCCACCGACGCGGCCCGCTCGGCGGCGCTGCTCGTCGCGTTCGCCGGGATGATGCTGGGCCTGGTCCTGGCCGACGACCTGCTGACCCTCTACGTGTTCTGGGAGCTGACGTCGCTGACGTCGTTCCTGCTGGTCGGGCAGGGCGGGCAGTACCGCGAGAACCGCCGCGCCGCGGTGCAGGCGCTGGTCGTGACGGTGTTCGGCGGGCTCGCGATGCTGCTGGGCATCGTGCTGCTCGGGCAGCTCGCGGGCACCTACTCCATCCCCGAGCTCACCGCCGCCGCGACCGCCGGGACGCTCGCCCCGGACCGGCCGGTGGCCCTGGGCGTCGCGCTGGTGCTGATCCTGCTCGGCGCGCTGACCAAGTCCGCGCAGCTGCCGTTCCACCCGTGGCTGCCGTACGCGATGGCCGCACCCACGCCGATCTCGGCGTACCTGCACGCCGCGTCGATGGTGAAGGCCGGGGTCGTGCTCGTCGCGCGGCTCGGGCCCGCGTTCGCCGCGCAGCCGGTCTGGTGGGTACCGGTGATGGTGCTGGGCCTGGCGACGATGGTGGTCGGGGGCTGGCGCGCGATGCGCCAGACCGACCTGAAGCGCCTGCTCGCCTTCGGCACGGTCTCCCAGCTGGGCTTCCTGATGGTGCTCTTCGGGGCCGGGACCCGGGTCGCCGCGCTCGCGGGCATCGCGATGCTGCTGGCGCACGGGCTGTTCAAGGCGCCGCTGTTCATGGTCGTCGGCGCGATCGACAAGGCCTGCGGCACCCGCGACCTGCGCGAGCTGTGCGGGCTGGGGCGCCGCCGGCGCGGGCTCGCGGTGGTCGCGACGCTCGCCGGGCTGTCGATGGCCGGGCTGCCCCCGATGCTCGGGTTCGTCGGCAAGGAGGCCGCGTTCGAGGCGTTCGTGCTGGAGGGCGGCGTGCGGGGCTGGGTCACCGCGACCGGGCTGGTCGCGGGCTCGCTGCTGACCGTCGCCTACACCGCCCGGTTCCTGTGGGGTGCGTTCTCCACCAAGGGGCTGCACCCCACCGGCGGCGACCCGGTGCCGCTGGGGCTGTCCGGCCCCGCCTGGCTGTGCGCGCTCACCGGCATCGCGGCCGGGATCGCCGCGCCGCTGGTGCAGGAGATCGCCGCGTCCTACGCCGCGCCGCTGCCGCCCGCGGGCGACGCCTACGCCGCCCGCTACGAGCTGGCGCTGTGGCACGAGCCCGGGCTGCCGCTGCTGTTCACCGCGGTCGCGCTGGCCGGCGGTCTCGCCCTGCACCACTGGGGCCGCGCGCTGACCGGGCACGCCCCGGTCGGGCACCTGTCGGCCCAGCGCGGGTACGAGGCCGTCGTGACCGGGCTGGAGCGGACGGCGATCACCGTCACCGGACGGCTGCAGATCGGGTCGCTGCCGGTCTACCTCGGCTGCATCCTCGCGACCCTGATCGCGCTGCCCGGCCCGGTGCTGGCGCTGACCGGCACGGTCCCGACCGACCAGCTGCCGTACCACTCGATCATGCAGGTCCCGGTGGGGCTGATGGTGGTCGTCGCCGCGATCGCGCTGTGCCTGGCCCACCGCCGCTTCACCGCGGTGCTGCTGGTCGGCGCGGTCGGCTACGGCATCGGCGGGCTGTTCGTCATCGACGGCGCCCCCGACCTGGCGCTGGCCCAGTTCCTGGTCGAGACGCTCACCCTGGTGGCGTTCGTGTTCGTCCTGCGCCGGCTGCCCGCCCACTTCGACGAGCCCGACACCGAGCGGCGGGTGCGGGCGCCCAAGGCCGCGGTCGCCGCGGTCGGGGGCGTGCTCGTCGCCGGGACGGCCGTCGTGCTCTCCGGCGCCCGCACGCTGCCGCCCGCCACCACCGGGCCGTTCATCGCCGGCGCCCCCGAGGCGGGCGCGACCAACCTGATCAGCGCGATCCTCGTCGACTTCCGGGCGCTCGACACCGTCGGCGAGATCACCGTGCTGCTGATCTGCGCCGCCGGCACCGCGAGCCTGGTGCTCGCCACGCGCTACGACAAGCGGAAGGGCGGCACGGTCGTGTCCAGCGGCTCGGGCTCCCCGCAGCACGAGGAGGAGGTGCTCGGATGACGACCTCGGAACAGGCCCCCGGCGGCACCCGGCCGACCGGCGGCGGGAGCGACGACGCCCGCGCCGAGGAGGCCGCGGCCTGGGCCCGGATGGACCAGCCCAGCGGGCGCTGGATGCTGCCCGGCGCCTGCCCCGACGCCCGCGAGCGCACCCTGGTGCTGGAGGCCGCGGCGCGGCTGCTGTTCCCGGTCGTGCTCGTCTTCTCGGTGTTCCTGCTGCTGGAGGGCCACTACGGCCCGGGCGGCGGCTTCTCCGGCGGGCTGGTCGCCGGGCTCGCGTTCGTCCTGCGCCACATCGCGGGGGGCGACGACAACCTCGGCTCGCGGTTCCGGATCCGCCCGCCCGTCGTCGTCGGCACCGGCCTGATCATCGCCGTGCTCACCGCGCTGGCCCCGGCCGTGTTCGGCGAGCCGGTGCTGTCCTCGGTGAAGTGGACGATCACCTTCGGGCCGTTCGGCCACCTGGACGTCGTGAGCAGCCTGCTGCTCGACGTCGGCGTCTACCTGCTCATCATCGGCGTGGTCCTGGACCTGCTGCGCTCGCTGGGCTCGGGCATCGCCCGCGACGCCCGCGAGGCCGGCGAGGACGTCGCCGGACCGGGGGGCGCCCGGTGAACACCACCATCAACCTGACCATGGCGATCGTGCTCGCGGTGCTGTACTCCGTCGGGTTCTACCTGCTGATGCAGCGGTCCCTGATGCGGATCCTGATCGGCATCGTGGTCCTCGGTCACGGCGCGAACCTGCTGCTGCAGGTCTCCGGCGGCCCGCCCGGGCGGGCCCCGATCCTCGACGCGGTGCTGCCCGAGCAGATCACCGACCCGCTGCCGCAGGCGCTCGCGCTCACGGCCATCGTCATCACGTTCGCGCTGACCACCCTGCTGCTGGCCCTGGGCTACCGGTCCTGGGTGCTCGTCGGTCACGACGAGGTGCAGGACGACGTGGAGGACCGCCGCATCGCCGACCGGCTCAAGCCCAAGGGCGCGATGGAGGAGGGCACCGCGGACGAGACCGAGGCCGGCCCCGAGGACACCGCCGACTCCCACGAGCTCGAGGAGGGCCGCCGGTGACCCCGCTGCAGGCCTTCGTGACCCTGCCCGTGCTGCTGCCCATGCTGGGCGCGGCGACCAGCGTCGTCGTCAGCCGGCGCGCCTCGGCGCAGCGCGTGATCGGCGTGGTCACCCTCGCACTGGTGTGCGTCGTCGCCGGGGTGCTGCTGGTGTCGGCCGACGCGAACGGCCCGATCGTCGCCGAGCTGGGCGGCTGGCCCGCGCCGATGGGCATCGTGCTGGTCGCCGACCGCATGTCGGCGCTGCTGCTGCTGATCTCCACGCTGGTGACGCTCGCGGTGCTCGTGTACGCCATCGACCAGCGCATCTCCGACTACGGCCGGGAGACGGCGAGCACGACCTTCCACCCGATCTTCCTGCTGCTCTCGACGGGGGTGTCGCTGGCGTACCTGACCGGTGACCTGTTCACCCTGTTCGTCGCGTTCGAGATCATGCTGGCGTCGAGCTACGTGCTCATCACCCGGCGCACGTCGGCGTCGCGGATCCGCTCCGGCATGACCTACGTGATCGTCTCGCTGACCTCGTCGCTGCTGTTCCTCACCGCGGTCGGGCTCGTCTACGCCGCGACCGGCACGGTGAACCTGGCCGACCTCGCCGGGCGGATGGGCGCGCTGCCCGAGGGGCTGCGCGCGGTGCTGGCGCTGGTGCTGATCGTGGTGTTCGGCATCAAGGCGGCGATCGTGCCGCTGCACTTCTGGCTGCCCGACAGCTACCCCAACGCCCCCGCCCCGGTGACGGCGCTGTTCGCCGGCCTGCTGACCAAGGTCGGCATCTACGCGCTGCTGCGCACCCAGACGCTGATCTTCCCGCAGGACAGCCCCTCGACGCTGCTGCTGGTGATCGCCGCGGTCACGATGGTCGTCGGCGCGCTCGGCGCCGTCGCCCAGGACGACCTCAACCGGCTGCTGTCGTTCCTGCTGGTCAGCCACATCGGCTTCATGGTGTTCGGGCTGGCCCTGCACACCCCCGACGGCATCGCCGGGACCGGGCTCTACGTGGTCCACCACATCACCGTGCAGGCGACGCTGTTCCTGGTCAGCGGGTTGATCACCCGCCGGACGGGGACCGTGTCGATCTCCCAGATGGGCGGGCTCGCCCAGCAGGCCCCGCACCTCGCGGTGCTGTTCGCGGTCCCGGCCATCACCCTGGCCGGCCTGCCCCCGACCTCGGGGTTCGTCGCGAAGCTCGCGCTGCTGCAGGCGGGCGCGGGGGCCGGGGTGCCCGGTGAGCTGGTCGCCGCGGTCGTGGTGCTGGCGAGCCTGCTGACCCTCTACGCCGTGGCCCGGGTCTGGGTGCGCGTCTTCTGGGGTGCGCCCAAGGAGCCGCTGGCCGACGACGACCCGAACGACGAGCTGGTCGTCGGCACCGCCCGCAGCGCGCGCGGCATGTACGTGGGTGCCGCCTCGCTGGTGGGGGTGAGCGTGGTCATCGCGCTGTTCGCGGGCCCGCTGTCGGGCGTGACCGCACGGGCCGGGCAGGACCTGCACGACCGGCGCGGCTACACCGACGCGGTGCTCGGCCCCGGCGCCGGGACCGGCCCCGCCGCCACCGTCTCCGCCACCGGCCGCCCCGGCGACCTCGACGGCGAGCTGACCGTCCGGACCGCGGGTGGCGACGCCGGCGGCCCGCCCGGCGGCGGGCCGGTCCCGGCCGCCGCACAGCCCCTGGAGGTGGGCCCGTGACCGCCCGCGACCCCGACCGCCCCGGGACCGGTCCCGCCGACCCCGACGTCGAGGGCCCCGCCGGGACCGGGGGCACCGACGGCGTCGGCGCGTCGCCGGAGGCCCGCCGGGACCAGGAGATGGGCGCCGCCGAGGCCGGCGACGCCCCCGATCCCGACCACGGCCGTACCCCGGCCCGGGTGCCGCCGCCGGTGCCCGACACCGAGGCCGAGCCGCTGGGCGGCTCCGCCCGTGGCGGCAGCGTGCGCCGGCGCATCCCGCAGGTCCTCGCGCTGGCCCTGGTGTGGGTGCTGCTGTGGGGCAGCCTGGCCCCGGCGACGATCGTCGGCGGCGTGCTCGTCGGGATCGTGGTGACGGCGGTGTTCCCGCTGCCGCTGCTGCCCGAGCGCCTGCCGTTCCGGCCGTGGCAGGTGCTGCGGCTGCTGGCGTTCCTGGCCGTCGACCTCGTCGTCTCCGGGGTCCGGGTCAGCATGGTGACCCTGCGGCACGGCCCGCGGGCCCGGTCCGGGATCGTCGGGCTGCCGCTGTGCACCGCCTCGGACCGCACCGCGACCGTGATCGTCGCGGCCTGCGCGCTCTCGCCCGGCAGCTTCACCCTGCAGATCGACCGCGCCCGCGGTCGCTGGTACGTCTACGCGCTCGGCCTGCACCGGCCCGGGGCGGTCGAACGGGTCCGCCGGGACATGATGCGGCTGCAGCGGCGCGTCGTCGACGCCGTCGGCAGCGACGCCGACCGCGCCCGCTGCGCCGGTGCGCTCGCCGCCGTGACCGGCGGCGCGGGCGGGGGGAGGGAGGACCGATGACGGTCGTGTACACCCTGGTCCTGGTCATGCTGACGGCCGCGGCGGCGCTCACGCTGTGGCGGCTGCTGCAGGGCCCGACCACGCTGGACCGCATCGCGGCCCTGGACGTGTTCGTCGTGCTGATCGTGGCCGCCGCCGCGGTGTACGCCGCGATCTACTCCGACGGGTCGAACATCCCGCTGCTCGCGGCCGTCGCGCTGATCGCGCTGGTCGGGTCGGCGACGGCGGCCCGCCTGGTCGAACGATGGGAGCGGCACCGCTGATGGGCCCCACCGGACCGATGATCGCCGACGTCGTGTCGGCCGCGCTGATGCTCGCGGGCGGGCTGTCCTGCCTGCTCGGGGCGCTCGGGCTGGTCCGCCTGCCGGACCTGCCCGCCCGGCTGCAGGCGACGACCAAGCCCCAGACCCTCGGGCTGCTGCTGATCCTGCTCGGGGTCGCGGTCAACCTGGAGTTCGAGAACTCCTCCACGCTGGTCCTGGTCGTGCTGTTCCAGGTCCTGACCGCGCCGGTGATCTCGCAGGTCGTGGGCCGCTCGGCGTACCGCAGCGGGGCGATCGACCGCGGCTCGCTGGTCGTGGACGACCTGGGCGAGGCGATGGACGCCGACTCCCGCGCCGCGCGGGCGTCGCGGACGGGTCAGCCGCCGTCGCCGCGCGCGGGCGGGGAGCCGTCCGGGCCGGAGTCCTCGCGCAGCGTCGACGGCGTCGACGGGGCACCCGAGCGGTAGGCCGCGTGCCCGACCGCGAAGCTGGCGATCGGGATCGTGAACAGCTGCAGCGCGACGGCCACGGCCAGGGTGGCCAGCACGCCCGGCTCGGGCACCAGGATCCCCACGCCGACCAGCACGGCGACGATCCCGAGCCCCGCGGCCTTGGTGACGGCGTTGGTGCGGTTGTAGACGTCGGGCAGCCGCAGCAGCCCGACCGCCCCGGCCGCGATCAGCAGCACCCCGGCGCCGACGACGATCCCGCCCACGGTGTTCTGCACGGGCCCGCCGGTGAGGACCGCGGCCGCCGGCGCGCTCACGAGTCCGCCCAGATCAGCCGGGCCACCGCGACCGTGGTCAGGAACCCGACCAGGGTCGCGACGACGACGAGGTCGAGCATCGCCGTCGAGCCCAGCCGCAGCGCGAACAGCGCGACCAGCGCGACGACGACCACGAAGCCGTAGTCGACGGCGAGCCCGCGGTCGGCGGCGGTGGGCCCGGTGAGCACCCGCCCGATCGCGGCGAGCAGGCCGAGGGCCAGCACGACGATGCCGGCGTCGAGCAGCAGGGCGGTCATGTGGTCTCCACCGGGGCGTCGGTGCCGGGGTCGCGGTCGACGACGCCCGGGGTCGGGCGGCGCAGGAACGCCAGCAACCGGTCCTCCATCTCGTGCACGCTCGCCCGCAGCTGCTCCGGGTCCGACGCGTGCATCCCGTGCACGGTCAGCACCGGGCTGCGCGAGCCGGTGGTCAGGTCCAGGGCGAGGGTGCCGGGCGTCAGGCTGAGCAGGCTCATGATCGTCGCGAGCTCGACGGCGCTGCGCGAGCGCAGCCGCACCCGGACCACCGCGGGGTCGATCGCGTGGCCGGGGGTGAGGACCTCCCGCAGGACGACGGCGTTGGCGCGGAAGAACTCGCCGGTGAACCACACCAGGAAGCCCGCCGCGGCCCGCGGGCGCCCGCCGCGGCCCGGTGCGCGCCGGCGGGTGGTCACGGTGCCCCCACCGCCGTCGCCCAGGCGCCGGCGTCGGCGAGGCCCTGCGCGGCGACGCCGGCGACCGCGAGCAGCGGTTCGGCCCACAGCCCGAGCAGCAGGCTCAGCCCGCCCAGGGCGAGCGCCGGGACGACGGCGCGGACGGGCACCCGCAGCGCGACCACCGTCCCGGTCCCGCCGCCGGGGTCCGGCGCGGGTTCCGGGCCGCCCCAGAACGCGCCGTTCCAGATCTTGAGCATCGACAGCAGGGTGAACACGCTGACCCCGATCGCGACGAGTGCTGCGGTGAGCCGGCCGGCCTCGACGGCCCCAACGACCAGGGCGAGCTTGCCGACGAACCCGGACAGCGGCGGGATGCCGGCCAGCGACAGCGCCGACACCGCGAACGCGGCCGCGGTGGCCGGGTTGCGGGCGGCGAGCCCGCCGAGCCGGTCGAGTGCGTCGGTGCCGACGTGCTGCTCGACGGCGCCGGCCACCATCAGCAGGGCCGCCTTGACCAGCACGTACTGCACCAGGAAGTAGATCGCCGCGGCCAGCCCGGCGGGGGTGGAGATCGCCAGGCCGAGCACGATGTAGCCGATCTGGCTGACCATGTGGAAGGCGAGGATCTGGCGCATCCCGCCCGCCCCGACCGCGCCGAGCACGCCGACGACCATCGTCAGCAGGGCCGCGACGAGCACGACCGGCAGGAAGCGCGGGTCGCCGTCGTAGACCACGGAGTAGACCCGGAACAGCGCGTACACGCCGACCTTGGTCAGCAGCCCGGAGAACAGCACGGTGACCGCGGCGGGCGCGGCGGTGTAGGCGCGCGGCAGCCAGTTGTGCAGCGGCACCAGCGCGGACTTCACCGCCAGCGCCAGCAGGACCACCGCGGTCGCGGCGGCCAGCGCCGGGTCGGCGACGGCGCGCCCGGCGAGGTCGCCGAGCGACACGGTGCCCGCGACGCCGTAGACCAGGCCCAGCCCGGCCAGGAACACCGTGGAGGCCAGCAGGTTCACCGTGAGGTAGAGCCGGGAGGCGGCGATCCGCTCCGGTCCGCGGCCGGTCGCGATGAGCACGTAGCTCGGCACGAGCATGACCTCGATGAACACGAACAGGGTGAACAGGTCCGCGGTCAGGTAGGCGCCGTGGACGCCGGCGAGCAGCAGCAGCGACTGCGGCAGGAAGGCCCGGTCGGTGTCGGCGTCGTTCAGCGCGGCGAACGCCAGGCAGGCGAGCCCCAGCACACCCGTGACGGTCAGCATGATCGTGCCGAACGCGTCGGCGGCCAGCGGGATCGCGATGCCCGCCGGCCAGCCGCCGAGCCGCTGCACGACCACCGCGCCGCCGGAGGTCGCGGCGAGCAGCACCGCCGACACCGCCGTCGTCGCGGCCACGGCGGTGAAGGCGACGGCCCGCCGGGCCGCCATCGGCAGCAGGAACGGCCCGCCGCCGCCCGGGGGGCGGGCGGTGAGCAGGATCAGGACCCCGGCCGCCGCGAGCGGGACCAGCACCGGTGCGACGACGAGCGCCTGCAGCCCGGTCACGACGCGTCCTCCCCGCCGGTGGCGCGCCGGTACGGGTCGGGCTGGGTGCCGTCGTCGTCGGTGTCACCGGCCTTGAGCAGGGCGAGCAGGTACACGGTGATCGCGAAGGCGATGACGATCGCGGTGAGGACGAACGCCTGCGGCAGCGGGTCGGCCATCTGCGCCCGGTCCTGCTGCCCGAGCAGGGCGGGCTCGCGGGCCGCCATCCCGCCCGCGGAGATGATCAGGACGTTCACCCCGTGCCCGAGCAGCACGAACCCGAGCACCACCCGCAGCAGCTCGCGCTGCAGCACCAGGTACACCCCGCCCGCGACGAGCACGGCGACGACGACCGCGGCGGTCACCGCGCGTCCCCCGTCCGCGCCGGGAGCGAGCCGGTGCGGGCCCGCCCGCCGATCCGGTCGGTCGCGGCCACGATCAGCCCCACCACCATCAGGTAGATCCCCAGGTCGAACACGAACGACGACAGCAGCACCCCGCCGGGCAGGTACACCGGCGTCAGGAACGGCAGGCCCAGCGGGTACACCGCCAGCCCGGTGAGCAGGCTCAGCAGCAGCCCGGACCCGACCAGCGGCTCGGGCCGCAGCCGCAGCGCCCACGAGTCGCCGCGGTGGGCCAGGCGCAGGAACACGATCGCGATCCCGCCGACCAGCGAGGAGACGAACCCGCCGCCCGGCTCGTCGTGGCCGCGCCAGAGCAGGAACAGCGACATCGCGAGCATCAGCGGGGCCAGCACCCGGCTGGCGACCCGCATGACGACGGTGTCGGCCGGCCCGTCGGTCGCGACCCGCTGCTGCGGACCGGCGCCGTCGGCGCCCGCCTCGGAGCGCCGGATCAGCACCAGCAGCCCGAGCGCGGCCGCCCCGACGACGACGGCCTCGCCGAAGGTGTCCATGCCGCGGAAGTCGACGAGGATCGTGTTCACCACGTTCGTCCCGCCGGTGGCGGCCTCGGCGGTGTCCAGGAAGTACGTCCCGACCTCCGACGGGCCGCGCCGCCCGGTCAGGGCGAGCGTCGCCGCCCCCAGCGACAGCCCGGCCGCGACGGCGGTGAGCGCGGCGGGGACGCGCCGCCACCGCGCCGGGCGCCGCAGCCGGACCCGGCGCCCGCGCAGCACCAGCACCGCGACGACGGTCGTGAGCACCTCGACCAGCAGGAGGGTCATCGCGACGTCCGGGGCGCCGGCCAGCAGCAGCCACAGCGCCGTCGCGAGGCCGCCGAAGCCGGTCAGCGCGAGCGCGGCGAGCACCGAGCGGGTCCTCGCCGCCCCGGCGACGGCCGCCGCGACCAGCACGACCACCACCCAGTCCAGCGGGCCGGTCACCGGCGCCGGGTACGGCGGCAGCGCCGGCAGGAGCAGCCCGGCCGCGACGGCGAGCACCGGCAGCGCCAGCACCGGGCGGACCAGGACGGCCGCGGGCGACGGGTCGGTGTCGGGCCGCCCGACGAGCCCGCCCAGGGCGATGACCCGGGCGCGCAGCCGGTCGAACACGGCGGCGCCGTCGGGGACGGGCATCCGCTGCAGCAGCCGGTCGACCCGGTCCCGCCGGTGGAACAGCGCGAACCCGGCGGCGATCGTCAGCACGGACAGGACGAGCGCGGCCCCGAACCCGGGCCACAGCACGAACGTGACCGGCTGGCCGCCGGGGTCCAGGTCGCGGGCGGCCCGGTCGGTCAGCGGGTTCAGCACGCCGACGGCCGGGCCGAGCACCACACCGAGCAGCGCGGCGAGCGCGGCCGGGGCGAGGAAGGAGAACCGCGGCTCGTACAGGCCGGGCTGGCGCAGCGTCCCGCCGAAGGCGCCGTGCACGATCCGCGCCGAGTAGGCGAACGTCAGTGCCGACGCGAGGACGGCGGCGACGGCCGCGACCGGCCCGGCGCCGGGCGCGAAGTCGGCCTCCAGGAAGCCCTCGTAGAGGTTCTCCTTGGACACGAACCCGAGCAGCGGCGGCACCCCGGCCATCGACAGCGCGGCGAGCGCGGTGAGCGTCGCCGTCACCGGCATGACCTTCCGCAGCCCGCCGAGCTCGCGGACGTCGCGGCTGCCCGCCTCCTTGTCGATGATCCCCACCAGCATGAACAGCGTCGCCTTGAACAGCGCGTGGGCGAAGGTGTGCAGCACGGCCGCGGACAGCGCGTACTCGGTGCCGACGCCGATCGCCGCGGTGAGCAGGCCCAGCTGGCTGACCGTGGAGTGCGCGAGGATCGCCTTGAGGTCGTGCTCGCGCAGCGCCAGCACCGCGCCCAGCACGGCGGTCAGCAGCCCCAGCGTCACCAGCACCGCCGACCAGGCGACCGACGGGTTGAAGATCGGGGTGACGCGCATCAGCAGGTAGATGCCGGCCTTCACCATCGTGGCCGCGTGCAGGTAGGCGCTGATCGGGGTCATCGCGATCATCGCGCCGGGCAGCCAGAAGGTGAACGGCAGCTGCGCGGACTTCGTGGCGGCGGCCAGGACCAGCAGGGCGCCCGCGGGCAGCGCGAGCGGGCTCGCCAGCACGGCGCCGGGGTCGGCGAGGATCACCGACAGGTCGGTCGAGCCCGCGGCCACGCCCACCATCACCACCGCGCCGAGCAGCGCGAAGCCGCCCGTCGCCGTCACCACCAGCGCCCGGCCCGCCGGTGCCGCCGCGGCCGGGCCCGCGGTGTTGACCAGCAGGAACGACAGGACGGTGGTGAGCTCCCAGAACACGTAGAGCAGCACCAGGTCGTTCGCGGTGACCAGCCCGACCATCGCGGCGGCGAACCCGGTGAGCAGCCCGTAGACCGTGCCGACCGGGTAGTGGGTCTCCAGGTAGCGCGGGCAGTAGGCCATGACGAGGGCGCCGACGCCGAGCACGATCGTCACGAACAGCAGCGACAGGCCGTCCATCCGCAGGCTCAGCGTGATGCCCAGCGACGGCATCCAGTCCGCCCGCGCGGTCGGGACCGCGCCGCCGACGATCTCACCGGCGGCGGTGTTGGCGAGCACCGCCAGTGCCGCCAGGCCCGCCGCGAGGGGGTAGCCGGCGTTGCGCCCCAGCAGGCGGGCGAGCACCGGCGCCAGCAGGGCCAGCGCCACCGCGCCGAGGAGGGTGACCAGGGGGATCACCGGAGAGCGCCTCCGTCCGGGGCCGTCGGGTGCACGCACCCCGATCTTGGTTCGACCGCTTTCTACCCGGTGCGCGCGGTTTCCACACGGCCCGCCGGGGAAACGTCAGGGGGTTGCGCGACGCAGCGGAGCCCCGGGCGTGGCGGTGCCCGGCGGGTTCGTACCCTCGCGGTGTGCCTCTGTACGCGCTCGGTGACGCCGAACCGGACATCCACCCGACCGCCTACGTCCATCCGGACGCCGTCGTCATCGGGAACGTGACGATCGGCGCGGAGTCGACGGTGTGGCCGACCGCGGTGCTGCGCGGCGACGACGGCCGGATCTCCGTCGGCGCCCGCTCCAGCATCCAGGACGGGTCGATCATCCACACGACGCTGCGCGAGCCGACCGTCATCGGTGACGAGGTGACCGTCGGGCACAACGTGCACGTCGAGGCGGCCACGATCGGCAACCGGGCGCTGATCAGCTCCGGCTCGGTCGTGCTCAACGGCTCCCGGATCGGGGAGGGCGCGATCGTCGCCGCCGGTGCGGTCGTCTCGCCGAACGCCGAGGTGCCCGCGTACCGGATGGCGCTCGGCGTCCCGGCCCGGGTCCGCGACGGCTACGAGGTCCCCGCCGACCGGTGGCGGCACGCCGTGGAGTCCTACGTCGACCGCGGCCGCCGGTTCCGGTCCGGGCTGCGGAAGCTGGAGGGCTGATGGCCAGGCCGTTGCACGAGGTCGTCGAGGCCGGGTGGGCGCAGGCCCTGGAACCGGTCGCGGACACGATCGCCACGATGGGCGACTTCCTGCGCGCCGAGATCGGCGCCGGGCGTCGCTACCTGCCCGCCGGGGCGAACGTGCTGCGCGCGTTCCAGCAGCCCTTCGACGCGGTGCGGGTGCTGATCGTCGGGCAGGACCCGTACCCGACGCCGGGGCACGCCGTCGGGCTGTCGTTCTCGGTGGCGCCCGAGACCCGGCCGCTGCCGCGCTCGCTGCAGAACATCTTCCGCGAGTACGCCGAGGACCTCGGTCACCCCGCGCCGTCCTCGGGGGACCTGACGCCGTGGACCGAGCAGGGCGTGCTGCTGCTCAACCGGTGCCTGACCGTCGCGCCCGGCGAGCCCGGCTCGCACCGCAACAAGGGCTGGGAGGAGGTCACCGAGCAGGCGATCCGCGCGCTGGTGGCCCGCGACGCCGAGCCGATGGTGGCGATCCTGTGGGGCCGCGACGCCCGCAACCTCGCGCCGCTGCTGGAGGACGTGCCGACGGTCGAGTCGGCGCACCCGTCGCCCATGTCGGCCGACCGCGGGTTCTTCGGCTCGCGGCCCTTCAGCCGGGCCAACGACCTGCTGGAGGAGATCGGCGGCGAGCCGGTCGACTGGAAGCTGCCCTAGGCACGCGGGCGTCCGGGCTGGCTAGGCTGGAGCGGGTGGACGACCCGGGGGACATGCGCATTTCCGACGCCGACCGCGAGGCGGCCGCCCGGCGGCTGCACGACGCGCTCGGCGAGGGCCGCATCACGCTGACCGAGCTGGAGGAACGGCTCGACGCCGTCTACGCGGCCCGCACGGCCCGCGACCTGGTGCCGCCGCTGGCCGACCTGCCCGGCGGGCTGCCGCCGTCGGTGGCGGTGGGGGCGCCCGTCGCGCCGGCGTCCGGTGACCGGGTGCACCTGCGCGCCGGGGCCGGGACGATCAAGCGCACCGGTGACTGGCAGGTGCCCTCGGCGCTGCGGCTCACCTCGTCGATGGGCACGATCCACCTGGACCTGTCCGAGGTGCGGTCGCTGCCGCCGCGCATCGACATCGAGGTGTCGCTCGGCATGGGCGAGGTCGTGCTCGTGCTGCCCGACAGCGGCACCGCCGACGTCGACGGGGTCCGCTCGTCCTGGGGCGAGGTGACCACGCGGGTGCCCTCGGCCCCCGGCGCCGCCGGGCCGCACGTCGTGCTGCACGGCAAGGTCGGGATGGGGTCGGTCACCGTGCGCGGCGCGCGCCGCGGCTGGTGGAAGTCGGTCCTGGGCTGAGGCCGCCGGGCCCGACGACGACGAAGGCCCGGTCCCCTCGCGGGGGCCGGGCCTCGATCGTGGTTCGGGTCTCGCGCACTCAGACGCGGGTCACCTTGCCCGCCTTCAGGCAGGAGGTGCAGGCGTTGATCCGGCGGCGGTTGCCGCCGTTGATCGCGGCGCGCACCGTCTGGATGTTCGGGTTCCAGCGGCGGTTGGTGCGGCGGTGCGAGTGCGAGACGGACATGCCGAAGCCCGGACCCTTGCCACAGACGTCGCAGACGGCAGCCACGTCGGACACTCCTCGGGTTGACGAACAGAAACACGAAGCCCGGGCGTGCCGGGGCTCGGCCGTCAAGTCTAGCCAGCCCCGTGTCGCGACCGGCGCGCGGGGCCGTCCGGCGCCGCCGCGACCGCTCCCGCACCTAGTGTGGACCCCGTGGCCTCGCCGTTCGACCCCGCGCTGCTGCGCCGCTGGATCGACGCCGCCGCCGAGCGGCTCACCGCCGGGCGGGCCGAGATCGACCGGATCAACGTGTTCCCGGTCGCCGACCACGACACCGGGTCGAACCTGCTGCTGACCGCCCGCGCGGCCGCCTCCGCCCCGCTCGACGCCGGCGCGCCACCCGGGGCCGACGGCGCGGCCGACTCCGGCCCGGTCCGCGCGGCCGCCGCGCTCGCCGCCGCCGCGGTCCGCGGGGCCCGCGGCAACTCCGGGCTGATCCTGTCCCAGCTGTTCCGCGGCCTGGCCGAGGAGCTGGAGGCGGCGGCGTCGCGGCGCCCCGCGACGCCGGCCGGGGAGCTGCTGGCCGGGGCGCTGCGCCGGGCGGCGGCGCTGGCCGCGGTCGCGGTCTCCGCGCCGCGCCCGGGGACCGCGCTGACCGTGCTCGACGCGGCGGCGGCGGCACTGGCGGCCCGGGTCGCGGCCGGCGCGGCGACCGGTCCGGCGCCCGTCGCGCCGGGCGGGGAGCCCGCCCCCGGGGGCCCGGACGCGGCGCCCGCCCCGGTCCGTGGCGAGCGCCCGGCCCCGGTCGCGACGTCGGCGCTGGCCGAGGCCGCCCGGGTCGCGGCCGACGCGGCCCGCGCCGCGCTCGCGCGCGCCACCGGGCGCCCGCCGGAGCGGGTGCGCGCCGGGGTCGTCGACGCGGGCGGTCTGGGGCTGGTCGTCGTGCTCGACGCGCTGGTCGCCGCGGCCGGGGGCGAGCCGGGCCCGCTGCCGCCGTCGCGGGTGGGGCCGGAGGGCCCGTCGTCCACGGTGACCGCGGACGGCGTGCTGGTGCCGTGGGTGCCGCAGCCGGTCTACGAGGTCACCTACTGGCTCGCCGACCCCGGTGCGGCCGCGCTGGAGACGCTGCGGGCGCGGCTCACCGGGCTCGGCGACTCCGTCGGCGTCGCGGGGGACGGGGCGGGCGGGGTGATGGTGCACGTCCACACCACCGAGGCCGGGCCCGCGGTGGAGGCGGGACTGGCGGCCGGGCGGCCGTCGTCGATCCGGGTGGAGGCGCTGCCGCCGACCACGCCGCCGCGCGGGCGCGCGGTGCTGCTGATGATCGAGAGCCCGGGGGCGGGCGCGCTGGCCCGGGAGGCGGGCGGCGACGTGCTCGTCGCCGAGCCGGACCCCACCGTGGACGAGGTGCTCGCCGCGATCCGCGCGACCGGCGCCGCGCACGTCACCGTGCTGCCCTGCGCGGCGCACCGGCGCACGGTGGCCGAGACCGCCGCCGGGCGCGTCCGGGCCGAGGGCATCGACGCCGTGGTCGTCCCGACGACGTCGGTGCTGCAGGGACTGGCCGCGCTCGCCGTGCACGACCCGGACCGCCGGGCCCCCGACGACGTCGTCGCGATGGCCGAGGCCGGCGCCGCCACGCGCACCGGCGGGCTGCAGGTCGCCGAGGCCGAGGCGCTCACCTGGGCCGGTCCGTGCCGCCCCGGTGAGATCCTGGGCCTGTCCGACGGCGAGGTCGTGCTGATCGCCCCGGATCTCGCTGTCGGTGCCCTGTGGTTGGCTCACCGCATGCTCACTCCGGGCGGGGAACTGGTGACCGTGCTGCTGGGCTCGGCGGCCGCCGACGAGCTGGGCGAGCGGTTCGCCGAGGACCTGCGCCGCACCCACCCGGAGGTCGACGTCGTGGTGCACCGCGGGGAGCAGGGCGACTTCCCGCTGGTGCTGGGAGTGGAGTAGATGGACGGGTTCGACCTCGACAGCCGGCTCGACGGGCCGCTCGGGCGCAAGGCGGCCGACGCGCTGGAACCGCTCGGGCTCAGCACGGTCGGCGACCTGCTGCGGCACTACCCCCGCCGCTACGTCGACCGCGGGCGGCTCACCGAGATCGCCGGGCTCGTCGCCGGCGAGCACGTCACCGTGGTCGCACAGGTGGCCCGGGCCGAGCTGCGCGAGATGCGCAACCGGCGCGGGAAGATGCTCAAGGCCGTCATCCGCGACGAGTCCGGCGGTGAGCTCGACGCCACCTTCTTCAACGGCTGGAAGCTGCAGGGCTTCGTCAAGCCGGGTGTCGTCGGGGTGTTCTCCGGCAAGGTCGGGGTGTTCAACAACCGGCTGCAGCTCACCCACCCGCAGTTCGAGGAGATCGACGAGACCGACTCGCTGCGGCCCTTCCTGTCGGTCTACCCGGCCAACGCCAAGGTGACCTCGCAGGCCATCGCCCGGTCGGTCCGCCAGGTGCTCGAGCAGATCGACGACCCGACCGACCCGCTGCCGGCGTCGCTGCGCGAGCGGGAGAAGCTGCCCGAGCTGGGGCGGGCGCTGCGGCGCATCCACGTGCCCGAGACCGAGGCCGACCTGCACGCCGCCCGGCACCGCCTGGTGTGGGACGAGGCGCTCGGCGTGCAGCTGGCGCTCGCGCTGCGCCGCGAGGCCGCCGTCGCGCGCCCGGCCCCCGTCTGCCCCGTCCGCGACGACGGCCTGCTCGCCGCGTTCGACGCCGACCTGCCGTTCCCGCTCACCGAGGGCCAGCAGGAGGTGGGCGCGCAGATCGCCGCCGACCTGTCCCGCGCGCACCCGATGAACCGCCTGGTGCAGGGCGACGTCGGCGCGGGCAAGACGATCGTCGCGCTGCGGGCGATGCTGCAGGCCGTCGACGCCGGCACCCAGGCCGCGATGCTCGCCCCCACCGAGGTCCTCGCCGCCCAGCACGCCCGCTCGCTGCGCGCGATGCTCGGCGCGCTGGCCCGCGGCGGCGAGCTGGGGGCGGCCGAGCACGCCACCGCGGTGACCCTGCTGACCGGCTCGATGGGCGCGAAGGCCAAGCGGCAGGCGCTGCTCGACGCCCAGTCCGGCGCGGCCGGGATCGTCGTCGGCACCCACGCGCTGATCCAGGACACCGTCGGGTTCGCCGAGCTCGGCCTGGTCGTGGTCGACGAGCAGCACCGCTTCGGGGTGGAGCAGCGCGACGCGCTGCGCGCCCGCGGCGAGAAGGCCCCGCACATGCTGGTGATGACGGCGACGCCGATCCCGCGCACGGTCGCCATGACCGTCTACGGCGACCTCGCCGTCTCCGAGCTGAAGGGGCTGCCGAAGGGCCGCTCACCGGTGTCCACCACCGTCGTCCCGCTGGCCGAGCACCCCGCCTGGATCGAGCGGGTCTGGCAGCGCGTGCGCGAGGAGGTCGAGGCCGGCCACCAGTGCTACGTCGTGTGCCCGCGGGTCGGGGGCACCGACAAGGAGGACCCCGACGCGACCGAGCCGCCGCCCGAGGACGACGGGTCCGAGCGCCGCCCCCCGCTGGCGGTGCTCGACATCGCGCCGCTGATCTCGGAGAAGCTCGCCGGGCTGCGGATCGGGATCCTGCACGGCAAGCTCCCGCCCGAGGAGAAGGACGCGGTGATGCGCTCCTTCGAGCGCGCCGAGCTGGACGTGCTCGTCGCGACCACGGTCATCGAGGTCGGCGTCGACGTCCCCAACTCCACCGGCATCGTGCTGCTCGACGCCGACCGGTTCGGCCTGTCCCAGCTCCACCAGCTGCGCGGGCGCGTCGGGCGGGGCAGCGCGCCCGGGCTGTGCCTGCTGGTCACCGACATGCCGGCGGCCACCGCGGCGCGCGAGCGGCTCGACGCGATCGCCTCCACGACCGACGGTTTCGAGCTCGCTCGCCTGGACCTGGAGCTGCGCCGCGAGGGCGACGTCCTCGGGACCGGCCAGTCCGGCTCGCGGTCGGGGCTCAAGCTGCTGTCGCTGCTGCGCCACGGCGAGGTCATCGAGAAGGCGCAGGTCCACGCCCGCCACCTCGTCGCCGAGGACCCGGGGCTGGCCGCGCACCCGCGGCTGCGCGACCTGGTGGGGGAGACCCTGGGCGACGAGGAGCGCGCCGCCTACCTCGACAAGTCGTGACCCCCGCCGGTCACGGGCCGGGCAGCTCGCCGCGGGCGGCGGCGTCGAGCCGCGCGCGGGCGCGGCGGGGCAGCTGCATCCGCCCCGATCGTTCGAGCCGGTCCAGCTCGGCGCGGGCGCGGCCGTAGGCGGCGAGGCGCTCGGGCTCGGAGTCGGAGTCCCGGGCGGTCGTCAGCAGCTTCACCACCCGCTCGACGGTGCGCCGCTCCCCGGGGTCCAGCCCGGCGAGCCGGATGCGGTCGGCGGCGTCGACGGCGGCGGTCCAGGCCCGCCGGGCGGCGGCGACGGCGCGGACGTGGCGCCCCGCGTGCGGCTCGCCGGGGTAGCCGTCGGTGTCCAGGGCCTGGGCCTCGGCGAAGGCGTCGACGAACCGGGCGGTGGAGGGGACCGTCGTGTCCGACAGCGCGGGCCGGCGCAGCACGGCGAGCGGGTCCGACTCGTGGGCGAGGAAGTCCGCGCCCAGGCGCTGGAACTCCGCCCGGGCCCGGCGCCAGGCCTGCTCGGCGGCGACCGCCTCGTCGGACAGGGGCGCGGGCGCCGGGGCATCCGGACCGGGGCGCGACCCCACCGCGGGCGGGCCGGCGTCGGGGCCGCGCTCGGCACGCAGCCGGCGGTAGGCGCCGATCACCGCCATCGTCAGCAGCGCGATCGTCAGCAGCTGCACCACCAGGGCCGCCACGGCCACCCCCCGCCCGCCGGGCTCGCGCACCGGTGCGGTGCGTGCCTCCACGGTGCCCCAGGAGTCCGGTCCGTGCCAGCGCGTCCGGGGCGGGCGGGACGGCGCGGCCCGGCCGTCCCGCTCCGTGGACGTCCCGTCCCGTGCGGTGGTCGGGACCGTGTCGCCCGTGCCAGGATCACGCGTCCGGTCCCGGGGAACCCCCACGGCGATCGGGCGTTCGTCGCCGATCGTGATGAGGAGTCCGATGTTCCGCAAGGTGCTGGTGGCCAACCGGGGCGAGATCGCCATCCGGGCGTTCCGGGCCGCGTTCGAGCTGGGTGTCTCGACGGTCGCGGTGTTCCCGCACGAGGACCGCAACTCGCTGCACCGGGCGAAGGCCGACGAGTCCTACCAGATCGGCGAGCCCGGGCACCCGGTCCGCGCCTACCTCTCGGTCGAGGAGGTCATCCGGGCCGCGAAGAAGGCCGGCGCCGACGCGGTGTACCCCGGCTACGGCTTCATGTCGGAGAACCCGGACCTCGCGCGCGCCTGCGCCGAGGAGGGCATCACCTTCGTCGGCCCGCCGACCGAGGTCCTGCACCTGACGGGCAACAAGTTCCGCGCCGTCGCCGCCGCCCGCGAGGCCGGTGTGCCGGTGCTGGAGTCCAGCGACCCGTCCGACGACGTCGACGAGCTGCTCGCCGCCGCCGAGAACATCGACTTCCCGATCTTCGTCAAGGCCGTGGCCGGGGGCGGCGGGCGCGGGATGCGCCGGGTCACCGAGCCCGGCGACCTGCGCGACGCCATCGAGGCCGCGAGCCGGGAGGCGGAGTCGGCATTCGGCGACGGCACCGTGTTCCTGGAGCAGGCCGTGGTCAACCCGCGCCACATCGAGGTCCAGATCCTCGCCGACGCCGACGGCAACGTCGTGCACCTGTTCGAGCGCGACTGCTCGGTGCAGCGCCGCCACCAGAAGGTCGTCGAGATCGCCCCGGCGCCGAACCTGGACCCGGAGCTGCGCGACCGGATCTGCGCCGACGCGGTGAACTTCGCCACGCAGATCGGCTACGTCAACGCGGGCACCGTGGAGTTCCTGCTCGACGAGCGCGGGCAGCACCACTTCATCGAGATGAACCCGCGCATCCAGGTCGAGCACACCGTGACCGAGCAGGTCACCGACCGCGACCTGGTCATCGCCCAGCTGCGGATCGCGTCGGGCATGACGCTGCCCGAGCTGAACCTCACCCAGGACGAGATCACCCTGACCGGCGCGGCGATGCAGACCCGCATCACCACCGAGGACCCGGCCAACGAGTTCCGCCCCGACGTCGGCACCATCTCGGTCTACCGCTCCCCGGGCGGTCCCGGGGTGCGCCTGGACGGCGGCACCGTGCACGTCGGCGCCGAGGTGTCCGCGCACTTCGACTCGATGCTGGTCAAGCTCACCTGCCACGGCCACGACTACGCCAACGCCGCGCGCCGCGCCCGGCGCGCCATCGCCGAGTTCCGGATCCGCGGGGTGTCGACGAACCTGCCGTTCCTGGCCGCGGTGCTGGAGGACCCCGACTTCAAGCAGGGCCGGGTCACCACGTCGTTCATCGAGGAGCGCCCGCACCTGCTCAAGGCGCGCCCGTCGGCGGACCGCGGGTCGCGGATCCTGCAGTACCTGGGCGACGTCACGGTCAACCAGCCCAACGGGGCGCGCCCGGTCGTCGTCGAACCGGTCGAGAAGCTGCCCACCGGGGTGGACCTGGAGCAGCCCGTCCCGGACGGCTCGGCGCAGCTGCTGCGCGAGCTGGGCCCGGAGGGCTTCGCGGCGCGGCTGCGCTCGCAGACCGCGGTCGCGGTCACCGACACCACCTTCCGCGACGCGCACCAGTCGCTGCTCGCCACCCGCATCCGGACCCGCGATCTGGTCGCGGTGGCGCCCTACGTGGCGCGCACGATGCCGCAGCTGCTGTCGCTGGAGTGCTGGGGCGGCGCGACCTACGACGTCGCGCTGCGCTTCCTGGCCGAGGACCCGTGGGACCGCCTCGCCGCGATCAAGGCCGCGGCGCCGAACATCTGCACCCAGATGCTGCTGCGCGGGCGCAACACCGTCGGCTACACGCCGTACCCGACCGAGGTCACCGACGCCTTCGTGCAGGAGGCCGCGGACACCGGGATGGACATCTTCCGGATCTTCGACGCCCTCAACGACGTCTCCCAGATGCGTCCGGCGATCGAGGCCGTCCGCGCCACCGGAACCGCGCTGGCCGAGGTCGCGCTCTGCTACACCGCCGACCTGTCCGACCCGGGCGAGAAGCTCTACACCCTCGACTACTACCTGAACCTGGCCGAGCAGATCGTCGAGGCGGGCGCGCACGTGCTCGCGATCAAGGACATGGCCGGGCTGCTGCGACCGCCCGCGGCCCGCACCCTGGTCACGGCGCTGCGCGAGCGGTTCGACCTGCCGGTGCACCTGCACACCCACGACACCGCCGGCGGCCAGCTCGCGACGCTGATCGCGGCGATCGACGCCGGGGTCGACGCCGTCGACGGCGCGGTCGCCTCGATGGCCGGGACGACGAGCCAGCCGTCGCTGTCGGCGCTGGTCGCCGCCACCGACCACACCGACCGCGCGACCGGGCTCTCGCTCACCGCGGTCGGGGACATGGAGCCGTACTGGGAGGCGGTGCGCAAGGTCTACGCGCCGTTCGAGTCCGGGCTCGCCAGCCCGACCGGGCGCGTCTACCACCACGAGATCCCCGGCGGGCAGCTGTCCAACCTGCGCCAGCAGGCGATCGCGCTGGGTCTGGGCGACCGCTTCGAACTGATCGAGGACTGCTACGCCGCCGCGGACCGGATGCTGGGCCGGCTGGTGAAGGTGACGCCGTCGTCGAAGGTCGTGGGTGACCTCGCGCTGCACCTGGTCGGCGCCGGCGTCGACGCCGCGGACTTCGAGAAGGACCCGGCGAGCTTCGACATCCCGGACTCGGTCATCGGGTTCCTGCGCGGTGAGCTGGGCTCGCCGCCCGCGGGCTGGCCGGAGCCGTTCCGGACCCGCGCGCTGGAGGGCCGCAGCCCCGAGGCGGAGAAGGCGGAACTGTCCATCGAGGACCGCCGCGGGCTGCGCGACGAGCGTCGCCGCACGCTGAACCGGCTGCTGTTCCCCGGCCCGACGAAGGACTTCGACAGCCACCGCGAGCAGTACGGCAACACCGCGGTGCTGTCGTCGAAGGACTTCTTCTACGGGCTGGAGGAGGACCTCGAGCACACCGTCGAGCTGGAGCCCGGCGTCACGCTGATCATCGAGCTGGAGGCGGTCTCCGAGCCCGACGAGCGCGGCTACCGCACCCTGCTCACCACCCTGAACGGGCAGCTGCGCCCCGTCGCGGTGCGTGACGAGTCCGTCGCCACCGAGGTCAAGGCCGCGGAGAAGGCGGACAAGGGCGACGACGCGCACGTCGCCGCCCCGTTCGCCGGGGTCGTGACGCTGCAGGTCGGCGAGGGCGACACCGTCGACGACGGCCAGACCGTCGCCACCATCGAGGCCATGAAGATGGAGGCGTCGATCACCGCGCACCGTGCCGGCACCGTGAAGCGCCTGGCCATCGGCGAGGTGCAGCAGGTCGAGGGCGGGGACCTGCTGGTCGAACTCGACTCGTGAGTACCTTCCGGTGTTCCGACACCGGATTCCCCTCACGAGCGCCGGAGGCGCCATGACCAGGCTGATCGCCGGGGCCGCCGGGGGCCGGCGCCTGACGGTGCCGCCCTCCGGCACCCGGCCCACCTCGGACCGGGTGCGGGAGGCGCTGTTCTCCGCGCTCGACCACGACCCGGGCCTCGACGGCGCCGCCGTGCTCGACGTGTGCGCCGGCTCCGGGGCGCTCGGGCTGGAGGCGCTGTCGCGGGGGGCCGTCGACGCGGTGTTCGTCGAGTCCGACAAGCGGGCCGCAGCGGTGCTGCGACGCAACCTCGCCGCCGTCGGGCTGGGGGGCGCGGTCGTCGCCGGCCGGGCGGGCACGGTGCTGGCCGGTCCGGCGCCGCGGGCGTTCGACGTCGTGCTCGTCGACCCGCCCTACGCCGTCACCGACGCCGAGATCGCCGGCTGGCTGACCGGCGCCGCCGAGCACGGCTGGCTCGCGCCCGCGGCGGTCGTCGTGGTGGAGCGGGCGAAGTCCTCCGGGGACTTCGCCTGGCCCGCCGGGTTCGAGCCGGGCCGGGCCCGGCGCTACGGCGACACCGTCCTGCACCACGGCCACGCCCCGTCCCGCGCGCCCACCTCCTGATCGGCCCTGCGCTGACCCGGGCCTGCGGTGACCCGGGCCGCGCCGATCCGGGCCGCGCCGATCCGGCCTCCCGCTGACGAGCGTGCCCTGATCGGGCCGTGCCGACCGGCTTCCGCCGGGCCGCGTCGGATCGGCACGCGTCGATCCGGCTCGGCGGGGCCGATCGGTGCCCGTCCCGCGCGCAGATCCCTTGTTCGCGCGCTGATCCGTGGTTCGCGCGTGCTGTGGCGCGTGCGGGGGCCGGATCAGCGCGCGAGCGGGAGATCATGGTGGTGCCGGGCCGGTGGCCGGTGGTGTGCGGGATGCGGCTCCGCGGGTGCGTGCCGGGGGGCGATGGGCGCGTGGGCGCGCGCGGGGTGTCGTCGGGTTGTGGTCGGCGTGCGCGTGCTGATCCGTCGTTCGCGCGCTGATCCGTGGTTCGCACGTGCTGTGACGCGCGCGCGGTCGGGATCAGTGCGCGGCGGGGGATCACGGTGGTGGGCCGTCCGCCGACCGACGGGGCGGGCCGGCGGTGGGCGGCGCGGAGCGGGGACCGGGTGATCACCGGCTGATAGGTTCCGCGCATGCCCGAGGTCCGTCGTGCCGTCTGTCCCGGTTCCTACGACCCGCCGACGGTCGGGCACCTCGACGTCATCGCCCGCACCGCGGCCCTGTTCGACGAGGTCTGGGTGGCGATCCTGGTCAACCCGCGCAAGGAGGGCCTGTTCGACGTCGACGAGCGGGTCGCCATGCTGACCGAGATCACCGCGGACCTGCCCGGGGTGCGGGTGGAGTCCTTCCAGGGGCTCGTCGTCGACTACTGCCGCGAGCGCGGCGCGCAGGCGCTGGTCAAGGGCCTGCGCGGCGCCACCGACTACGACTACGAGCTGCCGATGGCGCACATGAACCGGCACCTCACCGGCGTCGAGACGCTGTTCCTGCCCGGCGCGCCCGGCCAGGTCTACGTCTCCAGCTCGCTGGTGAAGGAGGTCGCCCGCGGCGGCGGCGACGTCACCGCGTTCCTGCCACCGAGCGTGCACGCGCGGTTGCAGCAGCGACTCGCCGGCTGACGCCCGTCCCGTGTGGGGGTCACCCGGACGGAACTTGACACGCGGGTACGACGCCGAATGACCGGTCCGCGCCGGTGGCGGTGAGAGGATCCGTCGCGTGTACCGGGTCTTCGAGTCGCTGGATGCGCTGGTGACGATCGTCGAGGAGGCGCGCAGCGTCCCGATGACGTCGAACTGCGTCGTCCCGCGCGGCGACGTGCTGGAGCTCCTCGACGACGTCCGCGAGGCGATCCCCGGCGAGATGGACGACGCCCAGGACGTCCTCGACCGGCGCGACGAGGTCGTGTCCGAGGCCGAGCGCGAGGCCGAGGAGACCCGGACCGCGGCGAGCTCGGAGGCCGAGGAGACGCTGCAGAACGCGCGCACCGAGGCCGAGCGGCTCGTCGCCGAGGCCCAGGAGGAGGCCGCGCGCACCCTGGCCGAGGCCCGTCACGAGGCCGAGCGCGCCGTCGCCGAGGGCCGCCGCCAGTACGCCGAGCTCACCGACCGCGCCCGCGACGAGGCCGAGCGGATGAGCCACGCCGGGCGCGCCGCGCACGACCGCCTCATCGCCGACGGGCAGAACGAGCAGACCCGCCTGGTGTCCCAGACCGAGGTGGTCCGCTCCGCGCACGCCGAGGCCGGCCGGATCACCGACGGCGCGCACGCCGAGGCCGACCGGCTGCGCCGCGAGTGCGACGACTACGTCGACACCACCCTCGCCGAGCTGGAGACCACGCTGAACAACGCGCTCGGCGTCGTCGGGCGCGGGCGCAGCCAGATCTGGCGCGGCCAGTACGGACCCGGCTACGGCAACGGCCGCCCGGAGCCGGGCCGGACCGGCACCGGCATGGACCTCATCGACTGACCGCCCGGCCGCCGCTCCACCGGCCACCGCTCCACCGGCCGCCGCGCTGCCGACCCCGGTTCCGCCCGGCAGCGCGCCGCCGCGATCGGTCCTGCACGCCGCCGCGATCCGCTCGGGGCGCCGCGGCCCGGCCCGGCGAGGCCCCCGATCAGCCCTGCGCGGCGGCCCACTCCGCGACGCGGCGCTCGCTCTCCTCCGGCGACAGGTCCTCGACCCGGGTCATCACCGCCCAGCGCACCCCGTACGGGTCGACGACCGAGGCGAAGCGGTCCCCGGACACGAAGGTCGACAGCGGCTCCCGCACGGTCGCACCGGCCTCGGCGAGCACCGCGACGGCCGCGTCGGCGTCCGGGACGTACACGGCCAGCGACAGCGACACCGGGTGGTCACCGGCCGGCGCGGCCACCAGGCCGAAGCCGGGCATCGCGTCGGACACGGTGAAGCGCCCCGAGGTCAGCTCCAGCTCGGCGTGCCCGACGAGCCCGCCCATCTCGGTGACCGACAGGACCCGCGCGCCGAACGCGGCGCCGTAGAGTGCGATCGCCTCGCGCGCGGGGGAGGCGACCACGTGCGGGGTGATCGACGTGAACCCGTGCGGGCGCCCGTCGGTGGTGTGGGTGCCGGTGGCTGCGGCGACGTTCTCCCTGGTGAGATCCATGTGACCAGTCTGGCGGCGGCGGGGCGCGCGGGATTGAACATTCGCGACGGGAGGTGCGACGGCGGTGATCGAGTCGCGCGGCCACATCAACCCGGGCACGCCCGGCACCAGCCTGCGGCGCGTGCCGATCGGGCTGGACGACCTGGTCCGCTGGGTGTGGACGGCCCGCTGGGACCTGCCTCCCGGACGTACGGTGCGCCAGCGGGTGCTGCAGTACCCGGCGTTCAACGTCGTCGCCGGGCCGCGGGCCGCGACGCTGCACGGGCCGCGCACCGGCGTCGACGTGCGGGAGCTGGCCGGCCGCTCGTGGGTGGTCGGGGTGCTGCTGCGTCCCGGCGCGACCCCGCTGTTCACGACGACCGCGCCGGCCGCGCTGCGGGGCGGGGAGGAGCCGGTCACCGGCGCCCCGCTGGCGGAGCTGACCGCCGCCGTCGAGGGCGACGGCGACCCCGCCGCCGTCGTGCGGGCCTGGCTGGAGCCGTGGGCCGACGCCGTCACCGACGCCGGGCGGCTGGTGAACCGGGCCTGCGCGCTGGCCGAGTCCCGCAGCGACGTCGTCCGGGCCGACCAGCTCGCCGACCTCGTCGGCGTCGCCCCGCGGACCCTGGAACGGCTGGTCCGCGGGCACATCGGGCTCACCCCGCTGTGGTTGATCGAGTGCCGGCGCCTGCAGCACGCGGCGGCGGTGCTGCGGACCGACCCGGACACCGGGCTCGCCGGGCTGGCCGCCGAGCTGGGCTACGCCGACCAGGCGCACTTCACCCGCCGCTACCGCGCCGTGCTGGGGGAGACGCCCGGCGCCACCCGCCGGGCCGCCCGCGCGGCCGGGTGATCACCGGCACGGCTGCGGCGCCGGTGCTTCACCGCGCGCAGGTGCTGTGGTCGGATACGCCGGACGCACCAAACCCAGGTCACCGACGTACTACCCTCCGCGCATGGCACGCCGGCCCGAACCCGACCCGACGACCTGGTGGGAACGCTACGGGCACCGGCTGGAAGGACCTCCCGTGACGAACCCGGCGCAGCCGCCGGCCGACACCCCGGCCCCGCCCGCCCCGCGCCCGGAGACGTCCCGGCCCCCGGGCGTCCCCGCGGCGCCCGCGGCCCCCGTCGCCCCCGCGGCGCCCGGCGGGCCGGGCGCGTCCGGCAGGTCCGCGGCGTCGGACCTGCGCGAGGACTCCGTGCTGCGCGCCCGCCCGGACCGCCCGCGCACGGGCTGGCGGCGCGCCCTCTACGACCTGACCGGCGGCCGTCTGAACCCCGGTCCCAGCGACGTCGAGGAGCTGCGGTCGGGCCTGCTCACCCGGGTCCGCGCACCGCTGGCCGGTGCGCACCGGGTCGCGGTCATGTCGATGAAGGGCGGCGTCGGCAAGACGACCGTGTCGGCCTGCCTGGGGCTGGCACTGGCCGAGAACCGGGGGGACCGCGCGGTCGTCCTGGACGCCAACCCCGACGCGGGCACGCTCGCCGACCGGCTCACCGGAGACGCCCGCGTCACCGTGCGCGAGCTGCTCGACGACCTGGACGCGGTCGGGACCTGGACCGAGGTCTCGCGCTACACCAGCCTCGCCGGGCGCCTGCAGGTGCTGGCCTCCGAGCAGGACCCGGGGTCGGGCGAGGCGTTCTCCCGCCAGGAGTACGAGCGGGTCAGCGACCTGCTGGGCCGCTACTTCAACATCATCGTCACCGACTCGGGCACCGGCCTGGTGCACTCCACGATGGAGGGGACCCTCGCGCGGGCCGACTCGGTCGTCGTGGTCGGGTCGCCGACCGTCGACGGCGCCGGGCGGGCGTCCAAGACGCTGGACTGGCTGGTCGCGCACGGCCACGCCGAGCTGGCCCGCGACGCCGTCGTGGTCCTGTCCTGCGACCGGCGCAGCGCCGAGGTGGACGCCCAGCGCATCCGCGAGCACTTCGCCGAACGGGTGCGCGGGGTGGTCGAGGTGCCGCACGACCCGCACCTGGCGACCGGCGGGCGGATCGACCCCGCCCGGCTGCGGCCGCCGACCTCCGACGCGTTCCTGGAGCTGGCCGCGCTCGTCGCCGACGCGTTCGACGTGCGGCGACGCGGCTGAACCGGGTCGCGGGCGGCGCGTACCCTGGAGGGCGAGATGAACAGCGCGCACAGCTCCTCCCGTCCCGACGACGACCCGTGGGTGTTCAGCACCCGCGAACTGGCCCGCCGCCCCGGCACCCAGCGCACCGTGGTGCGCACCGTCCCCGCGCCGTCGGGTGAGCGGGAGATCGGCCTGGCGGGCGTGATCACCGTCCCCGGCGGTTCGGACGTCGAGCTCGACCTGTCGCTGGAGTCGGTCACCGAGGGCGTCTACGTCTCCGGCACCGCCGACGCGCGGCTGGTGGGGGAGTGCTCGCGCTGCCTGGACGCGGTCGGCGAGGACGTGCACGTCCGGATCGGGGAGCTGTTCGCCTACCCCGACTCGGTCACCGAGGAGACCACCGACGCCGACGAGATCCCGCGCCTGGTCGACGACCGGATCGACATCACCCAGACCGTGCGGGACGCGATCGTCACCGACCTGCCGATGGCGCCCCTGTGCAGGGACGACTGCCCCGGCCTGTGCACCGAGTGCGGTGAGAGGTGGGCCGATCTCCCATCGGATCACGGGCATGAGACACTGGATCCTCGTTGGGCGGCGCTCCGTGAGCGCCTGCCCTCCACCGAGTAGGCCGTACCGGCCTCCGGTGTCGAGAGAACCGATCGTTCAGTACTGAGGAGTGTCATCATGGCCGTTCCCAAGCGCCGGATGTCGCGGTCGAACACGCGTGCGCGCCGGTCGCAGTGGAAGGCCACTGCGCCCACCCTGGTCGCCTGCTCGAACCGCGCCTGCCGCGAGCCGAAGCTGCAGCACATCGCCTGCCCGACGTGCGGGCAGTACGACGGCCGTCAGGTCACCACCCCGGCCTGATCGCACCCGTGGGCGACAAGAGCGTGACCGGTCCGGCGACGGACCGGTCACCTCTGCTGTCCGCACTCGGTGTGGACCTGGACGACGCGCTGCTCACGCTGGCGCTGACCCACCGGTCCTACGCCTACGAGCACGGCGGTCTCCCGACCAACGAGCGCCTCGAGTTCCTCGGCGACTCGGTGCTGTCGATCGTGATCACCGAGCGGCTCTACCGGGACCACCCGGACCTGCCGGAGGGGCAGCTGGCGAAGCTGCGGGCGAGCGTGGTCAACATGCACGCGCTCGCGAGCGTCGCCGCCGAGCTGCCGACCCCCGGTGACGGTCCGCACGGCCTCGGCGCCTACCTCTACCTGGGCCGCGGCGAGGAGCTGACCGGTGGCCGGTCGAAGGCCAGCATCCTGGCCGACGCCACCGAGGCGCTGCTCGGCGCCGTGTACCTCGAGCACGGCCTGGAGCCGTCGCGGGAGCTGATCCACCGGCTGTTCGCCGACCTGCTCCACAGCGCCCCGCTGCTCGGCGCGGGCCTGGACTGGAAGACCAGCCTGCAGGAGCTCACCGCCGCAGGCGGGCACGGCGTGCCCGAGTACCGGATCGACGAGGAGGGCCCGGACCACCTCAAGGTGTTCACCGCGACGGCCGTGGTCGGGGGCCGCGACCTCGGCAGCGGCGCGGGGCGCACCAAGAAGGAGGCCGAGCAGAAGGCGGCCGAGATCGCCTGGCGCGCCCTGTCGGACGAGAGCACCGGCTCCACCCTCTAGGCGCCCGACCCGATGCCCGAACTCCCCGAGGTCGAGGTCGTCCGCCGCGGCCTGGCCGACCACGTGCTGGACCGCCGGATCGCGCGCGTCGAGGTGCTGCACCCGCGCGCGGTGCGCCGTCACCCCGCCGGCGGCGACGACTTCGCCGGCCGCCTCACCGGCCGGACCCTGTCCGCCGCGGCCCGGCGCGGCAAGTACCTGTGGCTGGAGCTGGACTCCGCCGGTGAGGGCGACGACGCGCTGCTCGCGCACCTCGGGATGTCCGGGCAGATGCTCGTCGAGGCCCCGGACGCGCCGGACGAGAAGCACCTGCGGGTGCGCGTCCGCTTCGACGACGACGGCCCCGAGCTGCGCTTCGTCGACCAGCGCACGTTCGGCGGGCTGTCGGTGCACCCGCTGGCCGCGGCCACCGGCGGCGGCCTGGTGCCCGCACCCGTCGCGCACATCGCACGCGACCCGATGGACCCGGCGTGGGTCGCCGGGGACGCCGTCGCCGCGCTGCGCCGGCGCCGCACCGAGATCAAGCGCGCGCTGCTCGACCAGACCGTCGTCTCCGGGATCGGCAACATCTACGCCGACGAGGCCCTGTGGCGGGCCCGGCTGCACGGCGCCCGACCGACGGACAGGCTGACCCGCGCGCAGGGCCACGCCGTCCTCGACGCCGCGAGCACCGTGATGCACGAGGCGCTGGCCCAGGGCGGCACCTCGTTCGACGCGCTCTACGTCAACGTCAACGGCGCCTCGGGCTACTTCGACCGTTCCCTGAACGTCTACGGCCAGGCGGACCGGGCGTGCCGTCGCTGCGGCACCCCGATCCGCCGGGACGCGTTCATGAACCGCTCCTCGTTCACCTGCCCGCGCTGCCAGCCCGCGCCGCGTCCCCGGCGCTGACCGGCCGGGCCGCCTACCCGACGTCGCGGCGCAGCAGGTCCTCCGGGGTGTCGCGGCGCAGCAGCGGCATCGCCGCGCCCGCCGCGACCGCGACGACCGGCGGACGGGGCACCTGGTTGTAGGTCGAGGCCATCGACGCGTGGTACGCGCCGGACACCGGCACCGCGAGCAGGTCGCCGGGCGCGAGGTCCGCGGGCAGCCGCACCGCGTCGGCGACGACGTCGGAGGACTCGCAGTGCCGGCCCGCGACCCGCACCGTCACCAGCGGCGCCCGGGTCGCGCGCCCGACCAGCCGCACGGGGTAGCGGGCGCCGTAGAGGGCGGGGCGCGGGTCGTCGCTCATGCCGCCGTCGACGAGCACGGTCGTGGAGCCGTCGCCGCAGCGCTGCACCGCCCCCACGCGGTACACCGTCACCCCCGCCCGGGCGACGACCGCCCGGCCGGGCTCCACCAGCAGCCGCGGCTCCGCCAGCCCGTAGGACGCGCAGGCCCGCGCGAGCGTGCCGCGCACCGCCCGGCCGAACGTCGCCGGGTCCAGGCAGGGCTCGCCCTCGGCGTAGCCGACCGCGTGACCGCCGCCCAGGTCGAGCTCGGCGGGCGTGACGCCGTAGCGGGCCCGCAGGGCCGCCAGCACACCGACCATGCGGACGGCCGCGCGCTCGTAGCGCGACACCGAGGGCACCTGCGAGCCGAGGTGGCAGTGCAGGCCGGCGAGCTCCAGCTCGGGGCGGGCGAGCACCCGTCCCGCGGCCTCGAGCACCTCCTCCGGCGGCATCCCGAACCAGCTCGACGCGGTCCCGGTCGTGAGCCCGGGGTGGGTGCCGGCGTCGACGTCCGGGGCGACCCGCAGCAGCACCCTCTGCCGGCCCGGCGCCAGCGCCGCGATCCGGTCGACCTCGGCGGCGGAGTCGAGCACGATCCGCCCGACGCCCGCGGCGAACGCGGCCTTGAGGTCCTCGTCGGTCTTGACCGTGCCGTGCAGGACGATCCGCTCGCCGGGCAGGCCCGCCGCGGCGGCCACGGCGACCTCGCCGCCGGAGCAGGCGTCGACCGAGCAGCCCTCGTCGGCGACGAGCCGGGCCATGCCCCGGCACAGGAACGCCTTGCCGGCGTAGACGATCTCCGCGTCGGGCAGTGCGGCCCGGTAGGCGCGGCAGCGGGCCCGGACGTCGGCGGTGTCGAGCACCTGCACCGGGGTGCCGAACCGGGCGGCGACCTCGGTGAGGTCGACACCGCCCACGGTGAGGGTGCCGTCGGAGGCCGCGCGGGCCGTGACCGGCCACAGGCCCGGTTCGAGACGGGCGGCGAGCGTCGGGCGCAGGGTGGGGAGGAGGTCGGCGAGGGTCACCGGAGGGGACTCCTTGGTCGCGGGCGCCCGGTGCGGGCGCCATGCCCCACCGGTATCGCCCGCAGGACCGGCCACCGCCGCGGGTCCGGACGCGCTGTTGACGCCGGGGTCCGCGGGCTTCGCGCGCTGCTGACGGACGGTGATCCCCGTCTCCCGCGACGGTCCGCGGGCCCGCGGCGCCCGCGGCCCCGGGCCGCACCGCCGGCTGCGGGACCGGACGGCCGGCGGGGCGTCAAGAATGCGACAGGACCACCGGGCCGGGCCCGGTCCACCGCGCAGGCTCTCCGACCGTGACCGTGCACGCCGATCGGCCGGCCGACGCCGGCGAGCCCCCTGATCCGTCCCCGTCCGCGACCCGCACGTCGTCCGTGGACGGCGGCGACCGCCACCGTCTCGGCACGATCACCGGGGTCGCCGCGCTGGGCCTGGACGCCCTCGCCTCGTGCGCCTACGGGCCGGAGGCCGTCGTCGTCGCCCTGGCCGTGGCCGGTGCGGCCGGGCTCGGTGCCGCCCCGCTGGTGACCGCGGTGATCGTGGGTCTGCTCGCCCTGCTGGTGCTCGGCTACCGGCAGGTGATCGCGGCCTACCCGGACGGCGGGGGCGCGTACTCCGTCGCGCGGCGCAATCTCGGCCCCGGTGCCGGGCTGGTCGCCGCGGCCTCACTGGTCGTCGACTACGTCCTCAACGTGGCGGTGTCGATCGCGGCCGGTGTCGCCGCCCTGACCTCGGCGTTCCCGGATCTGATCGGCTGGACCCCCGCGCTGTGCCTGGGGGCGCTGGCGGTCGTCACGGCCGTCAACCTGCGCGGCGTGGTGACGGGCGGACGGCTGTTCGCGCTCCCCGCCGCGGTGTTCGTCGGGGCGCTCGCCGTCGTCATCGTCGTCGGCCTGCTGCGCGACGGCCCGGCCGAGACGCTGCCGCCCGCGGCCCCGGTGGTCGGGGCGCAGGAGGTCGGGGTCCTGCTGCTCCTCGCCGCGTTCGCGAACGGCTGCGCGGCGCTCACCGGGGTCGAGGCGATCGCGAACGCGACGCCGTCGTTCCGGGCCGACCGGCGTCGCCGCGCCCGCGACGCCGAGCTCGTCCTCGGCGTGGTCCTCGGCCTGCTGCTGCTGGGACTGGGCGCCCTCGTCGACCGCCTCGGTGTCGCCCCGACCCCGGACCGGACGCTGCTCTCGCTCCTGGTCCAGGCGTCGCTGGGCAGCGGCTGGATCTACGTCGGGGTCCAGCTGACGACGGTGGTGCTGCTGGCCCTGGCGGCGAACACCTCCTACGGCGGCCTGCCGGTGCTGGCCGCCCGCCTGGCTGCCGACGACGCGCTGCCCCGGATGTTCGCCGTGCGCGGGGACCGGCAGGTCTACCGCGCGTCGATCCTGTCCCTGTCGGTGCTCGCCGCCGTGCTGCTGCTGGTCACCGGCGGTGACGTCGCCCTGCTCGTGCCGCTGTTCGCCATCGGCGTCTTCGTGGGGTTCGCGCTGTGCCAGGCCGGGATGGTCGTGCACCATCTGCGGACGGGCGGCCCGGGCGCCCGTGCCCGGGTCGCGCTCTGCGGGACCGCATCCGCCCTCACCGCCGTGGCCGCGGTCGTGCTCACCGTCGAGAAGGCGGCCGCCGGCGCCTGGCTGGTGGTGGTCGTCGTGCCGATGCTGGTGGCGCTGTTCGTCGCCGTGCGCCGCGGGTACGCCGGCATGGCCGCCCGGCTCGCCGCGGACCGGTGCACCGCGCTCCCGCACGGGGCGCCGTCGGTGGTCGTCGTCCCGGTGGCGGAGATCGACGTGCTCGCCGAGCACGCGCTGTCGACCGCGCGGTCGATGGGTCGGGACACGGTGGCCGTGCACGTCGTCCTCGGCCGCGACGCCGACGACCTCGCCGCCGCCGACGACCTGCGCCGCCGCTGGGCCCGATGGCGGCCCGACGTCGAGCTCGTCCTGCTGTCGGGCACCGACGAACGCGGCCGTCCCCGGCGCCGCCTCGGGCCTGCCGTGTGCGGGTACCTGCGGGCGCTCGCCGCGGGCGGTCGCGACGTGACGCTGCTGATCCCGGAGCCGGCGCCCCGTCGTCGACGGCACGCCCCGCTGCTCGGCCACCGGGGCGCCGGGCTGGCGCGCTACGCCGCACGGCACACCGACGCCGTCGTCGGACGGATGCGACTGCGCGCCTGAGCGCCGCCGGCGGGTGCGGATGCCGCCCGGCCGGGCTACAGCCAGTCGTTGCGCTTGAACGCCAGGTACAGCACCAGCCCGAGCAGCAGCATCAGGCCCAGCGCCATCGGGTAGCCCAGCGTCCAGTGCAGCTCGGGCATGGTGTCGAAGTTCATCCCGTAGATGCCGGCGATCAGGGTCGGCGCGAAGAGGATCGCCGCCCAGGACGACACCCGCTTCATCTGCTCGTTCTGGGTGAACCCGGCCTCGGTCAGCCGGGTCATCTCCTCGTTCTGCCGCTGCGCGACCAGCGTGGAGTTGACCGTCAGGATGTTGCCGAGCAGGTCGCGGAAGCCCTCGACACGCTCGCGGACCCGGGTGGCGTGGTCGATGACGTCGCGCATCGCGCGCCGCAGCTCCAGGTCCGGGGCGTCGCCGGACTTGGCGAAGCGCGCCCGCAGCTCGACGAAGATCTCCTGCAGCGGCTCGACGGCCCGCTGGAACGCGATCACCTGGCGGGTGAGCTGGTAGATGCGCCGCGACACCTCGGGGTCGCCGCGGAAGACCTGCTCCTCGATCTCGTCGATGTCGTCCTGCAGGCCGTCGAGGACCGGGAAGTAGTCGTCGACCACGCGGTCCAGCACCGCGTACAGCACCGCCATCGGGCCGTGCGCGAGCAGCTCCGGGTCGTTCTCCAGCCGGTCGCGGACCTCGCCCAGCTGCGGCTCCACCGCGTGCCGCACCGTGATGACGAAGTCCGGGCCGAGGAACAGGTGGACCTCGCCGATCTCGACGACCTCGTCGGAGTCGACGTAGCGGGCCGGGCGCAGCACGACGAACTCGGTGGTGCCGTAGCGCTCCAGCTTGGGGCGCTGGTGGGCGTTGACGGTGTCCTCGACGGCCAGCGCGTGCAGCGCGAACTCGCGTCCGATGCCGGCGATCTCCTCGGCGTCGGGGCGCAGCATCCCGATCCAGCAGAACGCGGTGCTGCCGTCGGCGTGGTCACCGCGGCAGCGGCGCAGCTCGTCGACGGCGGTGTCGACGTGGTCCGGCGCGGCCGCCCGCTTGCCGTCGACGTAGACCGCGTTGTCGATCACGGACATGCCTGCGCCTCCCCGGCCGGGCGGGACCGGGACGATCCCGCGCCGTCGGTCAGGGTATCCAGGGACGCGGCCCGCAACCGTCCCGGACGGGGCCCGCCCCGCGGCGCAGCCGTCCGGCCGCGACCGGCAGGACACGCGCGAGCACGGCGACGGCCAGCAGCGTGACCAGCAGCGCCAGGTCGTCGGGGCCAATGTGCAGCTCCGCGCGGCCGTTCAGGACGAAGCCGTCGGCGAAGGCCCAGCACACCGCCGCGGCGACCAGCGCGCCGGGCGTCGTCGTCCGGGCCGCGACCGCCGCGGTGGCCAGGGCCGCGGCCGGCACGACGGACGCCCCGGCCGGTACCCCCGCCGCCGCGGCGGTCCCGCAGGCGACGGCCGTCAGGACCCCGGCCGGCACGGACAGCAGAAACCCGGCCGGGCCGGGCAGGCGGGGCGGGACCGGTGGGTCCACGGGAGACGGGCGACGCTGCAGCACGCGCACAGCGTCCCCGCCCGGCTCCCGCCCGCCACGGGCACTGACGCCGCCTTGGCGCGCGCCCCCCGGTTCGTTGACGGGCTCCTGAGACCGATCGCCCGGGTGGGGGACGTGACCGCCACCACCGGGCGTCAAGAACGCGTCAACGCGGACCCCGGCGGGCGTCAATCCGGCGTCACCACGCACGTGCGGCCGCGGCGCGGAGCGCACGATCCTGCGCGGCCCGCCGGAGGTACCGGCGGGTGCGAGGTACGAGGAGTGTCCCGTGGCCGACCTGGCCTACATCGCGCTGACGGCAGCCTGCTTCGTCGTGTTCGCGCTCACCCTGCGCGGGATGGAGAAGCTGTGATCGCGAACGTCGTGGGCGGGGTGCTCGCCCTGGCCCTGCTCGTCTACCTGGTCGTCGCGCTGCTCCGACCGGAGAAGTTCTGATGGCCGGGCTGCTGCAGGCGGGCGCGCTGGTCGCGCTGCTCGCACTGACCTGGAAGCCGCTGGGCGACTGGATGGCCCGCGTCTACACCGACACCCGGCACTGGCGGGTGGAGCGCTGGATCTACCGGCTGTGCCGGGTCGACGCCGGATCCGGGCAGCGCTGGACCACCTACGCGGCCGGGGTGCTCGGGTTCTCCCTGGTCTCGATCCTGCTGCTGTACGTGATGCAGCGTGTCCAGGGGCTGCTGCCGCTCGGCTTCGGCCGCGGCACCGACGGCTTCGAGGGCCCCGGCTCCGTGGCCCCCGCGATGGCGTTCAACACCGCCGTCTCGTTCGTGACGAACACGAACTGGCAGTCCTACGTGCCGGAGCAGGTCCTCGGCCACACCGTCCAGATGGCCGGGCTGACCGTGCAGAACGTCGTGTCCGCGGCCGTCGGCATGGCGGTCGCCGTCGCGCTGGTCCGCGGGTTCGTCTCCCGCGGCGACGACGACGGGCGCATCGGCAACTTCTGGGTCGACCTCACCCGCGGCGTCACCCGGATCCTGCTGCCGGTCGCCGTCGTCGCCGCCGTCGCCCTCGTCGCGACCGGCGTCGTGCAGTCGCTGCGCTCCGGGGTGGAGATCACCGCCGTGGACGGCTCGGTGCACACCCTCCCGCTGGCCCCGGCCGCGTCGCAGGAGGCGGTCAAGGAGCTCGGCACCAACGGCGGCGGGATCTTCAACGCGAACTCCGCGCACCCGTTCGAGAACCCGGGCCCGGTCGCGAACCTGCTGGAGATCTTCCTGCTGCTGGTGATCCCGGTCGCGCTGACCCGCACCTTCGGGGTCATGGTCGGCCGGGTCCGCCAGGGCGTCGTCCTGCTGTCGGTCATGGGCGGCCTGTGGGCGCTCATGCTCGCCGCCGCCTGGCTCGCCGAGAACCACCCCAACGGCCCCGCCGCGCTCGCCGCGGGCGGCGCGCTGGAGGGCAAGGAGGTGCGCTTCGGCGTCCCCGGCTCGGTCCTGTTCGCGGTGTCGACGACCGGGACGTCCACCGGCGCGGTCAACTCGATGCACGACAGCTACTCCGGCGCGGCCGGCGGCGTGACGCTGCTGAACATGCTGCTCGGCGAGGTCGCCCCCGGCGGGGTCGGCGCGGGCCTCTACGGCCTGCTCGTGCTCGCCGTCATCGCGGTGTTCCTCGCCGGGCTGATGGTCGGCCGGACCCCGGAGTACCTCGGCAAGAAGCTCGGCCGCCGCGAGATCACCTACGCCGCGGTGTCGATCCTGGTCATGCCGGCGTTCGTGCTGCTGGGGGCCGGTCTGGCGATCGCGCTGCCGGGCACCGCCGACGCACTGAACAACGACGGGGCGCACGGCTTCTCCGAGGTCCTCTACGCCTGGGCCTCGGCCGCCAACAACAACGGCTCGGCGTTCGCCGGGATCACCGTGACCAGCGACTTCTTCCAGGCCGGGCTGGGGATGGCGATGCTCTTCGGGCGCTTCGTGCCGATCCTCGCCGTCCTCGCGCTGGCGGGTGCCCTGGCCCGCCAGCGCCGCGTCCCGGCCGGGGCGGGGACGCTGCCGACCGACGGCCCGCTGTTCGCCGGGCTCGTCGGGGGCACCGTGCTGCTGGTCTCGGCGCTGACGTTCTTCCCGGCACTGGCGCTCGGCCCGATCGCCGAGGCCCTGTCGTGACCCCGCGCCCCGGCCCGGACACCGGTCCGGCCCCCGCGTCCACCCCCACCCCCGCACCGGCGCCGTCGCCCGCCTCCGGCGGTGCTCCCAGGGGAACCCTCGAGGCCTACAGCGCTACGGGGGTGACCCTCGGAGCGGACCGCGGCGGGGGGAGTCCCCGACCGGAGGAGAACGTGTCCGTGTCCACCGAGCGGCCCACCACCGGGCCGCAGGCGTCCGACCCGGCGCCCGCGCCCGTCGCCGCGGGGGCCTTCGCCCCGGGGCAGCTGCTGGCCGCGCTGCCCGAGGCCCTGCGCAAGCTCGACCCGCGCGTGCAGGCCCGCAACCCGGTGATGTTCGTCGTCTGGGTCGGGTCGGTGCTGGTCACCGTGCTCGCCGTCGTCGACCCCAGCGTGTTCGCGGTGCTGATCGCGGCCTGGCTGTGGTTCACGGTCCTGTTCGCGAACCTCGCCGAGGCCGTCGCCGAGGGGCGCGGCAAGGCGCAGGCCGCGTCGCTGCGCGCCACCCAGCGCGACACCGTCGCCCGGCGGCTGCTCGGCGAGGACCCCGCCGACCCGGACGCCCGCGAGGAGCAGGTGCCGGGCGCGCAGCTGCGGCTGGGGGACCTGGTCGTCGTCGAGGCGGGGGAGACCGTCCCCGGCGACGGCGACGTCGTCCACGGCATCGCCTCGGTCGACGAGTCCGCGATCACCGGCGAGTCCGCACCCGTCATCCGGGAGGCCGGCGGCGACCGCTGCGCCGTCACCGGCGGCACCACGGTGCTGTCGGACCGGATCGTCGTGCGCATCACCACCCGGCCCGGGGAGTCCTTCGTCGACCGGATGATCGCGCTCGTCGAGGGCGCGGCCCGGCAGAAGACGCCGAACGAGATCGCCCTGACGATCCTGCTCTCGGCCCTGACGATCATCTTCCTGCTCGCGGTCGTCGCGATCGCCCCGATGAGCGCCTACGCCGGCACCCAGGTCCCGCTGCTCGTGCTCACCGCGCTGCTGGTCTGCCTGATCCCGACCACCATCGGCGCGCTGCTGTCCGCGATCGGCATCGCCGGCATGGACCGGCTGGTGCAGCGCAACGTGCTCGCCACCTCCGGGCGCGCCGTCGAGGCCGCCGGTGACGTCGACACGCTGCTGCTCGACAAGACCGGCACCATCACCTTCGGCAACCGGCGCGCCACCGCGCTGCACGGCGTGGGCGGCACCGGGACCGACGAGCTCGCCCGCGCGGCCCGGCTGTCGAGCCTGGCCGACCAGACGCCCGAGGGCCGCAGCATCGTCGAGCTCTGCGCGTCCGAGCACGGGCTCGCCCCCGAGGCGGACGCCGCGGAGGCCGTCGCGGAGTTCGTGCCGTTCACCGCGCAGACCCGGATGTCGGGCATCGACCTCGACGGCGAGGTCGTCCGCAAGGGCGCCGCGGCCGCCGTCCTGGAGTGGGCGCAGGCCGCCGACCGGGCCGAGGTCGACCGCATCGTCGAGACCGTCTCCGACGACGGCGGGACCCCGCTGGTCGTCGCGGCCGCCGACGCCCCGGACGGGCGCGGCGCCCGCGTGCTCGGCGTCATCGAGCTGTCCGACGTCGTCAAGCCCGGCATGGCCGAGCGCTTCGCCGAGCTGCGCGCGATGGGCATCCGCACGGTGATGGTCACCGGCGACAACCCACGCACCGCCGCGGCGATCGCGGCGCAGGCCGGGGTCGACGACCACCTGGCCGAGGCCACGCCGGAGGACAAGCTCGCCTACATCCGCCGCGAGCAGGAGGGCGGCCGGCTGGTCGCGATGACCGGCGACGGCACCAACGACGCGCCCGCGCTGGCCCAGGCCGACGTCGGCGTCGCCATGAACACCGGCACCTCCGCCGCGAAGGAGGCCGGGAACATGGTCGACCTGGACTCCGACCCGACCAAGCTGATCGAGATCGTCGAGATCGGCAAGCAGCTGCTCATCACCCGCGGCGCGCTGACGACGTTCTCGGTCGCCAACGACCTCGCGAAGTACTTCGCGATCCTGCCCGCGATGTTCGTCGCGCTCTACCCGTCACTGGGGCTGCTCAACGTGATGGGCCTGGCGACGCCGGAGTCCGCGATCCTCTCCGCGGTGATCTTCAACGCGCTGGTGATCGTGGCGCTGATCCCGCTGGCCCTGCGCGGGGTGCGCTACCGGCCGTCGTCGGCGGCGTCGCTGCTGCGGCGCAACCTGCTGATCTACGGCCTCGGCGGGGTCGTCACCCCGTTCGCCGGGATCTTCCTCATCGACCTGCTCGTCCGTCTCGTCCCGGGGATCTGATGCTCACCACCCTGCGCCGCCAGACCGCCACCGGTCTGCGCGTGCTCCTCGTCATGACGGTCCTGTGCGGGATCGTCTACCCGCTCGCGATCTGGGGCGTCGCCCGGATCTCGGGCCTGGATGCCCGGGCCGAGGGCTCGGTGCTGCCGGGCGGCACCGGGTCGTCGCTGATCGGGATCGACCCGGTCGCGCCCGACCCGGCCGCCGACCCCTTCTTCCACACCCGGCCCGCGGCGTCGGCCGAGGCCGAGGACGGACTCGGCCCGGCCGACACCGCCACCTCCGGCGGGTCGAACAAGGGCGGCTTCGACGACGGGCTGCTGGCCGCCGTGCAGCAGCGCCGCGCGGTGATCGCCGCCCGCGAGGGCGTCGCGCCGCAGGCGGTCCCGGCCGACGCGGTGACCGCGTCGGCGTCCGGGCTCGACCCGGACATCAGCCCGGAGTACGCGGCCCTGCAGGTGCCCCGCGTCGCGCGGGTCACCGGGCTGCCCGTCGCGCGCGTCGGTGAGCTCGTCGCCGCCGCGACGTCCGGGCGCACCCTCGGGTTCCTCGGGGAGCCGCGGGTGAACGTCACCGAACTCAACCTGTCCGTGCGGGACGCGCGCGGGTGAGCAGGGCCGACAATGGCCGGATGAGGGGAGAGCTCCGCATCCATCTCGGCGCCGCGCCCGGGGTCGGCAAGACCTTCGCCATGCTCGGCGAGGCCCACCGCCGCCTCGGGCGCGGCACCGACGTCGTCGTCGGTGTCGTGGAGACCCACGGCCGCGACCGCACCGCCGCGCTGCTCGACGGGCTGGAGGTCGTCCCGCGCCGGGTCGTGCAGCACCACGGCACCCGGCTGGAGGAGATGGACCTCGACGCCGTCCTGGCGCGCCGCCCGCAGGTCGCGCTGGTCGACGAGCTGGCCCACACCAACGCGCCCGGCTCGCGCAACGCCAAGCGCTGGCAGGACGTGCAGGAGCTGCTCGACGCGGGCATCGACGTCATCTCCACGGTCAACGTGCAGCACCTGGAGTCGCTCGGCGACGTCGTCGCGACGATCACCGGGGCCCGCCAGCAGGAGACCGTGCCCGACGACGTCGTGCGCGCCGCCGAGCAGATCGAGATCGTCGACATCACCCCGGAGGCGCTGCGCCGCAGGCTCGCCCACGGCAACGTCTACGCCGCGGAGAAGGTCGACGCCGCCCTCGCCCACTACTTCCGGGTCCCCAACCTGGTCGCGCTGCGCGAGCTGGCCCTGCTGTGGATCGCCGACGAGGTGGACACCGCGTTGCGCCGCTACCGCAGCGAGAAGCAGGTGGACGAGATCTGGGAGACCCGCGAGCGCGTCGTCGTCGCGCTGACCGGCGGACGGGAGTCGGAGACGGTGCTGCGGCGCGCGGCGCGGATCGCGAAACGGTCCGGCGGCGCGGACCTCATGGCCGTGCACGTGCTGCGCGGCGACGGCCTGTCCGGTGGCCAGGTCGGTGCCGCCGACCGGGTGCGCCGGATGGCCGAGGGCGTCGGCGCGTCGTTCCACACCGTCGTCGGCGAGTCGGTCGGGGACGCCCTGCTCGACTTCGCCCGCGGCGCCAACGCCACCCAGGTGGTGCTCGGCACGTCGCGGCGCTCGCGCCTGGCGCGGGTGTTCGACCCGGGCATCGGCGCCCGCGTCGTGCAGGAGTCCGGGCCGATCGACGTGCACATGGTCACCCACCGCGAGGCCGGTCGCGCGCTGCGCCTGCCGCGGCTGCGCACCGCGCTGCCCGCGTCCCGCCAGGCGCTCGGCTGGGTCGTCGCCCTCGCGGGCCCGGCCGTCGCGACGGTGCTGGGCGTCGTCCTGTCGCCGTGGGTGGACCTGTCCACCGACGTCGTCCTCTACTTCCTCGCCACCGTGCTCGCCGCGCTCGCCGGCGGGCTCGGCCCGGCCCTGCTCGCCGCGCTGCTCGGCGGGCTGCTGCTGAACTTCTTCCTCTCCCCGCCGCTGTACTCGCTGGTGATCGCCAACCCGGGCAACGTCCTCACCGTCGCGACGATGCTGCTGGTCGGGGTGCTCGTCGCGCTGGTCGTCGACCGGGCGGCGCGGCGCGCCGAGCAGGCCGCGCGGGCCCGGGCGGAGGCGGCGCTGCTGGCGTCGTTCGCGCGGACGGTGCTGACCCGCTCCGACCCGCTGCCGCGGCTGCTGGACAAGGTCCGCGAGACGTGGGCGCTGCGGTCGGTCGCGCTGCTCGAACGCGGCGAGGACCGGGTGTGGCGCCGGGTCGCCTGCACCGGCGACGCCGGGGACTGCGCGCGGCCCGACCAGGCCGACGTCGACGTCGTCGTCGCCGAGGGGCTGCACCTGGTCGGGACCGGCCGCACCCTGCCCGCCGCGGACCGCAGGCTGCTGGAGGTCGTCGGCGGGCAGGCGCTGCTGGCGCTGCGCGGGCAGCGCGCCGAGGCCGGCGCCGCCGACGCCGAGCGGCGCGCGGCGGCCAACGAGACCCGCGGGGCGCTGCTGTCGGCCGTCGGGCACGACCTCCGCAGCCCGCTGACCTCGATCAAGGCGGCCGCGGGCAGCCTGCGCGACGAGCACCTGCCCCTCGACGACGCCGACCGCGCCGAGCTGCTCGCCACCGTCGAGGAGTCCGCGGACCGGCTCACCGCGCTGGTGGACAACCTGCTCGACTCCTCGCGGCTCGCCGCGGGCGCGGTGACCCCGCTGCTCGCCCCGGTCGGCTACGACGAGGTCGCCGCGACCGCGCTGCTCGGCCTGGAGGGCGCCGACCGGGTCCGGCTGGAGATCGGCGAGGACGTGCCCGACGTGCTCGCCGACGCCGGGCTCCTGGACCGGGTCGTCGCCAACGTCGTGGACAACGCCCTGCGCCACGGCGGCGGGTCCGAGGTCGTGCTGCGCGCCAGCGCCTACGCCGACCGGGTGGAGCTGCGGGTGGTCGACCACGGCCGCGGGGTCTCCCCCCGCGAGCGGGACGCGCTGTTCGCGGCGTTCCAGCGGCTCGGTGACCGCGACGCCGTGGCCGGGCTCGGGCTGGGGCTGTCGGTCGCCCGCGGGCTGACCGCGGTGATGGACGGCGAGCTCACGGCCGAGGACACCCCCGGCGGGGGCCTCACCGTCGTCGTGTCGCTGCCCGCCGCGGCCGTCGTGGTGGCGTCGTGAACGCCCCCGCGCGCGGCGCCGCGAACGGGGTGCGGGTGCTCGTCGTCGACGACGACCCGCAGATCCTGCGCGCGCTGCGGATCAACCTCACCGCGCACGGCTACACCGTGCTCGCCGCCGCCGACGGGTCGGCGGCGCTGCGGGCCGCCGCGGACGGGCACCCGGACGTCGTCGTGCTGGACCTGGGGCTGCCCGACCTCGACGGCACCGAGGTCGTCGAGGGGCTGCGCGGGTGGAGCACGGTGCCGGTCATCGTGCTGTCCGCGCGCACCGACTCCGCCGACAAGGTCCGCGCCCTCGACGCCGGTGCCGACGACTACGTGACCAAGCCGTTCGGGATGGCCGAGCTGCTGGCCCGGCTGCGCGCCGCCGTCCGCCGTGCTGCGGTGTCCGCCGTCGACGGCGAGGCCGTCGTCGCCACGGCCGACTTCACCGTCGACCTGGCCGCGAAGACCGTGGTGCGCGCCGACGGCGCGGAGGTGCACCTGACCCCGACCGAGTGGGGGATCCTGGAGCTGCTGGTGCGCCACCGCGGCAAGCTGGTCGAGCAGAAGCGGCTGCTGCGCGAGGTGTGGGGCCCGCAGTACGGCACCGAGACCCACTACCTGCGGGTCTACCTCGCCCAGCTGCGCCGCAAGCTGGAGCCGGTGCCGTCGCGGCCGAAGTACCTGATCACCGAGGCCGGGATGGGGTACCGCTTCGACGGCTGAGGCCGCGCCCGCCCCGGCGGCCAGGGCGGCGCCGGCGGCCCCGGCGGCCTCAGCGGCCGAAGTCCTGGGTCCAGTACCCGCCGGACTCGCCGACGCCGATCGTGGTCAGCGAGCAGTCCAGGATGTTGCGGCGGTGCCCGGGCGACTCCATCCAGTCCTGGACGACGGTGGCCGCGTCGGGCTGGCCCATCGCGATGTTCTCCGCGCCGGGGGAGGGGTAGCCGGCCGCGGTGATGCGGTCGGCGAAGTCGCGCCCGTCGCGGCTGTCGTGGGCGAAGTAGCCCTGCCGGGCCATGTCCTCGCTGTGGCCCTGCGCGGCGGCGCTGATCCGCGGGTCGGCCCGCAGCGCGCCGCAGCCCGCCGCGGCCCGCTCGGCGTTGGTCAGTGCGACCACCCGGGCGAGCTCGCCGGACAGGCCCGCGGACGCGCCCGGGGCGGCGGCCGCCGCCGGCTCCGCCGTGCGGGGCGAGGGGACGGCCTGCTCCTCACCGGCCGCGGCGGCCCGGGTGGCCTCGGCGGCCCGGTACGCGGCGAGCGCGTCCCGTGCGGCGACGGCGGGGGAGCCGGGGTCGGCCGGCGCGGCGGCCAGCGCGGCCCGGGCGACCGCGGCCCCGTCGACCGGGCCGCCTGCGGCGGGTGCCGGGGTCGCGAGGGCGGCGGTGGAGACGGGGGCGAGCGGGACGGTGTCCTCCACCGACCCGTCGGTGGCGGGGAGCGCCACGCCGGTGATCGCGGGTGCTGCGAGCGGGGCGGCCATCGCCAGTACGGCGCCGGCCCCCACCCCGCCGAGCACCGCGCGGGCGGCGCGCGGTGTGCGTCCTGGGGTCACGGGCGGGTAACGTACCAGCACTGTGAGTGGCAACACAGATGCGACCGTTCGGCTGATCGCGTGGGTCCAGGGGGACGTACAGGGGGTCGGTTTCCGCTGGTGGACGCGTTCGCGGGCGCTCGAGCTCGGGCTGGTCGGGCAGGCCCGCAACCTGTCCGACGGCCGGGTGGCGGTGACCGCGGAGGGTGACCGCGAGACCTGCGAGCGGCTCCTGGAGCAGCTGCGCGGCGGCCGCACCCCCGGCCGCGTGACCTCCGTGTCGGAGCAGTGGACTGCGCCGTCCGGGGCATTTTCGGGTTTCGTCGAAGCCTGACGGGTCCCGGCGACGAGTTCGCTGTCGGTACCGGGTCCACACCTCGGTACACCCACCGACGAGGAGGCCGCCGTGCCCATCCAGATGAACCCCTACCTGCACTTCGACGGCACCGCCCGCGCGGCGATGGAGTTCTACCGCTCCGTGCTGGGCGGCGAGCTGCAGGTCATGACGTTCGGGGACATGGGGGCCACCGGCCCCGTCCCACCGCCCGACGGCGTGATGCACGCCTACCTCGGCACGCCCGACGGCTTCTCGCTCATGGCCTCCGACGGGGACCCGCAGCGGCCGACGGGGGCGCCCGCGGGCATCTCGGTCAGCCTCTCCGGCGACGACCCGAAGAAGCTGCGCGGCTTCTTCACCGGTCTGTCCGAGGGCGGGACCGTCGACGTGCCGATGGAGAAGCAGATGTGGGGCGACGAGTTCGGACAGGTCACGGACCGGTTCGGCGTGCGCTGGGTGGTCAACGCCTCGACCCCGTCGGCCGGGTGAGGTCCGGGCGGGCCGTCGGACGCGGCGGCCCACCCGGCTACCCTGGTCGCCCCCGCGCACCTGGAGATCCCCGCCCGTGCACCTGAAGACGCTGACGATGAAGGGCTTCAAGTCCTTCGCCTCGGCCACCACGCTGCGCCTGGAGCCGGGGATCACCTGCGTCGTCGGGCCGAACGGGTCGGGCAAGTCCAACGTCGTCGACGCGATCAGCTGGGTGCTCGGTGAGCAGGGCGCCAAGGCGCTGCGCGGCGGCAAGATGGAGGACGTCATCTTCGCCGGCACGTCCGGCCGGGCGGCCCTGGGCCGGGCCGAGGTCACGCTGACCATCGACAACTCCGATGGCGCGCTGCCCATCGACTACTCCGAGGTCTCGGTCACCCGCCGGATGTTCCGCGACGGCGCCGGCGAGTACGAGATCAACGGCTCCCGTGCCCGGCTGCTCGACGTGCAGGAGCTGCTGAGCGACTCCGGCATCGGGCGGGAGATGCACGTCATCGTCGGGCAGGGCCAGCTCGACGGGGTGCTGCAGTCCAAGCCGGAGGACCGCCGCTCCTACATCGAGGAGGCCGCCGGGGTCCTCAAGCACCGCAAGCGCAAGGAGAAGGCGCTGCGGAAGCTCGACGCGATGCAGGCCAACCTCACCCGGCTCGGCGACCTCACCGCCGAGCTGCGCCGCCAGCTCAAGCCGCTCGGCCGCCAGGCCGAGATCGCCCGCCGCGCGCAGGCCGTGCAGACCGAGCTGCGCGACGCCCGGCTGCGCCTGGCCGCCGACGACTACGTGACGCTGTCGGAGGAGACGCAGCGCGAACAGGCGTCGCAGGAGCAGGCCCGGCGCCGTCGCGCCGAGGTCGAGGAGCAGCTCGACGTCGCCCGGGAGCGCCAGGCCGAGCTGGAGACCGCGCTGGCCGCCGACGCGCCGCGCCTGCAGATCGCGCAGGACACCTGGTACCAGCTCTCCGCGCTCGCCGAACGGCTGCGCGGCACGGTCCGCCTGGCCGAGGAGCGGGTCCGGCACCTCACCTCCTCCGCGGCCGCCGAGCGCACCCCCGGCCGCGACCCCGACGAGACCGAGGCCGAGGCCGACGCGGTCGCCGAGCAGGAGGAGGAGCTGGTCGCCGCCGTCGCCGAGGCCCGGCGCCGGCTCGACGAGGTCGTCACCGAGAAGGCCGAGCGCGAACGCACGCTCGCCGCCGCCGAGCGCGAGCACCTCGCCGCCGTGCGCGCGATCGCCGACCGCCGTGCCGGGATCGCCACGCTGGCCGGCAAGGCCGACGCGCTGCGCTCCGGCGTCGCCGCCACCGCCGAGGAGATCGAGCGGCTGTCCGAGGCCCTCGCCGAGGCCGCCACCCGCACCGGCGAGGCCGAGGCCGAGCTGGAGACCGCGCGGGAGTCCCTCGGGATCGCCGACGACGACGCCGGCGCCGACCTGGCCGCGCGCGTCGAGCAGGCCGAGGCCGGGCACCGCGCCGCGCAGGATCGGGTCGCCGAGCTCGTCCGGGCCGAGCGCGACGCCGAGCAGCGGCGCGCCCACTGGCGGGCCCGGGTGGACGCGCTGCAGGTCGGCCTGGTCCGCCGGGACGGCACCGGTGCGCTGCTGGACTCCGGCGACACCGGGGTGCTCGGTGCCGTCGCCGAGCTCGTCGAGGTCGAGCCCGCCGGGCGGGCCGCGGTCGCCGCCGCGCTCGGCGACGTCGCCGAGGGCGTCGCGGTGGGCTCGGTCGGGGCCGCGGCCGAGGCACTGGCCGCGCTGCGCGGCGGCGACGCCGGCCGCGCGGCCCTGCTCGTCGGCGCCGGCCCGGGCGACGCAGCGGCGGGCGGCACCGGCCCGGGGGCGGCCGCCGGGCACGGCGGACGGGTGCCGGTCGCGGTACCCGGACAGGCCCCGCCTGCCGGGCGGTGGGCCGCGTCGCTGGTGACGGCGCCCGCCGCGCTGGCCCCGGCGCTGGCCGCGCTGCTGGCGGACACCGTCGTCGTGGACGACCTGGCCGGGGCGGCCGCGGCGGTCGGTGCCCGGCCGGGGCTGACCGCCGTCACCACCGACGGCGACGTGCTCACCGCGCACACCGCCCGCGGCGGCAGCGGCTCGGGCGAGGGTGCGCTGCAGCTGCAGGCCGCGGTCGACGACGCGGTCGCGGCCCGCGACGCCGTCGACGCCGAGCTGGAGTCGCTGCGCCCCACGCTCGACGGCGCCCGCGCCGAGGAGTCCGCGCGCGCCGAGGACCTGACCGCGGCCCGCGCCGCCGTCCCCGAGGCCGACCGGCGCCGCTCCGCCGCGGCGGCCCAGCTCCGGCGCCTGGAGCAGGTCGTCACCTCGGCCCGGGCCGAGGCGCAGCGGCTGCGCGAGCGGCGCGACACCGTCGAGCGCCGCCGCTCGGACTCGCTGATCGAGCTGGAGGCCGCCGAGCACCAGCTGTCGCTGGCCTCCGACGCCCCCGTCGACGACGAGCCCGACACCGAGCTGCGCGACGAGGCCGCCGAGCGTGTGGAGGAGGTCCGCTCCGAGGAGGTCGAGTGCCGCCTCGCGCTGCGCACCGCCGAGGAGCGCGCCCGCGCGATCGCCGGCCGGGCGGAGACGCTGCGCCGCCAGGCCCACGGCGAGCGCCTCGCGCGCTCCCGGGCGGCCGCCGCGGCCGCGGAACGCGACCGTGCCTCGGAGGTGGCGCGGCTCGTCGTCGACGCCGGGCACACCGCGTCGGAGCGGATCGAGCGGTCCCTGGCGGCGGCCGCGGCCGAGCGCGACGAGATCCAGGCCGCCCGCGCCGAGCGCGACCGCGCGCACGCCGAGGCCCGGGACACCTCGACGACGCTGACCGCGCTGCTGGAGAAGCTCACCGACGCCGTGCACCGCGACGAGATGGTGCGCCAGCAGACCCGGATGCGCCTGGAGCAGCTGACCGAGAAGATCCTCGGCGACCACGGCATCGGCGTCGACGACCTCGTCGCCGAGTACGGCCCGGACGTGCCGGTGCCGCCCTCGGCCGCCGACGTCGCCGAGTACGAGGCCGCCCGCGAGCGCGGCGAGCAGGTGTCCGCGCCGCCGCCGGTCCGGTTCGACCGGCCCACCCAGGAGCGCCGGCTGCGGCGCGCCGAGAAGGACCTCGCCCTGCTCGGCAAGGTCAACCCGCTGGCGCTGGAGGAGTTCGCGGCGCTGGAGGAGCGCTACCGCTTCCTGTCCACCCAGCTCGAGGACCTGAAGAACACCCGGCGCGACCTGCTGACCGTCGTCCGCGAGGTCGACGACAAGATCCTCGAGGTCTTCACCACCGCCTACCACGACGTGGCCGCGGAGTTCGAGACCGTGTTCGCGACGCTGTTCCCCGGCGGCGACGGCCGGCTCGTGCTGACCGACCCCGACGACATGCTCACCACCGGCATCGAGGTGGAGGCCCGCCCGCCGGGCAAGAAGGTGAAGCGGCTGTCGCTGCTGTCGGGCGGGGAGCGGTCGCTGACCGCGATGGCGCTGCTGGTGGCGATCTTCCGGGCCCGGCCGTCGCCGTTCTACGTGCTCGACGAGATCGAGGCCGCCCTCGACGACGTCAACCTGCGCCGGCTGATCTCGCTGATGGAGGAGCTGCGCGCGACCAGCCAGCTCATCGTCATCACCCACCAGAAGCCGACGATGGAGGTCGCCGACGCCCTCTACGGCGTCTCCATGCGCGGCGACGGCATCACCCAGGTCATCTCCCAACGGCTGCGCCCCGCGTCCTGAGCCGGTCCCGTCGCCCGCGCCGCGGGCCGCGCACGGGGCGCGAGCGCCGTGTCCCGCGCGACGCCCGGACCGGGCGTGGCAGGGTGGCGCCGTGACCACGCAGACCATCTGGATCGTCGTCGCGATCGTCGTGGCGGTGTTGCTGATCGCCGTCGCCGCGGGGCTGGTGATCGCCCGGCGGCGGCGGATCAGCCTGCGGTCCGACGAGGAGCAGCGCGAGCTCGAGGCGGGGCCGCCGAAGCCGAAGGGCGGCTCGTACCAGGCCGGCGGCGGGTTCGCGTTCTCCTCCGGGACCGCCGCCGCCCCCGAGCGCCCGCGCGCGCCGGGGGACGGCGACCCGGCCGCGCCCGCCGCCGACGCGCCCGCCCCGGCGGGGCCCGCCGCGCCCGTCCCGGCCGACGCGACCCCCACCGCCGACGAGGTGCGCACCCCGCCCGGCGGGACCCCGGTCGTCGACGGCGCCACCGAGGCCCGCACACCACCGGGCGGCATCCCCGTCAGCACGGCGCCGCCGCTGACGTCGACGGCGCCGCCGAGCAGCCCGACCGTGCCGACCCGGCCGACCGAGCCGACCCAGCCGCCCCAGCCGACCCAGTCGACCGGGCCGGGCGGCACGGTCACCGGCACGCCGGGCGCCGCCCGCGTCATCGACACCGCCGAGGCCGGCAAGGACCCCGACACCCGGCAGCTGCAGCGCCCCGCGGCCCCCACCGACGGAGGCGCCACGCAGCAGATCCCCGCCGACGGTCGCACCACGCAGCAGATCCCTGCCGACGGCGGCGCCACGCAGCAGATCCCCGCCGACGCGGCGGCCACGCCGCAGGTCCCCACCGGCACCGGGACCGCACCGGCCGCCCCCGCCGAGGAGATCGCCCCCGCCGAGGGGCGCATCAACCGCCTGCGCGGACGCCTGTCCCGCTCCCGCTCCGGGCTCGGGCAGAGCCTGCTGGGCCTGCTGGGCGCCGGCGACCTCGACGAGGAGTCGTGGGAGGACGTCGAGGCCACGCTGCTGCAGGCCGACCTCGGCCCCGAGACCACCGCGGAGATCGTCGGCAGGCTCCGCGAGCAGATCGCGAGCCGCGGCGTCCGCACCGCCGAGCAGGCCCGCGCCACCCTGCGCGACGTGCTGGTGGAGGCGCTGGGCACCGGGCAGGACCGCTCCGTGCACGCCCTGCCGCACGACGGGCGCCCGGCCGTGCTGCTCGTCGTCGGCGTCAACGGCACCGGCAAGACCACGACGACCGGCAAGCTCGCCCGGGTGCTCGTCGCGGGCGGGCACCGGGTCACCCTCGGCGCCGCCGACACCTTCCGCGCCGCGGCCGCCGAGCAGCTCGTCACCTGGGGCGAGCGCTCCGGCGCGGGCGTCGTGCGCGGGGCCGAGGGCGCCGACCCCGCCGCCGTCGCGTTCGACGCGGTCAAGCGCGGCACCGCCGACGGCGTCGACGCCGTCCTGCTCGACACCGCGGGCCGCCTGCACACCAAGACCGGCCTGATGGACGAGCTCGGCAAGGTCAAGCGCGTCGTCGAGAAGCAGGCCCGGGTCGACGAGGTGCTGCTCGTCCTCGACGCCACCACCGGGCAGAACGGGCTCACCCAGGCCCGGGTGTTCGGCGAGGTCGTCGACGTCACCGGCGTCGTGCTCACCAAGCTCGACGGCACCGCCAAGGGCGGCATCGTCTTCCGCGTGCAGCGCGAGCTCGGGGTGCCGGTCAAGCTCGTCGGTCTCGGCGAGGGCCCGGACGACCTCGCGCCCTTCGAGCCGGACGCGTTCGTCGACGCCCTGCTCGACTGAGACGCACGGCGGCGCGGGTCCGCGGGGCCCGTGCCGCCGGCCGCCGGCACGGGTCGCCGCTCCGTGCGGCAGGTCACGAAACGGACCATCCGGATGGCCATCCGTCACGCGGATCCGGTTGGGTAACGCAACCGTCATGTCCTCCGGCGCCCTGTTAACCGGTACGAAACGGACAGGCGCCGAATGCGAAACACGCGCTCACCATTCTTCCTCCCCAGTCGGACAACCACAGACGTGGGAGGTACAAAGCCCGTGGAAGGCCTCAACAGCGGTGACACCGCCTGGCTCCTGACGAGCGCGGCGCTCGTCATGCTCATGACCCCGGGGGTGGCGCTGTTCTACGGCGGCCAGGCCCGGTCCAAGAGCGTGCTCAACATGTTCATGATGTGCTTCAGCGCCCTGGGCGTCGTCGGGGTCCTGTGGATCCTCTACGGCTACTCCACGGTGTTCGGCACCGAGCTCGTCGGCGGCGGCCTGCTGGGCAACCCGGCCGAGTACTTCGGCCTCACCGCGCTGCTGCCCAACGACGAGGCGACCGAGGCCTACCCGGCACTGGCCTTCGTCAGCTTCCAGGGCATGTTCGCGATCCTGACCGTCGCGCTGATCGCCGGTGCCGCCGCGGACCGCATGAAGTTCGGCGCCTGGGTGCTGTTCTCCGGCCTGTGGGCCACGCTGGTCTACTTCCCGGTCGCGCACTGGGTCTTCGACCTGGAGCAGGGCTGGATCCCGGTCATCCTCGGCGCGAAGGACTTCGCCGGTGGCACCGCGGTCCACATCAACGCCGGTATCGCCGCCCTCGTGCTCTGCATCGTCCTGGGCAAGCGCCGCGGCTGGCCGCGCGAGGCCATGCGCCCGCACAACCTGACCATGGTCATGCTCGGCGCCGGCGTCCTCTGGTTCGGCTGGTTCGGCTTCAACGCCGGCTCGGCCACCTCGGCCGGCTGGGCCGCGGGCTACGCGTTCGTCAACTCCCTCGCCGCGACCGCCGCCGCCATCCTCGGCTGGCTGCTGGTCGAGAAGATCCGCTACGGCAAGGCCACCTCGCTGGGCGCCGCGTCGGGCATCGTCGCCGGTCTGGTCGCGATCACCCCGGCCTGTGCCTCGGTCTCCCCGCTGGGTGCGCTCGCCATCGGCGCCATCGCCGGTGCGCTCTGCGCCTGGGCCGTCGGCCTGAAGTACAAGCTGGGCTACGACGACTCCTTCGACGTCGTCGGCGTCCACTTCGTCGGTGGTCTCTGGGGCACCCTGGCGATCGGCTTCTTCGCCACCGACGTCGCCCCCGACGAGGTCAACGGCCTGTTCTACGGCGGCGGCTTCACCCAGCTGGGCCTGCAGGCCGTGGCCGCGTTCGCGGTCATCGCCTACACCGCGGTCGTCACCACGATCATCGTCGTCGCCCTGAAGTACACCATCGGCCTGCGGGTCGAGGACGAGGTCGAGCAGACCGGCATCGACGAGGGCGAGCACGCCGAGACCGGCTACGAGTTCTCCGGCCTGCGTGGCGGCGGCGGTCTCGGCTCCGCGCCGAAGCCCGCCACCGAGGCGAAGGCCACCCCCGTCGCGAAGCAGGAGGTCTGACCCATGAAGCTCGTGACCGCCATCGTCAAGCCGTTCGTCCTGGAGGACGTGAAGGGCGCGCTGGAGCAGATCGGCGTCCTCGGCCTGACCATCAGCGAGGTCCAGGGCTACGGCCGCCAGAAGGGCCACACCGAGGTCTACCGGGGCGCGGAGTACTCGGTCGACTTCGTGCCGAAGGTCCGGGTCGAGGTCGTCGTCGACGACGCGCTGCTGGACAAGGTCGTCGACGCGGTCGTCGAGGCCGCCCGTACCGGCAAGATCGGTGACGGCAAGGTCTGGGTGACCCCGGTCGAGACCGTCGTCCGCGTCCGCACCGGAGAGCGCGGCGCCGACGCCATCTGACCGGCGCACCACCGCGACGGCCCGTCGCGCTCCCTGCGGAGTGCGGCGGGCCGTCCGCCGTCCGGCACCGAACCGGACATCGGGACAGTTATCCGGATCACTGGTCGAACGAACAGGAAGCGGGTGACGCGGGGCGATGACGGTCCTCGGGTCGGGCGAAGCGGCGGACCTGGTCAAGGCGAGATCGGTCCTCCTGGAATCCAACGGCCGCCACCACCACGGCCCGGAGGCGTTGCGGGCGGCGCTGGTGGACCTGCACGACTTCTGGCTGTCCTCGCGGTGCGCCTCGCTCGGGTTCGGGGGCGAGGGGAGCGGGACGGCGCTGGCCGCCGTCGGCGCGCTCGGGCGGCGCGAGCTGTGCCCGTTCTCCGACCTGGACCTGGTGCTCCTGCACGACGGCCGGGCCGACGTCGAGGCGCTCGCCGAGAAGCTCTGGTACCCCCTGTGGGACGCCGGGATCGGGCTGGACCACTCGGTGCGCACCCCCGGCCAGGCCGTCCAGGTCGCCGCGACCGACCTGCGGGCCGCGTTCGGGCTGCTGGAGCTGCGCCACGTCGCCGGCGACCCGGCCCTCACCGCCACGGTCCGCGACGCCGTGCGCGCCGCGTGGCGGGCCGGCATGCGCAGCCGCTTCGACGAGGTCGTCGAGTCCACCGCCGAGCGGTGGCGCCGCAACGGCGACGTCGCCCACCGCGTCGAGCCCGACCTGAAGAACGGCCACGGCGGCCTGCGGGACGTGCAGCTGCTCGACGCGCTGGCCACCGCCCAGCTCGTCGACCGGCCCGGGCCCGACGTCGTCGCCGCCCGCACCCTGCTGCTCGACGTCCGCACCGAGCTGCACCGGCTGTCCGGGCGCGCCCGCGACGTGCTGCGGGCCCAGGAGGCCGACGAGATCGCCGGGGTGCTCGACGTCGGCGACCGGTTCGACCTGGCCCGGGCGCTGTCCGGCGCCGCGCGGGCGGTCGCCTTCGCCACCGAGGTCGGGCTGCGCCAGGCCCGGGCCGCGCTGCCGCGCCGCGGGCTCGCCGCGCTGCGCCGTGCCCCGGTGCGCCGCCCGCTGGACTCCGGCGTCGTCGAGCACGCCGGCGAGGTCGGCCTGGCCCGCGACGCCTCCGCCGCGAAGGACCCGGCGCTGGTCCTGCGGGTCGCCGCCACCGCCGCCCGCACCGGGCTGCCGATCTCCGCGGGCACCCTGTCCCGGCTCGCCGACACCGCCCCGGAGCTGCGCGCCCCGTGGCCGCGCGCCGCCGTCGCGGAGCTGCTCGCGCTGCTCGGGACGGGGAAGGCCGCCGTCGCGGTGATCGAGTCGCTGGACCGCACCGGGCTCTGGGGACGGCTGCTGCCCGAGTGGGGCGCGGTGCGCGACCTGCCCCCGCGCGACCGCACCCACGTCTGGACCGTCGACCGGCACCTCGTCGAGGTCTGCGCCGAGGCCGCCCGGCTCACCACCCGCGTGTCGCGCCCGGACCTGCTGCTCATCGGTGCCCTGCTGCACGACATCGGCAAGGGCCGCGGCGGCGACCACTCGGTGGTGGGCGAGTCGCTGGTCCGCCAGATCGGCGCCCGGCTGGGCCTGCGCGACGGCGACGTCGTGCTGCTCGCCGCGATGGTCCGCCACCACCTGCTGCTGCCGCACACCGCGACCCGCCGCGACCCGGAGGACCCGGCGACGGTGTCGCGGGTGCTCGACACGCTGCGCGACGCCCTCGCCGACGGCGACGGTGGCGGGCCGGACGTGGCGGTGCTCGTCGAGCTGCTCGACGCGCTGGCCGAGGCCGACTCGCTCGGTACCGGGCCCGGCGTGTGGAGCCCGTGGCGGCGCACCCTGATCCAGGGCCTGGCCGGGCGCTGCCTGACCGCGCTGGACGGCCGCCCGTTCGTCGAGCCGGGCCCGCCCGGCCCCGCCCAGCAGGAGATGGTCGAGGCCGTCGCCCGCACCGGGGAGCCGCAGGTCCGCTTCACCACCGACGACGACGTCGCCGTGGTCGCCGTCGCGCTGCCCGACGGCCGGGGCGCGCTGTCGGCGGTCGCCGGGGTGCTCGCGCTGCACTCGCTGCAGTGCCACACCGCCGACGTCACCGTCGCCGGCGGCGTGGCGGTGGAGACCTTCGCCGTGACCCCGCGGTTCGGCGGCCTGCCCGACCCGGCGCTGGTCCGCTCCGACCTGGTCCGGGTGCTCGCCGGGTCGCTGAGCCTGCCCGAGGCGCTGGCCCGCAAGGAGCGCGACTACGCGCCGTCCACCCCGGAGGTGGAGCGGACCGCGCCGCCGCGGGTCCTGTGGTTCGACGACGAGGCCACCGGCGCCGTCGTCCTGGAGCTGCGCGGCACCGACCGGATCGGGCTGCTGCACCACGTCACCGCGGCCCTGGAACGGACCGGGGTCGACCTCGTCTGGGCCCGCGTGGAGACCCTCGGCGCGTCGGTCGTGGACTCCTTCGGCATCGCGGGCTCGCCCGACCGCGCCGCGCGCACCGGGATCGAGCGGGCGGTGCTGGCGGTCGCGGCCGGGCGGGGGGAGGCCCGTACCGGGGGGTGACGCGCGTCGTGTCGCCTTGCAACCCCACGCGCGGGGCGACGATCATGCTCGTCGCCGGTGCGGGCTCGCCCGGTGCCGCGCGCGACGAGGAGCGCCCCGTTGGACACCGGCAACACCGCCTTCCTGCTCGTCAGCGCCGCCCTGGTCATGCTCATGACCCCGGGGCTGGCGCTGTTCTACGGCGGCATGGTCCGCGCCAAGAGCGTGCTGAACATGATGATGATGAGCGTCGTCTGTCTCGGCGTGATCGGTCTGGTCTGGGTCCTGTTCGGGTTCTCGCTGGCCTTCGGTGACTCCCACGCGGGCCTGATCGGCGGGTTCGGCCTGGCCGGGATCACCGACACCACCGCGCTGGTGGGCGACGTGCCGGTGCAGGCGTTCGCGATGTTCCAGCTGATGTTCGCGGTGATCACCGGGGCGCTGGTCTCCGGCGCCGTCGCCGACCGGGCCCGGTTCCGCTCCTGGACGCTGTTCGTGACGCTCTGGGTCGTCCTGGTCTACATCCCGCTGGCGCACTGGACCTTCGCCCTCGACGGCGCGGTGTCGACGCGCGGCGGCTGGCTGGCCAACACGATCGGCACCCTGGACTTCGCGGGCGGCGCCGCCGTCGAGATCAACTCCGGGGCGTCGGCGCTGGCGCTGGCCCTGGTCCTCGGCGCCCGGCGCGGCTGGCCGCGCGAGCCGATGCGCCCGCACAACCTGCCGCTGGTGCTGCTCGGCGCGGGCCTGCTGTGGTTCGGCTGGTTCGGCTTCAACGCCGGCTCCGCGCTCGCCGCCGGGGCCACCGCGGCCAACGCCTTCCTCACCACGATGACGGCCGCGGCCGCCGCCGTCGTGTCCTGGCTGGTCCTGGAGGACCGCCTCGACGGGCGCCCGACCAGCCTCGGCGCGGCCTCGGCCGCCATCTCCGGGCTGGTCGCGATCACCCCGGCCTGCGGCTACGTCGACACCTGGGGCGCGCTGGCCATCGGCGTGCTGGCCGGGCTGCTGTGCCAGCTCGCGATCCGGCTGAAGTACCGGTTCGGTTACGACGACTCCCTCGACGTCGTCGCGATCCACGGGATCGGCGGGGTCATCGGCATGCTGATGCTCGGCCTCGTGGCCACCGACGCGGTCAACGACGCCGGCGCCGACGGCCTGCTCTACGGCGGCGGGTTCGCCCAGCTGGGCAAGCAGGCGCTGGCCGTCGTCGTCGCCGCGGCGTGGGCGTTCGGGATGAGCGCGCTCATCGCGTGGGTGGTGTCGCGGACTGTCGGCTTCCGGGCCGCCGCCGACGACGAGCACGGCGGCATCGACGAGGCCGAGCACGCCGAGACCGCGTACGAGTTCAGCACGATGCGCACGGCCGGCCGCGGGCCCGCCGGGCGGATCACGGAGGGGGACCGATGAAGCTGGTGACCGCGATCGTCAAGCCGTTCGTGCTGGGCGACGTCAAGGACGCGCTGGAGGGCCTCGGGGTGCTGGGCCTGACCGTCACCGAGGTGCAGGGCTTCGGCCGGCAGAAGGGCCACACCGAGGTCTACCGGGGTGCGGAGTACGCCGTCGACTTCGTGCCGAAGGTCAAGGTCGAGGTCGTGGTCGACGACGAGCTGGCCGAGCGGGTCGTGCAGGCCGTCGTCGACGCGGCGCACACCGGCCGGATCGGCGACGGCAAGGTGTGGGTCGTGCCGGTGGAGAACGTCGTGCGCGTGCGGACCGGCGAGCGCGGCGCCGACGCGCTCTGAGCACCCCGCGGACGGGCCCCGCCGCACCGCCGACCGGGTGATCGTCGCCCGGCCGCCCGCGCCGCCGTGCCCGGCCCGGACCGCGGGTGATCAGCACGTTCCCGGCCCGGGCCGGGCGGGGACGCGCGCCACGCCGCCGCGGTGGCGGGCCGGACACACCGGGTGATCGGAACGATCCGGGCGTCCCTTCCGTTTCACCGCACATGACCACCGCCCGTGCCGTGCCGACCGGCGCCGTGCCGACCCGCGACGCCGCGCCGACCCGTGACGCCGCGCCCGCCGCCCCCGGCCCCGTCCCGTCCGACGGCCCGCTGGTCCTGTCGCTGCCGGGCCGCACGCTGCTGCTGGTGGCGGGGCTGCCCGGCGCGGGCAAGTCCACGCTGCTCGCCGCGCTCGACGCCCCGGCGGGCACCCGCGTGCTCGACTCCGGGGCCGCGCGGGCGGCCCTCGCCGCCCGGCTGCCGGCGGGCACGCCGTACCCGGCCTACCGGTGGCTGACCCACCTCGCGCACCGCGCGTCGGTCGTCGGGGCGGTGCTGGGCCGCGCCGAGACGGTCGTCGTCCACCTGCCCGCGACGGCGCCGCGGGTGCGCGGCGCGGTGCGCCGGCTGGCCCGCCTCGGCCGCCGCACGCCGCACCTGCTGTGGCTCGACACCCCTCCCGAGCAGGCGCTCGACGGCCAGCGCGCCCGCGGGCGCGTCGTGCGGGCCCGGCCGTTCTCGGTGCACGCGCGGCGCGCGGAACGGACCGTCACGGCCCTGCGGGCGGGCGCCGAGACCGGGTGGGCGTCGGTCCGGTGCACGGATCGCTCCGGCGCCCGCCGGGGCCTCGCACTCGCCAAGTAGGCTGGTAAGGGTGTTCGACTCCCTCTCCGAGCGGCTCGGATCCACGCTGCGTGACCTCCGCGGCAAGGGCCGGCTCTCCGACGCCGACATCGACGCCACCGCGCGCGAGATCCGGATCGCCCTGCTGGAGGCGGACGTCGCCCTGCCGGTGGTCCGCGGGTTCATCGGGCGGATCAAGGAGCGCGCCAAGGGCGCCGAGGTCTCGCAGGCCCTGAACCCGGCCCAGCAGGTCGTCAAGATCGTCAACTCCGAGCTCGTCGCCATCCTCGGCGGCGAGACGCGGCGGCTGAACCTGGCCAAGGAGCCGCCGACGGTCATCATGCTGGCCGGTCTGCAGGGTGCCGGTAAGACGACCCTGGCCGGCAAGCTCGCCCGCTGGCTCAAGGGCCAGGGGCACACGCCGCTGCTCGTGGCGTGCGACCTGCAGCGGCCCAACGCGGTCAACCAGCTGCAGATCGTCGGCGAGCGGGCCGGCGTCCCGACCTACGCACCGCACCCCGGCGCCACCGGCTCCGGCGAGCTGCCCGAGGGCCCCGGCGACCCGGTCGGCGTGGCGCGCGGCGGCATCGCGCACGCCCGCGAGAAGCAGTACGACGTGGTCGTCGTCGACACCGCGGGCCGCCTCGGCGTCGACGAGGAGCTGATGCGCCAGGCGTCCGACATCCGGACGGCGGTGCAGCCCGACGAGGTCCTGTTCGTCGTCGACGCGATGATCGGCCAGGACGCGGTCGCGACCGCCGAGGCCTTCCGCGACGGCGTCGGCTTCACCGGTGTCGTGCTGACCAAGCTCGACGGCGACGCCCGCGGCGGTGCCGCGCTGAGCGTCCGCGAGGTCACCGGGCAGCCGATCCTGTTCGCGTCCAACGGCGAGAAGCTGGAGGACTTCGACGTCTTCCACCCCGACCGGATGTCCTCGCGCATCCTCGGGATGGGTGACCTGCTCACCCTCATCGAGCAGGCCGAGCAGGTCTTCGACGCCGAGCAGTCCGCCGCGGCCGCCGCGAAGATCAGCTCCGGCGAGCTGTCGCTGGAGGACTTCCTCCAGCAGATGCTGCAGCTGCGCAAGATGGGGCCGATCGGCAACATCCTGAACATGCTCCCGGGGATGAACTCCGGGCAGGCCAAGGCGGCCCTGGAGCAGGTCGACGACCGCCAGATCGACCGCCTGCAGGCGATCATCCGCGGCATGACCCCGGCCGAGCGGGCGGACCCGAAGATCATCAACGCGTCGCGGCGCCAGCGCATCGCGACCGGTTCGGGCGTCACCGTCACCGACGTGAACGACCTGGTCAACCGCTTCTTCGAGGCGCGCAAGATGATGAAGCAGATGGCCGGGCAGTTCGGCCTCGGCGGCGGTGGGCGCAGCGCGACCAAGAAGGTCCCGAAGAACCCGCGCAAGGCGCGGCAGGCCAAGAAGGGCCGCCGCAGCGGGAACCCGGCCAAGGCCGCGCAGCAGGGCGGACCGGACCTGTCGAACCTGCCGCCGTCGCTGCAGCAGCTCCCGCCGGGGCTGGGCAACCTCGACCAGCTGCCGCCCGGATTCGACCCGTCGCGGCTGAACTTCGGGAAGAAGAAGTAGCCCGGGCTAGGGTCGTCGCATGGATCTACCTGCCGCAGGGTGGCGGCTCCGCGGGACCCTGCTCGGCCCGGACGGCGCGACCGGCGCCGACCTCTACGTCGACGGCACCGGCCGGATCAGCGACGAGCCGCTGCCCGGCGCCGAGGACCTGGTGCGGGAGGGCTGGATCGTCCCGGGCCTGGTCGACGCGCACTGCCACGTCGGGCTCGGCCCGGACGGGCCGGTCACCGACCTGGAGGAGTGCGCCGAGCAGGCCCGCACCGACCGCGACGCGGGCACCCTGCTGATCCGCGACTGCGGCTCCCCGGTCGACACCTCGCCCCTGCAGGCCCGCGAGGACCTGCCGGAGATCATCCGCGCCGGCCGGCACGTCGCCCGGCCCAAGCGCTACATCTCCGGCCTGGCCACCGAGCTCGACGACCCGCGGCTGCTCGTCGACGAGGTCCGCACCCAGGCCGCCCGCGGCGACGGCTGGGTCAAGCTGGTGGGGGACTGGATCGACCGCGGCCTCGGCCCCGACGACGCCGACCTCGCCCCGCTCTGGCCCGACGAGGTGCTCGCCGAGGCGATCGCCGCCGCGCACGAGGCGGGCGCCCGGGTCACCGCGCACGTCTTCGGCGTCGCCGCGCTGCCCGGGCTGGTCCGGGCCGGGATCGACTGCATCGAGCACGGCACCGGGCTCACCGACGAGCTGATCGCCGAGATGGCCGCCCGCGGCACCGCGCTCGTCCCGACGCTGATCAACGTCGAGACCTTCCCCGGGATCGCCGACAAGGCCGTGCGGTACCCCCGCTACGCCGGGCACATGCGCGACCTGCACGCCCACGCCTGGGAGACCGTCGGGCGCGCGATCGAGGCCGGCGTGCCGGTCTACGCCGGCACCGACGCCGGCGGCGGCATCCGGCACGGCCGCATCGCCGACGAGATCGCCGAGCTCGCCCGCGCCGGGCACCCCGACCCGATCGGCGCCGCCAGCTGGGCGGCCCGGTCCTGGCTGGGCCGTCCCGCCGGTCCCGTCCCGGGCGCACCGGCCGACCTGGTCGTGTACGACCGCGACCCGCGGGAGGATCTCGGCGTGCTCCGGGCACCGTCGGTGGTCGTGATCCGCGGGCGTCGGGTATCAGTGGGGGCATGAGCAGCACGCCCGGTCCCGCGCCGGGACCGCCCGGGGCCTCCGCCGGTGCGCCGTACCCCGGTGCGCCGTACCCCGGGGGACCGCTCCCGCCGCACGGAGCGCCCGGGCCGCCGCGCCGCGGGCCGTTCGGCATCGAGGCGTCACCGCCGCCGCCCCGCCCGTTCCGCGGGCTGCTGGCCTTCGCGGTCGTCGAGGTCGTGTTCCTCGGCTCGTCGTTCCTGCTCGCGCTCGGCCTGGGCGACGTCGATTCCGCGGGCGAGGTGCTGCTCGCCATCGCGATCCCGACGATCCTGGCCGCGCTCACCTGCGTCGTCTGGAGCCGGGTGTTCGGCAGCGGGCCGGCCGCCGACCTGGGGCTGCGGTTCCGCTGGGAGGACGTCGGCGTCGGGCTGCTGATCGGCATCGCGGGGCTGTTCGTGACGATCCCGGCCGCGCTGGCCTACCTCTACCTGGTCGGCCCGGACCTGACGACGTCGGTCGGGGTCGCCTTCGCGGGCATCCGCACGACCTGGCCGGTCGCGCTGGCCGTCATGGTCGGTGTCGTGGTGGTCGCGCCGGTCTGCGAGGAGATCGTCTACCGCGGGCTGCTGTGGAACGCACTGGCCCACTGGATCGGCAACCGCTGGGTCGTGTTCGTGCTGACCACGGCGGTGTTCGCGCTGGCCCACCTGGAGTTCCTGCGCGCCCCGCTGCTGTTCGTGGTGGCCCTGCCGCTGGGCGTCGCGCGGCTGCTGACCGGCCGGGTCACCGCCGGGATCGTGGCCCACGCGGTCAACAACTTCCTGCCCGGGCTGGCGCTGGCCCTCATGCTCGTCGGGGCCTTTCCCGCGGTCTGAACGACGTCTGGCAGAATGGTCGATCGGGTCCGTGGCCGGCCCTCTACCTGCCACGGCCGACACCTACGAGTGAGCGAGCCCGTAACCCCACGCGAGGCCGGCTGACTCATCGCAGCACGAATCGACATTCGCGAGGAGCACCACAGCGTGGCCGTCAAGATCAAGCTGATGCGTCTGGGCAAGATCCGTCAGCCGTACTACCGCGTCGTCGTCGCGGACTCCCGTACGCGCCGCAACGGCCGGGCCATCGAGACGATCGGCAAGTACCACCCGAAGAACGAGCCGAGCCTCATCGAGATCGACTCGGAGCGGGCGCAGTACTGGCTGGGCGTCGGCGCGCAGCCGACCGAGTCGGTGCAGAACCTGCTCGAGATCACCGGCGACTGGCAGAAGTTCAAGGGCCTGCCGGGCACCGAGGGCACCCTCAAGCCGCAGGTCGAGAAGGTCGACAAGCTGGCCCGCTTCAACGAGGCGCTGGCTGCGGCCAACGAGGAGCCGAGCACCGCGGCCACCACCCCGAAGAAGAAGGGTGGCGACCGCGCCGGCAAGACCGCTGACGCCGCCCCGGCCGAGGCCGCGACGAAGAGCGACGACGTCGCCGACGCGACCAAGGACTCGGCCGAGCCGGCCGCGGAGTGACCGTGCTGGCGGACGCGCTCGAGCACCTCGTGCGCGGCATCGTCGACCACCCCGACGAGGTCCGGGTGGACCTGGTCACCGGGCGCCGTGGCCGGATCCTCGAGGTCCGGGTGCACCCCGACGACCTGGGGAAGGTGATCGGCCGGGGCGGGCGCACCGCCACCGCCCTGCGCAACGTCATCGGTGGTGTGGGCGGTCGCGGCGTGCGCGTCGACGTCGTCGACACCGACCGGTGAGCTCGACCGCATCCGACGACGCCGGCCAGGTCCTGGTCGGCGTCGTCGTGCGTGTGCACGGCCTGCGCGGCGAGGTCGTCGTCGAGCCGCGCACCGACTCGCCCGCCGAACGGTTCGCGGTCGGATCGGTCCTGCAGGGGCGGCGCCCCCGCGGCGCCGCTCCCGGCCCGCTGACCGTCGCCGGGGCGCGCGCCCACTCCGGGCGCTGGCTGGTGCTCTTCGAGGGCGTCGCCGACCGGAACGCGGCCGAGGAGCTGCGTGGTGTGCAGCTGCTGCTGTCGACCGCCGCCCTCGCCGAGCCGGAGGACCCGGAGGAGTTCCACGTCCACCGGCTGACCGGCCTGCGGGCCGAGCTGGCCGACGGGACGGCGGCCGGCACCGTCACCGACGTCGTGCACGGCCCCGGCGGGTCGCTGCTCGTCGTACGGCGCCCGGCCGGGCACGACGCGCTGGTGCCGTTCGTGGAGGCGATCGTCCCGACCGTCGACCTCGACGGCGGCCGCGTGGTCCTCGACCCGCCCGAGGGGCTGCTCGACCCGCAGGACTGATCCCGGCCCGGTACCCGTCGCGGTGCCGGGCCGTTCGTCGGTCCCCGGTGTCAACCTGGGTTGACAGGCGGGTGGTGTCAACCCAGACTGACGGACATGAGCGATGCGACGGCGGTGGCCGCGGCGGCGTCCAGCACGGACCCGGCCGTGGGGCTGCGGGCGGTGGTGGCCCTGCGCGAGCTGCAGGAGTCCCTGGAGGAGCTGCAGGTCACCAGCGCCCGGGACCAGGGATGGTCCTGGCAGCAGATCGCCGACGCGCTCCGGATCAGCCGGCAGGCGGTGCACAAGAAGTACCGCCGGCTCGGCCTCTAGAGGGGAGAGGCACGTGTTCGAACGGTTCACCGACGAGGCCCGGCGGGTCGTGGTCCTGGCCCAGGAGATCGCCCGGATCCGGCGCGCGCCGCGGATCGGGCCCGAGCACCTGCTGCTGGGGCTCCTGCGCTGCCCGGGGACACCGGGGGAGGAGCTGCTGGCCGCGGCCGGGGTCGACACCCGAGCCGCCGAGCGGGCCCTCGACCGGACGGCCGGCCCGGCCGGGCCGGACGCCGACGCACTGGCCACGCTCGGCATCGACCTCGACGCCGTGCGCCGCGCCGCGGAACGCAGCTTCGGCGCGGGGGCGTTCGACCGGGCGTCGCGCGGGCGGTGGCGGTCCGGGCACCTGCGGTTCGACCGGGCCGCCAAGACGGTGCTGGAGCTCGCGCTGCGCGAGGCCGTCCGGCGCGGGGACCGGTTCATCGGCACCGAGCACGTGCTGCTGGGGCTGGTGCGCCCGGACACGGCCGCCTCCCGGGTCCTCGACGAGGCCGGGATGACCCTGTACCGGACGCGCCGGGCCCTCGACGAGCTCCGCGGACGCCGGGCGGGCTGACCGGGGCGCGGCCCGGGTCAGGCGTGGTCGTGCAGCCCGCGGGCCGGGGCCCCGGCGTCGTCGGGGTCCTCGTCGTCGGTCTCGTCGGGGTCCGCCCGGGTCTCCGCCGAGCGGACGCCCGCGGTCTCGGACAGGGCGGCGGCCAGGCCGACGAGGTCACCCCGGCCGTCCAGGCGCAGCGTGACCCCGGTGACCCGGGCGCCGTCGTCGTCCACGGTGCCGCGGTGCACCGCGACGCCGGCCACCGAGAACCCGGCCGCGGTGCAGCGTTCCAGGACGCCGCGGAGCACGCCGAGTCCGTCGTCGTAGCGGATGCGCAGGACCGGCGGGCGGCGCCGGTGGCGGCGCACCACCCGGGCCAGCGGCCGCAGCCCGCGGGTCACGAGGAAGTGTGCGCCGGTGGCGAGCACGGCCAGCAGCGGCAGGCCCGCCCCGCACGCGGTCCCGACGGCGGCGGCCAGCCAGATCGTGGCCGCCGTGGTCAGGCCGCGCACCACGTCCTGCCGGACGAAGATGAGCCCGGCGCCGACGAACCCGATCCCGGAGACGATCTGGGCCGCGATCCGGGAGGGGTCGAGCGCGACGTGCTCGGTGCCGAGCAGGTCGGCGAAGCCGTACTTGGAGATGACCATGAACACCGCGGCGCCCACGCCCACCAGGACGTGCGTGCGCAGCCCGGCGCTCTTGGCCCCGGCCTCGCGTTCGAGCCCGATGGCGATCGTGAGCAGCAGGGCGAGCAGCACCGGCGGCAGCAGGTCCCACTGCGCGGAGGTGGACCACAGCGGCCCGGTCCATCCGTCGGGCATCGTCCGACCTCCCTCTCCGCGGCGGTGACGTCGCCTGCGACGATCCGCGGCGTGCGGATCGACGTCGTGACCATCTTCCCGTCCTACCTCGGACCGTTGCGCGAGGCACTGCTGGGGCGGGCGATCGAGCGGGGGCTGCTCGAGGTCGCGGTGCACGACCTGCGGGACTGGACGCACGACGTGCACCAGGCCGTCGACGACTCCCCGTACGGCGGCGGCCCGGGTATGGTCATGCGCCCGCAGGTGTGGGGCGAGGCCCTCGACGCCGTGCTCGCGCAGGACCCGCGGCCCGCACGGCTGGTCGTGCCCACCCCGGCCGGGCGGCCGTTCACCCAGGCGACCGCACACGCCTGGGCCGGCGACGAGCGGCTCGTCTTCGCGTGCGGGCGCTACGAGGGCATCGACGAGCGCGTCCTGCTCGACGCCCGCTCGCGCGGCGTCACCGTCGACGAGGTCTCGATCGGCGACTACGTGCTGGTCGGCGGTGAGGTCGCGGTGCTGGTGATGGTCGAGGCCATGGCCCGACTGCTGCCCGGGGTGCTCGGCAACCCGCGGTCCGCGGCCGAGGACTCCTTCTCCGACGGGCTGCTGGAGGGGCCGTCCTACACGCGTCCGGAGCAGTGGCGGGGCCTGGCCGTGCCGGACGTGCTGCGCAGCGGCAACCACGCCGCGATAGCCCGCTGGCGCCGCGACCGCGCCCTGGAACGGACCCGGGACCGGCGCCCCGACCTGCTCGGGATGCTCCCCGAGGGCGCGCTGGACGCCGCCGACCGCGCGGTGCTCGCCGCCGGGCGCCCCGGCGGCGACGACGCCGGCGCCACCGGCTGACCGCTCCCGGGCGGTGGACCCCCGCCCGGCGACGCCGTCCCGGCCGCACCCGCCGCGACGGGGCCGGCGCGGGCCCCCGGACGGTCCCCGCCGCCGTCGCCCGGCGGGGGACCGGACGCGACCGGCGGCGCGCGCCGTCCGCCCCCGGAGCGCGCCCGCGGGCCCGGTCCGGCGCCCGGGAGACCACCGGGTGTCCGGCCCGGTCGGCCCGTCTGGCACTATGGACGGGTTGCCAGCGCCGCGTGCGGTGCCCGGTAGCGGTCACGTGCCCCCCCGGTCCCGCCGGAGGCGCCGGCCGTACCGGTGCCTGCCGCCCGGAGGAGCGTCGTCGCCCCAGGCGGCACGACGGCCCGGGTGGCCCCGGGCGGAATCCCCGGATCGACCGGGGCGGCACCGCACGACCCGCACGAACGACACACGAGGACGGACCGTCGACATGAACACCCTGGACGCACTGGACGCGGAGACCCTGCGCTCCGACATCCCGAACTTCCGCCCCGGGGACACCCTCAAGGTGCACGTGAAGGTCATCGAGGGCAACCGCTCCCGGACCCAGGTCTTCCAGGGCGTCGTCATCCGCCGCCAGGGCTCGGGCGCCCGCGAGACCTTCACCGTCCGCAAGATCTCCTTCGGCGTCGGCGTCGAGCGCACCTTCCCGGTGCACACGCCGAACATCGAGAAGATCGAGGTCGCCACCCGCGGCGACGTCCGCCGGGCGAAGCTCTACTACCTCCGTGACCTCCGCGGCAAGGCCGCGAAGATCAAGGAGCGCCGCGAGACCACCGCGTCCTGACCGTCACCCTGTCGTGACGGACCGGTGACGTAATCTCGACGCGTGGCCTTCCCCGAGCTCCCCGACGACCGCCGGGCCCGCCCCCGGCGGTATCGCGGCGGCGACGCCCCCGAGCGCACCGGCAGGCGTCGGGCCCCCGAGGACCCGTCGCCCGCCGGTGGTGAGCCGGGGGCCGACGAGCAGCAGTGGCTGCTCGGGGCCGCTCTGCAGCACGGGGTGCCCGCCCGGGACGGTGCCGCCGGTGAGCCCGAGGGCTCGCCGCGCGGCGTCCGCACCCGGCACGCGTCGGCACCGGACGACGACGCCGACGGGGCCCGGCCCCGCGGCCGTCGTTACCGCAACGGGTTCGACGAGCTCGCCGCCGGGCGCACCGGCAGGCACGGCACCGAGCCCGGGCCGGCCGGCCCCGCACGCAACGGTGTCCCGGCCCCGGCCGAGGGCCCGGACTCGCTGCGGGCGCGCTCCGCGGCCCGGCTGAACCCCGCCGGGACCGAGCAGCCCGCGACCGAGCGCCCGCCCGGCCGTTCCAGGCCGCCGCCCGGGCGTGCCCACCCGGAGCAGGCCCCCGACGGCCGTCGCCCGTCCGCCGGGCGTCCCGACGGCACGGGACGGCACGGCGTACGGCCGCCGGCCGAGCCCGGGCAGGACCTGCGCCCGCGCCGCCACGGCCCGGACGACGGGATGCCCGCCCGCCGGATCCCGCCGCCCGTTCCCGGCGCGCCCAGCCGTGCGCGCGGCCCGGAGGGCGCCCCCCACGGCCGTCCCGATGCCGCCGATACCCGCGCCCTGCCCGGCCCGCCCGCCCGCGGCCCGGCGGCCGAGTACACCGGCCGCCCCGCGGCCCCGTACCCCGGGAAGCGCCCCGGCCGTGCCGAGGGCACCGGTGCCTACGCGACCGACCGTGCGCCGCGACGCCCCGACGGCCCGCCGGCCGAGGGCGCGCTGCCGCCCCGGCGCCCGTCCCGGCCCGCCGACGGGCCGGATCCGCGCCGTCGCCGTCCGGTCGCGCCGCCGCCGGAGGACCTCCCGGACACCGACGCCGCCGACCCGTACCCCGACGCGGGCGACCCCCGTCCGCCGCGCCGCCGACCGGCCGCCCGCGTCCCGGCCGCCGCACCCGCCGACGACGCCGCCGAGCCCGAGGACGACGGCACCGCCGTCCCCGGCGCCGACGAGCCCGCGGGCCCCCGCGCCGCCCGTCGTCGCGCACCGTCCGGACTGGCCGGGCGGATCTCCGCGCTGACCGGCCGCGGCGGGGCCGCGGCCGCCACCGCCGGCGAGGAGAGGTCCAAGCCGGCGTTCTGGAAGGAGATCCTGCTCCTCGCGGGGGTCGCCATCCTGCTGACGGTCCTCATCCAGACGTTCCTGGCGAAGGTCTACGTCATCCCCTCGGGGTCGATGGAGACCACGCTGCACGGCTGCACCGGCTGCAACAACGACCGCGTGCTCGTCGACAAGGTCACCTACAACTTCACCGACATCACGCCCGGCGACATCGTCGTGTTCCGCGGGACCGACGGCTGGGCGAGCGAGACCTACTCCGGCGAGGGCACGGAGAACCCGCTGCTCAAGGGCCTGCAGCAGGTCGGGTCGCTGGTCGGTATCGCGCCGCCGGACGAGAAGGACTTCGTCAAGCGGGTCATCGCCGTCGGCGGCCAGACCGTGTCCTGCTGCGACGCGCTGAACCAGGTCGTCGTCGACGGCCAGCCGCTGACCGAGCCCTACATCTACTACCTGCCCGAGGCCGGCCCGGCCCGCCAGATCCCCTTCGGGCCGATCACGGTCCCCGAGGGCCAGTACTGGATGATGGGCGACTCGCGGAACAACTCCGCGGACTCGCGCGCGGCCGGGCACGGCCCGATCCCCGAGTCCAACATCATCGGCAAGGTCCGGCTGATCGTGCTGCCGTTCGACCGGTTCGGCTGGGTCAGCGCGGTCGACCCGCAGGTCACGACCGCCGACGCGGCCGGAGCACCGGGCCTGCCCGGCGGCCTGCCGCTGGCGCTCGGGATCATGGGGACCCTGCCGCTCGCGGCGAACCGGCGCCTGACCCTGCGCGCCCGCGCCGAGGCCGAGCGGTTCCTGCCCGCGACGCGCCCCCCGCGCGGGTGGCGCCGGCGATCCTGACCGGGAGCGGCGTGCCGGTACCTCCCGTCCGCGCCCGCCCGACCGGACGGCCGCGCCCGCGCCGACGCCCCGTGCGGGTCCTGCCCGACGGCCTGCGCCCGCCCCGCGCCGTGGTCCGCGACGGCGGCAGCTGGACCCTGCAGACCGTGCTCCAGCGGCACGGGCTGGGCCCGGTCGCCGGTGTCGACGAGGCCGGCCGCGGCGCCAGCGCCGGACCGCTGGTGATCGCCGCGGCGGTGCTGCGGCCCGCCGACGCCCGGGCCCTCGACGGGCTGACCGACTCCAAGCTGCTCACCCCGGCGGCGCGCGACCACTGGTACGACCGGATCCGCAGCCGGGCGCTGGACCACGCGGTCGTCGTCGTGCCGTCGGCCGAGGTGGACCGCCGCGGGGTGCACGTCGCCAACATCGAGGGCATGCGACGGGCCGTCGCCGGCCTGACCGCCGTGCCGCCCGGCTACGTGCTCACCGACGGCTTCCCGGTCCGCGGGTTCGGACGCCCCGCCCTCGCCGTGCCCAAGGGCGACCGGGTCGCGGCCTGCATCGCCGCGGCCTCGGTGCTCGCGAAGGTCACCCGCGACCGCATCATGACCGAGCTCGACGCCGAGCACGGCGCCTACGGTTTCGCGGTGCACAAGGGCTACAGCACCCCCGACCACGAGGCCGCGCTGCGCACCCACGGGCCGTGCCCGGAGCACCGGTTCTCCTTCGCCAACGTCGCGGCGGTGGCCGGGCGCGGGCTGCCGACGGGGCTGGTCCACAATGTGTCGGTCCCCGAGGAGGAACCCGGCGCGACGGACCCCGGCCACGCGGCCGGAGCCGGTGCCGGGGCGTGGGAGTCGTTGGAGATCGTCACAGGAGGAGCGGGCCGGTGAGCGCCGAGGATCTCGAGAAGTACGAGACCGAGATGGAGCTCACGCTCTACAAGGAGTACCGCGACATCGTCGCGCAGTTCTCCTACGTCGTGGAGACGGAGCGGCGCTTCTACCTGGCCAACTCCGTCGACGTCGCGCCGCGCAACGCCGACGGCGAGGTCTACTTCGAGGTCCGGATGTCCGACGCGTGGGTGTGGGACATGTACCGCCCGGCGCGGTTCGTGAAGAACGTGCGGGTCGTGACGTTCAAGGACGTCAACATCGAGGAGCTCGACACCCCCGACCTGCGGCTGCCCGACAGCGACCAGTTCCCGGGCTGACGTCCGTAGCAGGCGGCACCGACGGTTCCGGGCCCGCGCCGTCGCGGTCCGGGGTGCCCGTCCACACCCCGCGATTCCGTCCACAGCCCGCCGATCCGTCCCGGCGAGGACCCCGCGCGGCCCGATCGTGGACCCATGGCAGCGAAGGACGAGCTCGGCCGCCGCGGTGAGGACACCGCCGCCGAGTACCTCGAACGGCAGCACGGGATGGTCGTGCTCAGCCGCAACTGGCGGTGCAAGGACGGCGAGCTGGACATCGTCGCGGTCGACCGGCAGCAGCGCCTGGTGTTCTGCGAGGTGAAGACCCGCTCGGGGCTCCGCTTCGGCGAGCCCGCCGAGTCGGTGACCCCGCGCAAGATCCGCCGGATCCGCGCGCTGGCCCGCGCGTTCATGGCGGCCCACCACGTCACCTGGGTCGAGGTCCGGTTCGACGTCGTGGCGGTGCTGATGCCGCCCGGCCGGCCGGCCACCCTCACCCACTACCCGGCGGCGTTCTGATGCGGCCCCCGGCCCGGGTCTGGTCGGTCGCGCTGCACGGCGTCGACGGCGTCCCCGTCGAGATCGAGGCCGTCATCGGCGGCGGGATGCCCGGCGTGCACCTGGTGGGGCTGCCCGACGCGGCGCTGAACGAGGCGAAGGACCGGGTGCGTTCCGCGGTCGTGCACTCCGGGCGGTCGTGGCCCAACGAGCGGATCGTGCTCGCCCTGTCCCCGGCGACCCTGCGCAAGACCGGGTCCCGCTTCGACCTCGCCCTCGCGCTCGGCGTGCTGGTGGCGGCGGACGCGGTGCCGGCCGACCGGCTGCGCGGCACCGCACTGCTGGGCGAGCTGGCCCTCGACGGCCGGTTGCGCCCCGTCCGCGGGGTGCTGCCCTGCCTGCTCGCGGCCCGCGAGGCCGGGATGGAGCGCGCCGTCGTCCCCCGGGCGGCGCTGCCCGAGGCCGCCCTGGTGGACGGCCTCACCGCGTACGGCGCCGACAGCCTCGCCGAGGTGCTGGACTGGGCGGCCGGCAACCGGCTGCTGCACCGCCACGACGGGACCGGCGACGCGGCGGCGCCGCAGTCGCTGCCCGAGCTCGCCGACGTGCTCGGGCAGGAGGACGCCCGGCACGCCCTGGAGATCGCCGCCGCCGGCGGGCACCACCTGCTGATGATCGGCCCCCCGGGCACCGGCAAGACGATGCTGGCCCAGCGGGTGGTCGGGCTCCTGCCGGACCTCGACCGCGACGAGGCCCTGCAGCTGGCGGCCATCCGGTCGGTCGCCGGTCGCCTCGGCGACACCGGGGCGCTGAGCACGGTGGCCCCGTTCGTCGCCCCGCACCACTCCGCGTCCGCCGCGGCGCTGCTGGGCGGGGGCAGCGGTGTCGCCCGGCCCGGCGCCGTGTCGCTGGCCCACCGCGGCGTGCTGTTCCTGGACGAGTGCCCGCACTGGCCGGCCGCCGTCCTCGACGGCCTGCGCACCCCGCTGGAGGAGGGCGAGGTCCGGCTGTCGCGGGCCGACGGCACCGTCCGCTACCCGGCGCGGTTCCAGCTGGTGCTGGCGGCCAACCCGTGCCCGTGCGCGCCGCCGGTCGACCGGGACTGCACCTGCCGTCCCGACGCGCGGCGCCGCTACCTCGCCCGCCTGTCTGGCCCGCTGCTGGACCGGGTCGACCTGCGGGTCGCGATGGCGCCGGTCACCGCGCTGCGCGTCACGGGGGAGCGCGGCGAGGACACCGCGACGGTCCGGCGCCGGGTCCTCGACGCCCGCGCCGCCGCCGTCGCGCGGTGGTCGGAGTTCGGGTGGCGGTGCAACGCCGAGGTGCCCGGCACCGAGCTGCGCACCCGGTTCCCGCTGCCGGGGCGGGTGCTGGCCCCGCTGGAGGCGAGGCTGCGGTCGGGGGAGCTGAGCGCACGCGGGGCCGACCGCGCCCTGCGCGTGGCGTGGACGCTGAGCGACCTCGCCGGTGCCGAGCGGCCCGGCCGCGGCCAGGTCGACGCCGCGCTGTACTTCCGCGAGCGGGGTGCGGCGTGACCGCGCCCGCCGCGCCCGGACACGCGGTGCCGACGGAGGTCCTGCGGGCCCGCGCCTACCTGATGCGCTGCGTCGAGCCGCCCAACCGCCACCTCGTCGCCCTGGTCGGGCGCCACGGCCCGGTCGAGGCCGCCGACCGGCTGCGCCGCGGCGCGGTCGGCGACGACCTCCTGCGCGCCGCCGCGGCCCGGCGCGCCACGGACCGGTCCGAGGCGGACCTGGCCGCGGCGGCCGCCGCCGGCGCACGGCTGCTCGTCCCGGAGGACCCCGGCTGGCCGGCGTGGGCGTTCGCCGCGTTCGACCGGGCGGGTCGCGCCGACCTCGCGCCCCCGGTCGCGCTCTGGGCGCGGGGCCCCGGCGGGATCGCGGCGCTGTCCGACCGCTCGCTCACCGTCGTCGGGTCCCGGGCCGCGACGCCGTACGGGCTGCACGTCGCGGCCGAGTTCTCCGCCGCGCTCGCCGCGCGTGGCGTCGCGATCCTGTCCGGGGCCGCGTTCGGCATCGACGCGGCCGCCCACCGCGGCGCACTGGCCACCGACGGCAGCACGGTCGCGGTGCTGGCCTGCGGCCCCGACCGGGTCTACCCGGCCGCGCACACCGAGCTGCTGGAACGGATCGCGGCCACCGGTCTCGTGCTGTCGGAGTACCCGCCCGGCACCGTCCCCGGCCGGCTGCGGTTCCTGGTCCGCAACCGGCTGCTCGCCGCGCTGGGGTCCGGGACGCTCGTCGTCGAGGCCGGGGCACGCAGCGGGACCAGGCGGACCGCGGCCGACGCCACCGCGCTCGGGCGGCCCCTGATGGCCGTGCCCGGCCCGGTGACCTCGGGCCTGTCGGTCGGCTGTCACGAGCTGGTCCGGTCGCTGAGCGCCTCGCTGGTCGGCCGCCCCGAGGACGTGCTGGAGGTCGTCGGGCGGCTCGGCGTCGACCTCGCCGTCCCGCCGCAGGGGGAGAGCCGGCCGACCGACGGCCTCGCCCCGCGGGTGCTCGCCGTGCACGACGCGCTGCCCGCCCGCGCGGCCTGGCCACCCGGCCGGATCGGCGAGGCGGCCGGTGCCGGGCCCGACGAGCTGCGCGCCGCCCTGACCGAGCTGGAGGAACGCGGCCTGGCCGAGTACCACCAGGGCCTGTGGCAGCGCACGGCGCGCCGCGGCGGTCCTTGACCTGGGCGCCGCGTCGGCGGACCGTCCGGGCATGGTGCGCAGCGGATCCTCCGAGTCCGTCCCCGGCGACGGCGGCGGCCTCGCCCCGGACGTGGCCGCCGCGCTGGAGGACTTCACCGCCCACCTGCGCCACGAACGCAACCGGTCCCCGCACACCGTGCGCGGCTACCGGTCCGACCTCACCGACCTGCTGCGCGACCTGCCCGGGCTCGCCGCGCTGGACCTCGACCACCTGCGCCGTCGCCTGGGTGCCACGCACGCGGCGGGCGCGGGGCGCGCCACCGTCGCCCGCCGCACGGCCGCGGCCCGCACGTTCTGCGCCTGGGCCGTGCGCACCGGGCGCCTCGCCCAGGACCCGGCAGCCCGGCTCGGCTCGCCCCGGGCGGGCACCGTGCTCCCCGAGGTGCCCGCGGCCGCCGAGACCGCCGCCGTCCTGGACGCGGTCACCGCCGGCGCCGCCGAGGACACGCCCGAGGCGCTGCGCGACCTGCTGGTCCTGGAGCTGCTCTACGCGACCGGGATCCGCGTGGCGGAGCTGTGCGGGCTGGACGTCGGCGCCGTCGACGAGAGCGCCCGTACGCTGCGGGTCCGGGGCAAGGGCGACCGGGAGCGCACCGTGGTGTTCGGAGTCCCGGCCGCCCGGGCGCTCCGGCGCTGGTGCGAGCACGGGCGGCCCGCGCTCGCGACCCCCGCGTCACCGCCTGCGCTGCTGCTCGGGGTGCGGGGCGGACGGCTCGACCCGCGGGTCGCGCGGACCGTCGTACACCGCGCGATCCGGGCGGTCCCGGGCGTCCCGGACGTCGGGCCGCACGGTCTGCGGCACGCCGCGGCGACCCACCTCCTCGAGGGCGGGGCCGACCTTCGTTACGTACAGGAGTTGCTCGGTCACGCTACGCTGTCGACGACACAGCTCTACACGCATGTGACCGTCGACCGGCTGAAGGTGGTTCATGACCAGGCCCACCCTCGGGCGTGAGGTGGCCCCCCGGGCGCCGCACCGTCCCGACGCGTTCCCGATCGCCCTGGCCACGGCCCTCGACCGCACCGCATCGGGGGTGGACGGCCACCGCGGCACCGTCGTCGACCCGCTGCCGGTCGCGCCCGGCGCCGGTCCGTACGGCCTGCCCCTCGCGCCGTTCGGACGGGTGCGGGCCACCGACCGGCCCTCGCCCGCCCCGGGTGCGGCGCGGATCGCGCTGGTCCCCGCGACGGCCGAACCGCGGCGCGACACGCCCGGCGGCCCGCGCGATCACCTGATCGAGACCGTCGAGGCGGCCGTCGTGCCGCTCTGGCGGCTGTTCCTGGCCGGCCGGGCCGCCGACGTGCGACGGCGGCTGGTCGAACACCACGCGCCGCTGGTCCGCGGGGTCGGGACGAAGCTCGCGGTGCGGCTGCCCTCGTCGATCGAGCTGGCGGACCTGCTGCAGTCCGGGACGTTCGGGCTGATGGAGGCCGTCGACCGGTTCGACCCGGCCCGCGGGATCCGCTTCGAGGCCTACGCCGTGCAGCGCGTGCGCGGCGCGATGCTCGACGAGCTGCGCGCGCAGGACTGGGTGCCGCGCACCGTGCGGGCCCGCAGCCGCGAGGTCGAGCGGGCCCGCGAGGCCGTCCAGTTCCGCGCCGGTCGCCCCGCGACCGACGGCGAGCTGGCCGCCGAGCTGGGCGTCGCGATCCGTGACCTGCGCCTGGCGCGACGGCCGATGTACCTGGTCAGCGCCGAGGACCTCGGCTCCGGAACGGCCGGTGGCTCCCCGCTCGCGACGCTGCCCGCCGACGAGACCGCCGACCCGGTGTCCGCCACGGTGCGCCGCGAGACCGGTGCCGAGCTACGCGCCGCGATCGGCCGGCTGGGGGAGCGGGACCGCCTGGTCCTGCGCCTGTACTACGTCGAGAACCGGACGCTGGCCGAGATCGGCGGGGTCCTCGGGGTCACCGAGTCGCGGGTGTGCCAGCTGCACGCCCGGATGATCACCCGGCTGCGGGCGTCGCTGGAACCGGCGCTGGCAGGCTGAGCACGACCGGGTCCGGCGGGTCCGGCGCGCCGTCCCACGGCAGCAGCCGTACCCGCGGCGGGCGCAGCAGCACCAGCGGGTCGAGGTGGTCCAGGCGTTCCCGCCGGACGCCCCAGTGCAGGCAGGCCGCGACCGGACAGCCCGGGTGCCCGGGCTCCAGCGCCCCCACCGGGTCACCGCCGGCGAGCCGGTCCCCGGCGGCGACGCCCGCGGTGACCGGCTCGTAGGTGCTCCGCAGCCCGTCGGGGTGGTCGACCGACACCACCCCGCGTCCGGCGATCCGCCCGGCGAACACGACCACGCCCTCCCGCGCGACGAGCACCGCCTGCCCCGGTGTCCCGGCCAGGTCCGCGCCGCGGTGCCCGCGGCCGAAGCGGAACGCGGGCTTGCGGAACAGCGCGGTGACCGCGGGCGCGGGCAGCAGCGGCCAGGAGTAGTCGGCCCCCGGGGCCGGGATCCCCGCGCCGGGCGGCCGGGCCGGCGGGGCGGGGCCCGCGGGTGGCGCCGGCTCGGCGGCCGCCGCCGGCCCCGGCGGCCCGAGCGCGAGCACCGTCACCACGACGGCGGCGAGCCCCACGAGCACCCGCAGCACCGCCCGCGGCCGGGCCCCGGCCAGGGACGCCGTCCGGGACCCCGCGGTGGCGGAGCCGCCCGGCGGCGGGACAGCCGGGTGCGGCGGCGCACCGGGGGCCACGGAGCCGGCGGTCCCGGCGGGGTGGACGGGGTCGGCGGGGCGGCTGGACTCGGCGGACGCGTCGCAGGAGCGGGAGGACACCCGTCCAGCCTGCGTCGACGACCGCTCGTCGCCACGGCGGAGTGCCCGGCTGTGGACGTACCCGCCGGTTGTGGACGGAGCACCCCGCAACCGGGCTCCGCCGCGATCGCCCCGCGGGCCCCGGCGTACACTGGTCCCCGCACCACGCTCGTCGTGGTGACTTCGCGCGCCCGCTCGCCCGGCGCACCGTCCCTCCGGGGTCCGGCGCCGGGAGCGGAGGCCGGGCGGTCCCGCGATCCCGTCGTCGCAGCACCACGCGACACGGGCCACCGGGTCCGGCCCCGCCGCGGGCGCCAGGGTGGTCCACCTGCCGGTGGGCCCACGCAACCGCTCGCGCGGCACCCGCCGCGCCCGACCGAGAGGTGAACGCAGGCCATGGCCGTCGTCACCATGAAGCAGCTGCTCGACAGCGGCGTGCACTTCGGGCACCAGACCCGTCGCTGGAACCCGAAGATGAAGCGCTACATCCTCACCGAGCGCAACGGCATCTACATCATCGACCTCCAGCAGACGCTGTCGTACATCGACCGCGCCTACGAGTTCGTGCGCGAGACCGTCGCGCACGGCGGGACGATCATGTTCGTCGGCACCAAGAAGCAGGCCCAGGAGGTCATCGCCGAGGAGGCGGGCCGGGTCAACATGCCCTACGTCAACCAGCGCTGGCTGGGCGGCATGCTCACCAACTTCCAGACGGTCCACAAGCGGCTGCAGCGCCTCAAGGAGCTGGAGTCGATGGAGCAGACCGGTGGCTTCGAGGGCCGCACCAAGCGCGAGATCCTGACCCTGACCCGGGAGAAGGACAAGCTGGAGAAGACCCTCGGCGGTATCCGGGACATGTCCAAGGTCCCGTCCGCGGTCTGGATCGTGGACACCAAGAAGGAGCACATCGCCGTCGGCGAGGCCCGGAAGCTCAACATCCCGGTCGTCTCCATCCTGGACACCAACTGCGACCCGGACGAGGTCGACTTCCCGATCCCGGGCAACGACGACGCGATCCGCTCGGCCGCGCTGCTGACCAAGGTCATCGCCAAGGCCGCCGCCGACGGTCTGGTCGCCCGCGGCCAGCGCCGTGGTGAGGGTGGCGAGGCCACCGCCGAGCAGCCGCTCGCCGAGTGGGAGCAGGACGTGCTGGCGGGCAACGAGGTCGGCTCCGACGGTGCCAGCCTCGCCGCCGCCGGTGGCGACGGCGCGGCCGCCGCGGCCGCCCCGGCGTCGACCAGCAACGGCACCCAGAACTGAGCGCGCGCACCCGGCGGGCCCCACCAGGGCGCGCCGGGTGCGACCCGGACATCCGTTCCCGTCACGACCCAGAGGACGAGAGACACCCGATGGCGAACTACACCGCCGCCGACGTCAAGCGGCTCCGTGAGCTCACCGGCTCCGGGATGATGGACTGCAAGAAGGCGCTCGAGGAGTCCGAGGGCGACTTCGACAAGGCCGTCGAGCTCCTGCGCATCAAGGGCGCGAAGGACGTCGGCAAGCGCGCCGAGCGCGCCACCGCCAACGGCCTGGTCGTCGCCGACGGCGGCACCCTGGTCGAGCTGGACTGCGAGACCGACTTCGTCGCCAAGTCCGACGACTTCATCGCGCTGGCCGAGAAGATCCTGGCCGCCGCGGTCGAGCAGAAGCCCGCCGACCTCGACGCCCTGCGCGAGACCAAGCTCGAGGACGGCACCGTGGGCGAGGCCGTCCAGGCCCTGTCCGCCCGCATCGGCGAGAAGTTCGAGCTCAAGCGCTACGCCCAGGTCGCCGGCCAGGCGGCCGTCTACCTGCACAAGCGCGCCACCGACCTGCCCCCGCAGATCGGCGTGCTGCTGTCCTACGAGGGCGACGACGCCGAGGCCGCCCGCGGTCTCGCCATGCAGGTCGCCGCGGCCCGCCCGCAGTACCTCACCCGCGACCAGGTCCCGGCCGACGTCGTGGAGAACGAGAAGAAGATCGCGGAGGCCACCGCCCGCGAGGAGGGCAAGCCCGAGCAGGTCCTGCCCCGCATCGTCGAGGGCCGGGTCAACGGCTACTACAAGGACGTCGTGCTCCTGGAGCAGGCCTCCGTCGTGGACCCGAAGAAGTCGGTCAAGGCCGTCGCCGACGAGGCCGGCCTGACCGTCAACGACTTCGTCCGTTTCGAGGTCGGCCAGAACTGATCCCCCGCCCCCGCCCGGGTGGTGCGCGCAGCACCGCCCGGGCCGGGGGTGAGAGGATCGAGAACGTCAGCGCGAACGACCAGGGCCGGGGGAAGCTACCGTGATCGAGGAAACCCTCTTCGACGCCGAGGAGAAGATGGAGAAGGCCGTCACGGTCGCCCGTGACGACCTCGCGTCGGTGCGCACCGGCCGGGCGACTCCGAACATGTTCTCCCGGATCAGCGTGGACTACTACGGCGCCTGGACCCCGCTGAACCAGCTCGCCTCGGTGAACATCCCCGAGGCCCGGATGGCGGTCATCAAGCCCTACGACGCCAGCCAGCTCAAGCAGCTGGAGAAGGCGATCGCCGAGTCCGACCTGGGCGTGAACCCGTCCAACGACGGCCAGATCATCCGCGTGATCATCCCCGCCCTCTCCGAGGAGCGGCGCCGCGAGATGGTCAAGGTCGCCCGCGGCAAGGGCGAGGACGCCCGCGTGGTCGTCCGCGGCCTGCGCCGCAAGGCGATGGACGAGCTGCACCGCATCCAGAAGGACGGTGAGGCCGGCGAGGACGAGGTCGGTCGCGCCGAGAAGGAGCTGCAGACCGTCACCGACCGCTACGTCGCACAGATCGACGACGCGGTCAAGAACAAGGAAACCGAGCTCCTCGAGGTCTGAGCCCGGTGCCCTCCTCCTCCGACGCTGCCGTCCCCGTGACCTCCGAGCTCCCGGGTGACGGTCCGGCCGGCGCGCCGCCGCCCGACGGTCCGCCGCTGGTCCGCGGACAGAAGGGCTTCAAGCGCTCCCGCATCGGGCGCAACCTGGTCGCCGCGATCGCGGTCGGCGTCGGTCTCGGCGTCGTCATCCTGCTGAGCCTGCTCGTCGTGCGGCAGGGCTTCGTCCTGGTGCTGGCCGCGGTCACCGCCGTCGGCACCTGGGAACTCGCGGGTGCGCTGCGCCGGGGCGCCGACATCCGGGTCTCGCTGCCGGTCCTGCTCGTCGGCGGGCAGGCCGTCGTCTGGCTGTCGTGGCCGTTCGGGCTGCGCGGGGCCGCGATCGCGCTCGCCGCGACCGTGCTCGGCTGCCTGCTGTGGCGGATGCGTGCGGGCGCCGCGCACTTCCTGCGCGACATCAGCGCGTCGCTGTTCGTCGCCGTCTACGTCCCGCTGCTGGTCGCCTTCGCCGTGCAGCTGACCACGGCCCCGGACGGCGTGGGCCGCGTCCTGACCTTCCTGCTCTGCGTGGTCGCCTCCGACGTCGGCGGGTACGCCGCCGGCGTCGTCGCGGGCCGGCACCCGATGGCGCCGACGATCAGCCCGAAGAAGTCCTGGGAGGGCTTCGCCGGCTCGCTCGTCGCGGGCATGGTCACCGGCTCGCTCTGCCTCGGCCTGCTGCTGGACGGCGACTGGTACTGGGGCCCCGTGGTCGGCGTGCTGATGGTCGCGACCGCGACCCTCGGCGACCTCGTCGAGTCGCTGGTCAAGCGCGACCTGGGGGTCAAGGACATGGGCCACCTGCTGCCGGGCCACGGCGGTCTGATGGACCGGCTGGACTCGCTGCTGCCGACCGCGTTCGTCGCGTGGGCGATCCTCGGGATCGTCGTCCCGATCGCGTGAGGCGCGGTTACCCCGGGTTCGGCGGTCAGCAGAAGGCCGGGCCCGCGATCCCGAGCCCGAACATCTGGAACTGGCCGGAGATCTACGAGATCGAGAACCGCGCCCAGGACGCCGACGGCGACCTGTGGTCGGCGCTGGCCGAGGAGACCGGCGGCTGGGACGGCGCCGACGTCGTCGACGTCGGCTGCGGCGACGGCTTCCACCTCCCGCGCTTCGCCGAGCGCGCCGCCACCGTCGCCGGTGTCGAGCCGCACCCGCCGCTGGTCGAGCGGGCCCGCCGCCGCGTCGCCGGCGACGACCGGATCACGGTGCACGCCGCCGGCGCGGAACGCCTGCCGCTGCCCGACGGGTCGGCGGACCTGGTGCACGCGCGCACCGCGTACTTCTTCGGGCCCGGCTGCGAGCCCGGCCTGGCCGAGGCGGAGCGGGTGCTGCGCCCGGGCGGGGTTCTCGCCGTCGTCGACCTCGACTTCACCCGCCGCCCCTACGGCACGTGGCTGCGCGCCGACCTGCCCCGCTACGACCCGCCGGCGGTGGACCGCTTCTTCGCCGCGCAGGGCTTCACACTGCGCCGGGTGCTCTCGACGTGGCGCTTCGAGCGCCGCGCGGACCTGGAGGAGGTCCTGCGCATCGAGTTCTCGGTGCGCACCGCCCGCCGGGCGATCGACGACGTCGCCGACCGCACGGTCCGGGTAGGCTACCGGCTGCACGTCCGGCGCCGCGCCGACGGCCTCGTCCTGCCGTGACGCGACGCCGGGGACGCCTCAGGCGAGGGTGATCGACCCGTCCGCGACGGTGACCCGGCGCGGGTCCAGCGGGCGCTGGGCCGGGCCGTCGACCACGGCGCCGTCGAGGGAGAAGCGGCTGTTGTGGCAGGGGCAGACGATCTGGCCGCCGGTGACCTGGCTGACCGTGCAGCCCTGGTGCGGGCAGATGGCGGACAGCCCCGTGTACTGCCCCTGCGTGGGCTGGGTGACGACGACCTGCTCCTCGGAGTAGATCTTGCCGCCACCGACCGGGACGTCCGAGGCCGGGCCGAGCGCGGTGCCGGGGGAGCCCTGCGGGGCGTCGCCGGTCTGCGCCTGGCCGCCGGAGTCGGCGGTGGTGCTCCCGCCGCTGCTGCAGGCCGCGACCGCGCCGACGGCGGCGATGCCGGCCCCGGCGACGACGGCGCGGCGGCCGAGGACGGGCCCGCGGGTGCGGGGCTCGTCCCGCTCGCCGGCGGGGGAGGAGGTCGGGTGGGGGGTCATGGCACTCCCGGGGACGGCCGGGCGCGCCCGGCGGTGTGGTGGTGGCGGCCCGGGAGTCGGGGACCCGGGCACCCCCCGAGCCTCCCACGGTGTCCGATTCGCGGCGTGACGGGTGTCGCGTTGCGCGACACCCGCGCCGGCCCGGACGCCGCTCTCGCTACCGTGGGTGCATGCCGTACACGATGCGCCAGCCGTCGCTCGGCGTCCCCGCGCCGAGCCTGGAGATCGTCCTGGGCCTGCTCGCCTGGGCGGTCGGCGCGGGGGCCCTGGCGAGCGGTCTCGCCAGCGTCCTGATCGCCCTGGGCATCTTCCTCACCGCGTACCTGTGGATCGTGCGGCGGCGCAACGCCGCGACCGCGGTCACCCTGCACCCCGAGCGCAAGCGCCGGATGCAGCGCCTGATCCTGATCGGGGCGGCGGGGATCGTGCTGCTGCCGACGCTGCTGTCGCTGGTCGGCTACGGCGAGCTGGCCACGGCGCTGTCCGCGGCCCTGGTGGGCGTGCTGCTGATCCAGGCCTCCACCGTGCTGGAGGAGCGCAGCCTGGTCGCGACGGGCGGGCTGGTGCTGGTCATCGCCGCGTTCGGGGCGTTCCTGGCGCTGACCTGGACCGGTCAGGGCACCGGCTCGGCGGTCCCGGTCATCGGCATGGGCGCGGCACTCGTGCTGTGGGTGGCCGCCGCGCGGCGCCTCGGGATCCTGCTGGACCTGTCGCGCCGCTACAACGTGCGGATCCCCGGGATCCGCTGACCGCGGGCGGGGCTGGCACACTGGTGGGTGCCATGTCCAGCCTCCCGCTCGTCTTCGACGCACCCCGCCGCGGCACGCCGCCCCGCCATCTCGCCGACGTCGCCCCGGCCGACCGTGCCGCCGTCGCGGCGGAGCTCGGCGTGCCGACGTTCCGGCTCGACCAGCTGGCCCGCCACTGGTTCGGCCGGCTCACCGACGACCTCGAGGCCATGAGCGACCTCGGCGGCGAGGTCCGGGAGAAGCTGCGCCCGCTGCTCCCGCCGCTGGTCACCCCGCTGACCGAGAAGGCGTGCGACGGCGGCGCCACCCGCAAGACGCTGTGGCGCGGCCACGACGGCGTGCTGGCCGAGAGCGTGCTCATGCGCTATCCGGACCGCGCGACGGTGTGCATCTCCAGCCAGGCCGGCTGCGGCATGGCCTGCCCGTTCTGCGCGACCGGCCAGGGCGGCCTGCAGCGCAACCTGTCGACGGCCGAGATCGTCGACCAGGTCCGCCGCGCCGCGGCGCAGGCCCGCGACGGCGTGCTCGACGAGCCCACCCGCCTGTCGAACGTCGTGTTCATGGGCATGGGTGAGCCGCTGGCGAACTACAAGCGGGTCGTCGCCGCCGTCCGCCGGATCACCGAGCCCGCCCCCGACGGGCTGGGCATCTCGGCGCGCGGCGTCACCGTCTCCACGGTCGGCCTGGTCCCGGCGATCGACCGGCTGCGCGAGGAGGGCCTGCCGGTCACCCTGGCGATCTCGCTGCACTGCCCGGACGACGAGCTGCGCGACACCCTCGTGCCGGTCAACAACCGGTGGAAGGTCGCCGAGGTCCTCGACGCCGGGCGCCGCTACGCGACCACCACCGGGCGCCGGGTCTCCATCGAGTACGCGCTGATCCGCGACGTGAACGACCAGCCGTGGCGCGCCGACATGCTGGCGAAGGTCCTGCGGCAGCACATCGGCACGTCCCGGGTGCACGTCAACCTCATCCCGCTGAACCCGACGCCGGGCAGCGAGTGGGACGCCTCGCCCAAGCCGGTGGAGGAGGAGTTCGTGCGCCGGGTCCGCGCGGGAGGCGTCGCCTGCACCGTGCGCGACACCCGGGGCCAGGAGATCGACGCCGCCTGCGGGCAGCTGGCCGCGTCGCACCCGGGCTGACCGCCCGGCGGCCCCCTCGAACCGCCGGGCGGTACCCGTCTAGAGGCGGTCGCCCGTCTCGGGGTGGAACAGGTGCAGCCCCTCGGTGGACGGCGTGAGCGCCACCCGGTCGCCGCGCCGCGCCCCGGTCCGGCCCGCGGTCCGCACGACCACGGAGTCGTCGTGCGAGCCGGTCAGCGACGCCGTCGCCGACAGGTCCCCGGAGGACTCGGCGAGGGTGCCGTAGAGGTAGGCGTCGGACCCCAGCTCCTCGACGACGTCGACGCGGGCCGGGATGCCCTCGCCGCCGTCCGGGGCGACGGTCCACTGCTCGGGCCGGATGCCCAGCGTCACCTCCGTGAGCTGCTTCGACCCGATCGTCGACCGGACGTCCTGCGGCAGCGCGACCTCGCGACCGGCCAGGGTGACCCCGCGCTCGGTGACCCGCGCGCGGAACAGGTTCATCGCCGGTGACCCGATGAACCCGGCGACGAACGCGTTCTGCGGCCGGTCGTAGAGGTCGGCCGGGGAGGCGAACTGCTGCAGCTTGCCGTCGGCGAGCAGCGCCACCCGGTCGCCCATCGTCATCGCCTCGACCTGGTCGTGGGTGACGTAGACGGTGGTGACGCCGAGCCGTCGCTGCAGCGCGGCGATCTCGGTGCGGGTCTGCACGCGCATCTTGGCGTCGAGGTTCGACAGCGGCTCGTCCATCAGGAAGACCCGCGGCTCGCGCACGATCGCCCGGCCCATCGCCACGCGCTGGCGCTGCCCGCCGGACAGCGCGCGCGGCTTGCGGTCGAGGTAGTCGGTGAGGCCGAGGATCTCCGCCGCCTCCTTGACCTTGACGGCCCGGTCGGACTTGTCGATCCCGGCCATCTTCAGCGGGAACGCCATGTTCTCCGCGACGGTCTTGTTCGGGTACAGCGCGTAGTTCTGGAAGACCATGGCGATGTCGCGGTCGCGGGAGGCGACCCCGACCATGTTCTCGCCGTCGATGCGGATCGAGCCGCCGTCGATCTCCTCGAGCCCGGCGAGCATGCGCAGCGCCGTCGACTTGCCCGAGCCGGACGGCCCGACGAGCACGACGAACTCGCCGTCCTCGATGGTCAGGTCCAGCCGGTCGACGGCCGGCTTGGCGCCCGGGGTGTAGATCCGGGACGCCTGGTCGAACACCACGTCAGCCACGGCGGGCTCCCATCCTGTTCACGAACACGGTCACTTGACGGCCCCGAAGGACAGGCCCTGCACGAGCTTGTTCTGGGCGATCCACCCCGCGATGACGACGGGGAGCGCGGCGACGGTGGCCGCCGCGCAGAGGCTGGCGAAGTACAGCCCCTCCGAGGTGATGAACCCGACCAGGTAGACGGGCACGGTCGCGGCCCGCGAGGCGGTCAGGTTCACCGCGAAGAAGAACTCGTTCCACGCGAAGATGCTGCAGATCAGCGCGGTGGCGGCCATGCCGGGGGAGATGATCGGCAGGACCACCTCGCGCAGCGAGCGCCACAGCGAGGCCCCGTCCATGCTCGCGGCCTCCAGCAGCTCCTTGGGGACCTCGAGGAAGAACGAGCGCATCATCCACACCGCGATCGGCAGGTTCATCGCGGTGTAGAGCACGATCAGCGTCCAGATGTTGTCGAGCGCGCCCAGGTAGTTCACGACGACGTAGATCGGGACGATCGCGGCGACGACCGGCAGCATCTTGGTGGAGATGAAGAAGAACAGCACGTCCTGGGTCTTCTTCACCGGCCGCAGCGACAGCGCGAACGCGGCCGGCGTGCCCAGCAGCAGCACCAGCACCGTCGAGGCGACGGTCGCGAACAGCGAGTTCAGCAGGTACGGGCCGACCCCGCCGCCGAACACCTCGGCGAAGTTGTCGAAGGTCGGCACGAAGAAGACCGTGGGCGGGATGGTGACCGCCTGCGCCTCGGTCTTGAAGGCGGTCATCACCATCCACAGCACCGGGAAGAAGAACCCGAGCCCGACGATCCAGGCGAGCACGCTCAGCAGCGCCCCCGGCCCGCGCGACGTGCGGCGCGGTGCCGTCGCGGCCGGGGTGGCGGTGGTGCGTTCGTCGACGGCGGTCATCACGCCTCCTCGGCGGCGGAGAAGCTGCGGAAGATCAGGCGCAGGGCCAGGGTCGCGACGATGATCGTCGCGACCACGGTGACGACACCCATCGCGGCGGACTCGCCGATGTCGAAGCCCAGGAACGCCCGCTGGTAGATGTAGAAGGGCAGGTTCGCCGACGCCGTGCCCGGGCCGCCCTGGGTCATCATGTAGATGGTGTCGAACGTGTTGACCAGGTAGATCGCGCCGAGCACGACGCCCAGCTCGATGAAGCGGCGCAGGTGCGGCAGCGTGACCTCGCGGAACACGGCGAACCCGGTCGCCCCGTCCATCCGGGCGGCCTCCAGGACCTCGGGCGGCTGCGAGCCGAGCCCGGCCAGGATCAGCAGCATCATGAACGGCGTCCACTGCCACACCAGCGCGATGATCACCGCGGCCCGCGGGAACGTCGACACCCAGTCGGTCTGCCCGGCGCCGAACGGCGAGAGCAGGAAGTTCACCAGGCCGTAGGTGGGGTCGAACAGCACCGACTTCCACAGCAGCGCGCCGGCGACCGGCGTGATGAGGAACGGCGTGATGATCAGGGTGCGGACGATGCCGCGGCCGAGGAACGCGCGGTTGAGCAGCAGCGCGATCAGCAGCCCGAGCACCATCGCGATCGCGACCGCGCCCAGGGTGAGCAGGATCGAGTTCAGCGCGACGCCGCGGAACTGCGAGTCGGTGAACACCGTCGCGTAGTTCTCGAACCCGACGAAGCGCTGGCTGCCCGGGCGCACCAGGTTCCAGGACTGCAGCGAGTACCAGATCGTCACCAGGAACGGCAGCTGCGTGACGATGATCGTGAAGATCAGCGCGGGCAGCAGCGGTGCCCGCCGGATCCAGCCGTCGCGGCGTTCCGCGGCCGGCGAGGTCTGCCGTTCCGGTGCCGCCTGCGGCGGGGCCTCTGTGGTGGTCACCGGTCGCCTCCGCTCTGCTGGTAGGACTCGCCGACGGTCGCGGCGTACTGCTGGGCCTGCTCCAGCGCCTCGTCGGCGGACTGCTGCCCGGCGATGGCGGCGGAGATCTGCTGGCTGACGCGGGTGCCGAGGTCCTGGAACTCCGGGATCCCGACGAACTGCAGCCCGGTGTAGGGCACCGGGTCGCGGGTGGGGCGGTCCTGGTCGGCGGCGTTGATGGCGGCCAGGGTCTGCGGTGCGTAGGCCCGCGACGCGGCGACGTACTCGGGGATCCGGTACGTCGACTGCCGCGCGCCGGGCGGGACGGAGGTCCAGCCGAGCTCCTCGCCGACCAGCTGCTGGTAGGGCTTGGACGTCATCCAGGACAGGAACTTCCAGGTCGCGTCGACCTGCTCGGGGCCCTTCTCCGCGGTGGTGCGGGGGATGGCCAGTGCCCAGGAGTACAGCCAGCCCGAGGACTGGCCGTCGACGCCGGTCGGCGCGGGCGCGTAGCCCACCTTGCCGGCGACGTTGGACTGGTCCGGGTCCTCCAGCAGACCCGCGGCGACGGTGGCGTCGAACCACATCGCGGTGTTGCCCTGGCTGAACTGGTTGCCGCACTCGGAGAACCCGGATCCGGCGGCGCCGGCCTGGCCGTCGCGGCGGACGAGGTCGACGTAGAAGTTCACCGCGCGCCGCACCTCGGGCGAGGTGAGCTGGGCGTTCCACTGCTCGTCGAACCAGCGGCCGCCGTAGGAGTTGATCATCGCGTCGACCGGGGCCATGACCTCGCCCCAGCCGGGCTTGCCGCGCAGGCAGATCCCGCCGCGGCCCTGCTGCCGGTCGGTGAGCCGGTCGGCGAAGCGCGCGACGTCGTCCCAGGTCGGCTTCGCGGGCATGGTCAGCCCGGCCTGCGCGAAGAGGTCCTTGCGGTACATCAGGAACGCGGACTCGCCGTAGAACGGGACCGAGTACATGTGCCCGTCCGGGCCGGAGAGCGCGCCGCGGATGGTGGGGGTGAAGTCGTCGCGGTCGTAGGCGGCGTCCATCAGGGGGTCGAGGTCGACCAGCCAGCCGTTGCGGGCCCACTGCGGGGTCTCGTAGTTGGAGATCATCACCGCGTCGAACTCGTCGCCGCCGGTGGCGACCGACGCGGTGATCTTGGCGCGGGCCTCGTTCTCCGACAGGCTGACGAAGCGCAGCTTGATGCCGGGGTTCTCGGCCTCGAACCGCGGGCTGAGCTCGATCGCGTCCTCCATCTGGGGGTTGGACACGATCGCGATGGTCACGATCCTCGCCCCCTCCGGGAGGCCCAGCGACCCTGCTCCGGCGCACCCGGTGAGCGCCAGGGCGAGCACCGCCAGCAACGCGGTGACAACGGCGGGGCGCGACCTGGTTCTCGGGCGCACGGGACTCTCCTCGTCGTCGAGGGCGCCGGCGTGTGCGAGGGTGTGGTCCCCGCCACAGTTCACCGGCTGGACCGGTGCACGGTATGTCCAGGGCAACCGCTTGCGCAACCGCTTGGCTGTACCCTGTCGCCAACCCGTGACCCCCGGAGGTGTGCCATCGCGACCATGGCCGAGGTCGCCCGGCTCGCCGGGGTCTCCACCGCGACCGTCTCGCACGTCCTGAACGGCACCCGGCCGGTCCGCGAGGCCACCCGCGAGCAGGTCCTCGCCGCGATGGCGCAGGTCCACTACACGCCCAACGCCGCCGCGCGCTCGCTCGCGACCTCGCGCACCCGCACCGTCGGGCTCGCCCTGTCGGCGATCTCCAACCCCTATCTCGGCGAGCTGCTGCACGCGATCGAGGACGAGTCCGCCGCCGCCGGGCACACCCTGCTGCTCGCCGACCCGCACGACGACCCCGGCTACGAGGCGACGGCCGTCGCGCGGCTGCGCAGCCGCGTCGACGGCGTCCTGCTGGCCCCGTCGGCGGACTCGGCCGCCACCCTGGAGGCGCTCGCCGCCCAGGGGGTGCCGACGGTGCTGGTCGACCGGATGCTGGGGGCGGGGCACGACGAGGTCGGCTCGGAGAACGTCGAGCCGGTCGCCGGGCTCGTCGCCCACCTGGCCGGGGCCGGGCACACCCGCATCGGCTACGTCGAGGGCCAGCCGGGCCTCGCGACGACCGTCGAGCGCGTCGAGGGCTACCGGCTCGGGATGCGGCGCGCGGGCCTCGGGCCCGGGCCGCTGGTCGAGGGCCGGTCGGAGAGCGACGCGGCGCGCCGCGCCGTGCGTGAGCTGCTGGACTCCGCCGACCGGCCCACGGCGCTGGTCACCGGCAACAACGCGATGACGATCGGCACGGTCCAGGCCGCCCACGACCTCGGCCTGCGCATCCCCGGCGACCTGGCGCTCGTCGCCTTCGACGACTTCCCGTGGGCCGACGTGTTCCACCCGCGCCTGACCGTGGTCGCGCAGCCGTTCGCGACGATCGGGCGCGAGGCGGTCCGGCTGCTGCTGCGGCGGATGGCCGAGCCCGACGCGCCGCGGCGCTCGGTGCGCCTGCCCACCCGGTTCGTGCACCGGGAGTCCTGCGGCTGCCGACCATGATCAGCGGGAGTGGAGGGTGCCGGCGAGTGGGCTGCGTCCGGCACTCCACTCCCGGCGATCATCGCCGTAGCGCCCCGACGATCCGGGCGACGGTGGCGTCCGGCCGGTCCCGGATGTCGTGCCAGGTGAAGCGCAGCACGGTCCACCCCGCCATGACCAGGGCGTTCTGCTTGGCCCGGTCGGCACGGAAGCGCGCCGGGTCGGAGTGGAAGGCCCACCCGTCGACCTCGACGGCGAGCCGCCGGGCCGGGAACGCGATGTCGATCTCCCAGCGCCGGAACCCGAGGCCGCGCACGAACCCGTCCACGCCCGCCCGGCGCAGGTGACCGATCAGGCGTCGCTCGGCGCGGGAGTCGGCCCGGTCGGCCGCCTCGACCAGCAGGTCCCCGGCCCGGGCCATCCCTCTCGCGCCCAGGTTGCGGTGGTGGGCCCGGGTGACCTCGGCCAGGGACAGGCCGCGCTGCAGGACCCGGTCGAGGAACGCCGCGCCGTCGGGCAGCGCGGCCGCCGTCTCCAGCGCCGTCAGCCCGGGGGAGGTGACGGTGATCCCGCGCGCCCCGACGCGGTCGGCTGCGGGCAGGTCGCGACGTCGCAGCCGGATCCCGGGAGGTGCCGTGCGGCGCACCCGTCGGCCCACCGTGACGTCCACCGGCGCACCGCGGGGGAGCGCGGGCAGCTGACCGAGGGCGACGGCGGCGCCCGGCCCGTGCAGCGTCGCGTCCGGCCCCGCCCACAGTGCGGCGGCGAGCAGCGTCGCGCCGTCGGTCGGCCGGTGTGCGGACGAACGGAACACGCCCGGGTGGATCTCGGTGAGCTCGCCGCGGGCGACCCTGCCGCGCAGCACGAACGCGCTCGTCCCGCAGCGGCGCGCCTGCTCCCGGCTGATGACGCCGTCCTGGTGGCGCAGGACGTCCTGGTAACGCACCCGGTGCAGGGTGCCGCGGCGCGTCCCCGGCCACGGCCGAACCACGCGGAACGGTCGCGCCGGCGAACGACCGACCGTCCATGATCGCCGGGAGTGGAGTGTGCCGGCGAGTCCAGTGCCCCCGCTGCGCCACTCCTGCCGATCATCCGCGCCCGGCGAGCACCTCCGCGAGGTCGAAGTTCACCGGGTGCTCGAGCTGCTCGTAGGTGCAGGAGGCGGGGTCGCGGTCGGGCCGCCAGCGCACGAACTGGGTGGTGTGGCGGAACCGCTCGCCCTCCATGTAGTCGTAGCGGACCTCGACCACCCGCTCCGGGCGCAGCGGCACGAACGACAGGTCCTTGCCCGCGTTCCACCGGCTCGTCTCGGACTTGCGCGGGGTGCGCTCGCCCTCCATCTGCCTCGCCCAGGCCCACGGGTGGTGGTCGAAGTCGGTGACCAGCGGCTGCAGCTCGGCCATCAGCTCGCGGCGCCGCGCCATCGGGAACGCCCCGACCACGCCGACCGAGACGAGCACCCCGCGGGAGTCGTGCAGCCCGAGCAGCAGCGACCCGACCGCGTCCGGTCCGGACTTGTGCACCCGGTACCCGGCGACGACGCAGTCCGCGGTCCGTTCGTGCTTGATCTTGGTCATGACCCGCTTGTCGGGCTGGTAGGTCCCGGCCGGGTCCTTCGCGATGAGCCCGTCGAGCCCGGCGCCCTCGAACTTCTCGAACCAGCGGCGCGCGGTGGCGGTGTCGTCGGTGACCGGGGTGAGGTGCACCGGCGGGGCGACGCCGGCGAACGCCTCCGCCAGCAGCGCGCGGCGCTCGGCGAACGGGCGCGCGGTGAGGTCGTCGTCGCCGAGGGCCAGCAGGTCGAAGGCCACGAACGACGCCGGCGTCTCGGTCGACAGCAGCCGCACCCGGCTGGCCGCGGGGTGGACCCGCTGCTGGAGCGCCTCGAAGTCCAGTGCGTTCCCGGAGGCGACGACGATCTCGCCGTCGACCACCGCCCGCGGCGGGAAGTGCTCCTTCACCGCCTCGACGACCTCGGGGAAGTAGCGGGTCAGCGGGCGCTCGTTGCGGGAGCCGATCTCGACCTCGTCGCCGTCGCGGAAGACGATCGAGCGGAAGCCGTCCCACTTGGGCTCGTAGAGCCTGCCCGCGGGGATGGCGGGGGCGGGTTTGGCCAGCATCGGCTTCACCGGGGGCATCACGGGCAGGTCCACGGCGGACGAGTCTCCTCTCGATCGGCGGCGCGAGCACCCCGGCTCGCCCGTCCGTGGGTGGACCGGCCGGATCGGCCAGACTGAGCGGTGTGGGACGACTTCCGGACCGGGCCGCGCTGGAGGCGGCCCGCGACGCCACCGTCGACGACGTCCTGCCCGGCCCGGGCGACCCGCCGCTGCGGGTGCTGTTCTGCGGGATCAACCCGGGGCTCGTCTCGGCGGCGACCGGGCACCACTTCGCCCGTCCCGGCAACCGCTTCTGGCCGGTGCTGCACGAGTCCGGGTTCACCCCGCGGCTGCTGCGCCCCAGTGAGCAGAGCGCACTGGCCGGGCTCGGGCTCGGCATCACCAACATGGCGGCCCGCGCGACCGCCCGCGCCGACGAGCTCACCGACGACGAGCTGCGCGCGGGCGGCGAGCGCCTGCGCGGGCTGGTCGCCGACCGCGCCCCCGCCTGGCTGGCCGTGGTCGGGATCGGCGCCTACCGGACCGCGTTCGGGCGGCGCGACGCGACGGTGGGAGAGCAGCCGGAACGGCTCGGCGCGACCGGGGTGTGGGTGCTGCCGAACCCCTCGGGCCTCAACGCGCACTGGTCGCGGGCGGCGATGACCGCCGAGTTCGGGCGGCTGCGCGCCCGGGCCCGGGACCGGGGGTGCCCGCGGTCCTAGCCGTCGAGATCGGGCAGACCGGTCTCCTCGGGCACCGCGGCGCCGTCGCGCTCGTCGCGGTCCGCCCACTGAAGCAGCGGCTCGATCGCGAAGACGGCCTCGTCGATCTCGGCGTGCAGGTCGCCGAGCTCGGCGACGCGGGCCGGGACGGTGGCGATGGTGAAGTCCCGCGGCTCGCAGTCGTCGATCTCCGCCCAGCGCACCGGCGCCGAGACCCGTGCGTCCGGGGTGCCACGCACCGAGTAGGCACAGGCGATCGTGTGGTCGCGGGCGTTCTGGTTGTAGTCGACGAAGACCGCGGCCGGGTCGCGGTCCTTGCGCCACCAGGACAGGTCGACGCGGTCGCAGCGACGCTCCACCTCGCGGGCGAAGGCGTGTGCGGCCCGGCGGACGTCGGTGAAGCCGTGGTCGGGCGGGATCCGCACGTAGACGTGCAGGCCCGAGCCGCCGGAGGTCTTCGGGAAGCCGGTCGCGCCGAGCTCGTCGAGCACCTCGTGCACGACGCCGGCGACCCGGCGGACGTCGGCCCAGGACGCCTCGGGCATCGGGTCGAGGTCGATGCGCCACTCGTCGGGGGACTCGACGTCGGCGGCGCGGGAGTTCCACGGGTGGAACTCGACGGTCGACATCTGCACCGCCCACACGACGTCGGCGGGGTGCGCGACGCACAGCTCGTCGGCGGTGCGGTTGTAGCGCGGGAAGTGCACCCGCACGGTGCGCACCCAGTCCGGGGCGCCGCGCGGCAGCCGCTTCTGGTGGACCTTCTCCCCGGTGACGCCGGTGGGGAAGCGGTGCAGCATGCACGGCCGGTCACGCAGGGCGCGGACGATCCCGTCGCCGACGGCGATGTAGTACTCGGCGAGGTCGCGCTTGGTCTCGCCCCGCTCCGGGAAGTAGACGCGGTCGGGACTCGACAGCCGCACGACGCGGTCGCCGATCGTCAGCTCGACCGGCTCACCCGCGTCGCGCGCGGCCATCGGGGGAGAGGGGGACGGCGCTCAGTAGCGGCGACGGCGCCGGTGGATCGGGTACGCGACGGCGCCGATCAGGCAGACCGCGGCGGGCACGGCCGAGAACAGGAACTCGGTCCAGCTGACCGGGTGGCCGATCGTGAACAGCAGCAGCACGATGCCGGTGACCGCGGCCGCGATCGGCAGGCCCCGGTGGAAGTTCTGGTGCCAGCCCCAGTCCACCGACGGCTCGTCCGCCGGGTCGACGCCCGACCGGATCGCGACCTCTCGGGTGCTGCTCGCCAGCTCTTTGCTCGCCACTGGGTGTCCTCCTGCTCGGGCTCCGTGCGGGGTCATCGTCGCACAGCTCGCACGGCGAGGATGATGTGCCGTGATGAAGTCACTCGTCGTGTTGGGCAGCACCGGGTCGATCGGCACCCAGGCACTGGACGTGATCACCCGCGCCGGCGGGTTCACCGTGTCCGGCCTGGCCGCGGGGGGGTCGGACGTCGGCCTGCTGGCCGCCCAGGCCCACGAGCACCGGGTCGGCCGGGTCGCGGTCTCCTCGCCGGCCGCCGCGGCCGAGCTGCGGGCGCTGCTGCCCGGGGTCGAGGTGCTCGACGGCCCGGACGCCGCGACGGAGCTGGTCACCGCAGCGCGCGCCGACATCGTGCTGAACGGGATCACCGGCTCGCGCGGGCTCGGCCCGACCCTGGCGGCGCTGGCGACCGGGGCCCGGCTCGCGCTGGCGAACAAGGAGTCGCTGGTCGCGGGCGGTCCGCTGGTGACCGCGGCGGCCGCGCCCGGACAGATCGTGCCGGTCGACTCCGAGCACTCCGCGCTGGCTCAGTGCCTGCGCGGGGGGCGCGCCGACGAGGTCGACCGGCTGGTGCTCACCGCGTCCGGCGGGCCGTTCCGCGGCCGTACCCGCGACGGGCTGCACGACGTGACCGTCGAGCAGGCACTGGCCCACCCGACCTGGGCGATGGGCCCGGTCATCACCATCAACTCGGCGACCCTGGTGAACAAGGGGCTCGAGGTGATCGAGGCGCACCTGCTGTTCGGGGTGCCCTACGAGCGCATCGACGTCACCGTGCACCCGCAGTCGATCGTGCACTCGATGGTCACCTTCGCCGACGGCTCGACGATCGCGCAGGCGTCGCCGCCGGACATGCGGCTGCCGATCGCGCTGGCGCTGGGCTGGCCGGACCGGATCGCCGGGGCGTCGGCGCCGTGCCGCTGGGACACCGCGCAGAGCTGGACCTTCGAGCCGCTCGACGACGACGCCTTCCCCGGCGTGCGGCTCGCCCGCGCCGCGGGCACCGCGGGCGGCTGCCTGCCCGCCGTGCTCAACTCCGCCAACGAGGAGCTGGTCGAGGCGTTCGTCGCCGGCGCGATCGGCTACACGGCGATCACCGACCTGCTCGGCGAGGTGCTGGAGGCGGCCGACGCCTGGACGGGTGACCCGGCTACCGTGGACGACGTGCTGGCTGCCGAGACCTGGGCCCGCGCCCACGCGCGCGAGAAGGCGGGAACGTGACCATCGTCTGGACGGTCGTCGGGATCGCGATCTTCTTCGTCGGGCTGCTGCTGTCGATCGCCTGGCACGAGCTCGGGCACTTCACGACGGCCCGCTGGTTCGGCATCAAGGTGCCGGAGTTCATGGTCGGGTTCGGGCGCACCGTCTTCTCGGTCCGTCGCGGCGAGACCGAGTACGGCATCAAGGCCATCCCGCTCGGCGGCTACGTCCGCATGATCGGGATGCTGCCGCCGGCGCGGGGCGGCACGCTGGGCCGCAACCGGCGCACCGGCCCGTTCCAGGGCCTGATGGACGACGCGCGCCGCCAGTCCCAGGCCGACGTGCTGCCGCAGGACGCCGACCGGCAGTTCTGGACGCGCGCGCCGTGGAAGCGGATCGTCGTCATGTTCGCCGGGCCGTTCATGAACCTGGTCCTCGCGGTCGCGCTGTTCTTCGTGACGCTGATGGGCGTCGGTATGCCCGCCGCGACCACGCAGATCACCGCGCTCGAGGAGTGCGTCCTGCCCGCCGTCGCGGTGCAGGGCCAGGCCCCGCCGGACCGCTGCCCGGCCGGGGCGCCGCAGGCACCCGCGCTGGCCGCCGGCGTGCAGCCCGACGACCGGATCGTCGCCGTCCGCGACCAGCGGTTCGGCCCCGACGACGGCACCGGGGTGCAGGACGCGATCCGCGCCTCCTCGGGACCGACCCCGGTCGTCGTCGAGCGGGCCGGGCGGGAGATCCCGCTGACCGTCGACATCATCCCGAACACCGTGTCCGCGCGGGACCTCGAGAACCCGGACGCGACCGTCACGGCCGGGTACATGGGCGTGCTGCTCGACACGAGCTACCAGTCGCTCACCGCGGGCGAGACGCTCGCGCAGATCGGCAACGGCGTCGCCCGCACCGCGGAGGCCGTCGTCGCGATCCCGTCCCGGATCCCGGCCGTGTTCGGCGCCGCCTTCCTCGGGGAGGAACGCGGGCAGGACAGCCCGATGGGCGTCGTCGGCGTCTCGCGGATCGGCGGCGAGATCCTCGCCCAGCAGGACGTGCCCTGGCAGCAGGACGTGTCGCTGTTCCTCAACATGCTGGCCGCGGTGAACCTGTCGCTGTTCCTGCTGAACCTCCTGCCCATCCCGCCGCTGGACGGCGGGCAGATCGTCCCGGCGATCTGGGAGGCGATCAAGCGCAACACCGCGAAGCTGCTCGGCCGCCCGGACCCCGGTCCGGTGGACGCGGCCAAGCTGCTGCCGTTCGCCTACGTGTTCGTGATCCTGTTCCTGGGGTTCTCGGTGATGGTGGCCATCGCCGACGTCGTCAACCCGGTGCGGCTGTTCGGGTGACCCGGCCGGCCGACCACCGCCCGCTGGCGGTCTTCGACATCGACGGCGTCCTCGCCGACGTCTCGCACCGGCTGCACTTCCTCGACGTGCACCGCTGGGAGAAGTTCTTCGCCGCCGCGCACGCCGACCCGCTGCTCGACGAGGGCGCGGAACGGCTGCGCGCGGCGCAGGCCGACCACGACGTCGTCTACCTGACCGGGCGTCCGGAGCGGAACCGGCGGCTCACCGAGACCTGGCTCGCCCGCGTCGGGCTGCCGACCGGACCGCTGTTCATGCGCCCCGACGACGACCACCGCCCCGCCCGCTGGGTCAAGCGCGAGGTGCTGCGGCTGCTCGCCCGCGAGCGGGAGATCGCGATGATCCTCGACGACGACCCCGCCGTCGTCCGCGTGCTGGCCGAGGACGGCTGGCCGGTCGAGCTGGCGACCTGGCTGCCGCACAGCTCGACCCTGCAGGACGCCCAGGAGAACCAGGGCCGGACCTAGGTGCCCGCGCGCACCGCCGGTGCCGGGGGACCGGGGAGTGCGCACGAGCACGCAGTGCCGCCCCTCACCGGGTACGGCGGTCGCCGCGCCACGGTGGGATAGTGGAGGCCGTGAGCGTCTCCCTGGGTATGCCGTCCGCGCCCGCGCCGACCCTGGCCCCGCGCCGGAGGACCCGGCAGCTGCAGGTCGGACCGGTCGGCGTCGGATCCGACCACCCCATCTCCGTCCAGTCCATGACGACCACCCTGACCTCCGACGTCAACGCGACCCTGCAGCAGATCGCCGAGCTGACCGCCGCGGGCTGCGACATCGTCCGGGTCGCGTGCCCGTCCGCCGACGACGCGGAGGCCCTGCCCGCGATCGCGAAGAAGTCGCAGATCCCGGTGATCGCCGACATCCACTTCCAGCCGAAGTACGTCTTCGCCGCGATCGAGGCCGGCTGCGCCGCGGTCCGCGTGAACCCCGGCAACATCCGCAAGTTCGACGACCAGGTCAAGGAGATCGCGCAGGCCGCGAAGGACCACGGCACGCCGATCCGGATCGGCGTGAACGCCGGCTCGCTCGACAAGCGCCTGATGGACAAGTACGGCAAGGCGACGCCCGAGGCGCTCGCCGAGTCGGCCATGTGGGAGGCGGGCCTGTTCGCCGAGCACGACTTCCACGACATCAAGATCTCGGTCAAGCACAACGACCCGGTCGTCATGGTGCGCGCCTACGAGCTGCTCGCCGAGCAGTGCGACTACCCGCTGCACCTCGGCGTCACCGAGGCCGGGCCCGCGTTCCAGGGCACGATCAAGTCCGCCGTCGCGTTCGGTGCGCTGCTGCGCCAGGGCATCGGCGACACGATCCGCGTCTCGCTGTCCGCGCCGCCGGTCGAGGAGATCAAGGTCGGCCAGCAGATCCTGGAGTCGCTGAACCTGCGCCCGCGCAAGCTCGAGATCGTCTCCTGCCCGTCCTGCGGGCGCGCCCAGGTCGACGTCTACACCCTCGCCGACGAGGTCACCGCCGGGCTGTCCGGCATGGAGGTCCCGCTGCGCGTGGCCGTCATGGGCTGCGTCGTCAACGGCCCCGGCGAGGCCCGCGAGGCCGACCTCGGCGTCGCCTCCGGCAACGGCAAGGGCCAGATCTTCGTCAAGGGCGAGGTCATCAAGACCGTGCCCGAGCACAAGATCGTCGAGACGCTGATCGAGGAGGCCATGCGCCTCGCCGAGGAGATGGGCGAGCCCGTCGACGGCGCCACCGGTGAACCGCAGGTGACCGTCGGCTGAGGAGCACCCGGCGTGGCATGATGAACCCGTGCTGAGGGTGGCCGGGGCACGGCTTCTCGACGATCGTCACCGCTCCGGGGTGCACGACGCGCTCGACGCCGATCCGGTCGCCGCGTGCATGGTCGCCTCGCGCGTCGAGGCCGTCGGTCTCGACCCGTGGCGCCTGGGCGGCGAGCTGTGGTCCTACGGTGCCCCCGCCGACGGCCTGTGCTTCTCCGGGGCCAACCTGGTGCCGCTGCGCGGCGACCGGGCCGCCATCCGGGCCTTCGCCGACCGCGCCCGGCGGGCCGGGCGGGTCTGCTCGTCGCTGGTGGGCCGCGCCGAGCTGGTGCTGCCGCTGTGGGAGGAGCTCTCCCCGGTGTGGGGCCCGGCCCGCGAGGTCCGGCCCGACCAGCCGCTGATGACCCTGGACCGGCCGCCGTCGATCGCGCCGGACCCGCAGGTCCGCCCGGTCCGCATCGACGAGCTGGACCGCTACCTGCCGGCCGCCGTCGCGATGTTCACCGAGGAGGTCGGCGTCGACCCCCGCGAGGGCGACGGCGGCGCCGGGTACCGCGCGCGGGTCGCCGAGCTCATCACCTCCGGGCGCGCCTTCGCCCGCTTCCACGACGGCGAGGTCGTGTTCAAGGCCGAGATCGGGGCGCTGTCGCGCACGGTCGGGCAGATCCAGGGCGTCTGGGTGAACCCGGCCTGGCGCGGACACGGCCTCGGGACGACCGGGACCTCCGCCGTCGCCGTCGCGCTCGCCGCGATGGGACGGCGCGCGAGCCTCTACGTCAACGCGTTCAACGCCCCGGCCCGGGCCGCCTACCGGCGGGTGGGGTTCGTGCAGACCGCGCGGTTCGCGACCGTCCTGTTCTGAGCACCGGGCCCGGCCACCGGGACCTCACGCGGGGGGCGGCATACTCGACCATCGTGCTCGCCACCCTGCGCCGGCGTCCCCTGGTCCTCGCCACCGCGATCGTCGTCCTGGTCGCGGCCGGTGTCGTCGTCGCGCTGCTGCGCCCCTGGGGCGGTCCGGGCACGACGGCCGAGCGCTACGTGAGGGCCTGGGCCGCCGGGGACGCGCCCGGCGCCGCCGTCTACACCAGCGACGCCGGCACCGCAGGCGCCTACCTGCAGAAGGCCCGCGAGGACCTCGGCGCGACCGCGATGACGGCCCGGGTCACCGGCACCCGCACCGAGGGCGACCGCGCCACCTCCACCGTCGAGGTCGCCTGGGACCTCGGCGGGGGCCGCATCTGGAACTACACCCTCGACCTGCCGCTGGCCACGGCCGAGGACACCGCGGGCAACGACACCGGCTGGGCCGTCACGTGGTCGCCGGCCGCGTTCGCACCCGGCCTGGCCGACGGCCAGCGCCCGGTGGCGCGCACCGTCACCGCCGCGCCCGCACCCGTGCTCGACTCCACGGGAGCCACGCTGCTGGCCCCGACCCCGGTCGTGACCGTGACCCTGGACAAGGCCCGGGTGGCGGACGCGGCGGCCGGCCTGGGCTCCGCGCTGAACGGGATCGACCCGGCGATCACCGCGGCCAGCGTCACCGCGGGCGCGAACGCCACCCCGGACGGGCAGGCCTACACCGTCGCCGTCCTGCGCGACGCCGACTACCAGCGGGTCCGCGACCGGATCTACGACCTGCCGGGGGTGCGGTTCGTCTCCTCGACGCGGCTGCTGCCGCCGGACTCCGGGTTCGCCGGGCAGCTCGTGCAGGGCGCCCGCGCCGACATCGACAGGGCCGCAGGCGGGACCCCGGGCTGGTCGGTCGACGTCGTCGGGGCCCGTGGCGAGACCGTCCGCTCCGTGGCCGGGCAGCCCGCCGGGCCCGGGAGGCCCGTCACGCTGGAGCTGGACCGCCGCGTCCAGGACGCCGCGCAGGCCGCCGTCGACGCCGACTCCCGCCAGGCCATGATCGTGGCCGTCCGGCCCTCCACCGGCGCGGTGCTCGCGGTGGCGCAGAACGCCGCCGCCGACCGCGACGGTGCGCTCGCCCTGACCGGCCGCTACCCGCCGGGCTCCACGTTCAAGATCGTCACCGCGTACGGCGCGATGCCCGCGGAGAACCTGACCCCGCAGAGCCCGGTCGAGTGCCCGGGCACCACCGTCATCGACGGGCGCACGATCCCCAACGAGGACTCCTTCGTGCTCGGGACGGTGCCGCTGACCGAGGCGTTCGCGCAGTCGTGCAACACCACGTTCTCCCGGCTCGCGCTCGGCCTGCCCGCCGACGGCCTGCCCGGCGCGGCCCGCGCGCTCGGCTTCGGTGCCGACTGGCGCATCCCCGGCATGACGACGATCACCGGCACCGTCTCGCCCGCCACCGACGACCTGCAGCGCGCCAGCGACGGCTTCGGCCAGGGCGACGTGCTCGCCTCGCCGTTCGGCATGGCGATGGTGTCGGCGACCGTCGCGCACGGGGCGCCGGTGACGCCGTCGCTGATCCGGGGGGCGACGACCGAGGCGACGATCGCCCCGGGCACCCCGGACCGCGCGGTGCTCGACCAGCTGCGCCCGATGATGCGCGCGGTCGTGACCTCGGGCACCGCGACCGCCGCGAACGGGCAGGGCGAGGTCTACGGCAAGACCGGCACGGCCGAGTACGCCGGCCCGGACGGCACCAACCGCTCGCACGGCTGGTTCACCGGCTACCGCGGCGACCTGGCGTTCGCGACGCTCATCGTCGACGGCGGGTCGTCCGGCCCGGCGGTGCAGATGACGGCCCGGTTCCTCGCCGGCGTCCCGCGCTGAGACCGGCGGTCAGGGGAGCCTTGCCCGCGGGCCTACCCTGGTCGTCGTGCACCCCAGCCGGATCCCCGCCCTGGCGTTCGTGGCCGACCTCGTCGCCGTCGTGGTGTTCGCCGCGATCGGGCGGCTGAGCCACGCCGAGGCCGACAGCCTGGTCGGCCTCGTCGGGACGGCGCTGCCGTTCGCGCTGGGCGCGGCGGCGGCCTGGGCGACGCCGTGGGTGCGGGCGGCGTCGGCGTCGCTGCGGGCCGGGGCGGTGGTCCTGGCCGGAGCCGTCGTGGTCGGCCTGCTGCTGCGGCTCGGTTTCCTGGGGCGACTGCCGCTGTCCTTCGCGATCGTGGCGACGATCTCCCTGGCCGTCCTGCTGCTGGGCTGGCGGGGGATCTCGGCCGCCGTGGCCCGGATGCGGGCCCCGCGGGCCCCGTCGGGTCGCTGAGCGGGCCTACCATGGTGGGCATGTCGTCCCGCACGTTGCTCGTCCCCGGCACGCCGACCCCGATCCGTGAGGTGCCGGCCCACATCCCGCGCCCGGAGTACGTCGGCAAGCCGGCCCCCGCGCGCAGCCGCCGGGGTGACGTGCAGACGCCGGAGACCATCGAGCTCATGCGCCACGCCGGCCGGATCGCGGCGCAGGCCCTGCGGCTCGCGGGGGAGACCGTGCGGCCCGGCGTCACCACAGACGAGATCGACCGCGTCGTGCACGAGTTCCTGATCGACCACGACGCCTACCCCTCGACGCTGGGCTACCGCGGCTTCCCCAAGTCCTGCTGCACCAGCCTCAACGAGGTCATCTGCCACGGCATCCCGGACACGACCGTGATCGACGACGGCGACGTGGTCAACGTCGACGTCACCGCGTTCGTCGGCGGCGTGCACGGCGACACGAACGCGACCTTCCTCGCCGGCGAGGTCTCGGAGGAGGCGCGGCTGCTCGTCGAGCGGACCCGTGAGGCGACGATGCGCGCCATCAAGGCGGTCCGCCCCGGGCGGGAGCTGAACGTGGTCGGTCGCGTCATCGAGTCCTACGCCAAGCGCTTCGGCTACGGCGTGGTGCGCGACTTCACCGGCCACGGCATCGCCCACGAGTTCCACTCCGGCCTGGTCGTCCTGCACTACGACCAGCCCGACGTCCACACCGTGCTCGAGCCGGGGATGACGTTCACCATCGAGCCGATGATCACCCTCGGCGGGATCGACTACGACACCTGGGACGACGACTGGACGGTCGTCACGAAGGACAAGTCGTGGGTGGCGCAGTTCGAGCACACGATCGTCGTGACCGAGGACGGCGCGGAGATCCTCACCCTGCCCTGACGCCGGTGCAGTGGATCACCCGCGGGGTGCGGGGTGCGGCGGCTAGCGTCTGTGCCCGGACCTCGGGAGGGTGCATGGGGGCGCGGCTGCTGGTGGTCGTGGTGGTGCTGGTGCTGGCGGGGTGTTCCGCTGGACCGGTGGAGTCCGCGGGGCCGTTCCCGGTGCGGCCGCAGGAGATCGACGTGATGCGGATCGATCCGTGCCGGACGTTGACGGCCGAGCAGCTCGCGAGCCGGCGGCTGGACGAGGAGGACGCACGGGCGTCGCGGCCCGTCGTCGGCGGCGCGGTCACCGCCGACTGCGGATGGGCGGACCTCCAGACCGCAGACTTCGGCTACGGGGTGCAGATGATCCCCCAGGATGCGATCGAGGCCGTGGGATCACCGAAATCGACTGTGGGAGAGATCGGCGGATTCGGCACGGTCCGCATCACCGACCGGGAGACCACCTCACCGCTGTGCGAGGTCGTCGTCGACGCGACCGACGGAGCACTGATGCGCATCCAGGTCCAAGCAGTCGGCGTCGACCGGAACGGTGCGTCACCGTCGATCGAGCGCACATGCGCGGAGGCCGAGAGGCTGGCCGCCGACGCAATAGCGACCACGCGCTCTCTGTCCTGAGGTCACTATGGCGACGGCATCGCGGCGGATCGGCTCCGGACCCGATGAGTCCCGGCTACCGTTCACGTCGTGGACGTCGCATCGAGCACGCCGAAAGACCGGGGTTCCGACACCCTCCTGGTATCGGTGTCCCGGGAGAACGTCCTCGCCGTGCACGCCCTGCTCGCCGTTCAGTTGGAACACATGCGGGTCGCGCTCGACGACGCCGACAATCTTCGGCACATCGAGGCCCCGGGTGCGGATCCCGTGTCCGCCGACGCGAGGGTGCTCTTCCAGGCCAAGATCGATCGAGTCCTCGACGTCCACTGGGCGCACTTTCGTGAGGTGGAGGACGCAGCGGGCCGGGTCCGCGATGCCGCGCTCGCCTACGGCCACACCGACGACGACATCTCGGCCGCGCTCCTGACCGCCCGAGCCCGGGCCTGACCCGCACCCAGCAGCCCCCGGCTCACACCGGCAGGATGCGTGCGGTCGGCTCCGGGTCGGTGCGGTCGGACCGGCACACGCGCGCTCCGACCTCACGACGTGACGGGGAGCCGGGGTGGCGTGGCCGGCGCGGCTCAGGCGGTGGCGCGCTCGCGGAGCAGCGCCAGCGCCTCGTCGGCGTGCTTGTTCATGTCCGTCTCCGACCCGATCTCGGCCAGCACCGTGCGGTCGCGGCCGATGACGAAGGTCCTGCGCCGGGTGTGGAAGTTCCCCGGCAGCCAGGCCCGGTAGGCCCCGAAGGACTTCGCGACGGAGTGGTCGGCGTCGGACAGCAGCGGGAAGCCGAAGCCGTTCGCGGCGGCGAACATGTTCTGCTTGTCCGGCCGGTCCGACGAGATCCCGACGGGCTGCGCGCCGATCTCGGCGAACTCACCGGCCAGGTCGCGGAAGTGGCAGGCCTCGGCGGTGCAGCCGCCGGTCATCGCGGCCGGGTAGAAGAACAGCACGACCGGGCCGTCGGCCAGCAGTGCGGACAGGCGGCGCGGGGTGCCGGCCTCGTCGGGAAGCTCGAAGTCGGTCGCGGTGTCGCCGACGGCCATGGTGTCTCCTCGGTGCGGGGGAACGGTGTCCCGGGGCGTTCGGCCCGGGGGACGGTGCGGTTCGATGATCGGCGACGGCCGCCGCGGCGCTCAGCGGGGCTCCGGTGTCCGCGGGGGCAGCGGGAGGAACCCGCTGGTGCGGCGGACGTAGTCGGCGTAGCCGGGCCTGCGTCCGGCGATGTCGCGTTCCAGCAGGGCGGCGCCGGTGCCCTTCACCAGGTTCACCGTGATCACCGCGACCCCGACCAGGCCGATCAGGCCCGCCGGGTGGTGCAGCGCCAGGATGCCCAGGCCCCACCACACGCAGGCGTCGCCGAAGTAGTTCGGGTGGCGGGTGTAGCGCCACAGCCCGCGGTCCATGACCTGCCCGCGGTTGCCGGGATCGGCGGTGAACCGGGCCAGCTGGGCGTCGCCGACGGCCTCGAAGGTGAACCCGACGGCCCACACCAGCACCCCGGCGACGCTCACGACCAGCCCCCAGGTCCCGGCGGGGCCGTACTGGGCCAGCTGCACGGGCAGCGACACGACCCACATGATCACGCCCTGGGTGAGGTACACCCGTCGTCCGATGTCGCCGCGGCGGGCCAGCTCGACGTAGCGGCGGTCCTCGGGCTTCCCGTGGTTGCGCCGGGCGATGTGCAGGCCCAGCCGGCCGCCCCAGACGGCGACGAGCACCACCACGAGGACGCGCCGCCAGGCGTCGCCGGAGGGGTCGGTCAGGGTCGCGGTCACCGCGGTGACCAGCGCGACCCACACGAACCCGAGCCCCCAGACGACGTCGACGCCGTCGTGGCGGCCCCGGCGCACGCCGAGCGCGTACGCGCCGGTCATCAGCACGGCGACGGCTGCCGCCGTCACGCCGAGGTTCACGGCCCACGCCGTCCAGGGGAACGTGCTCATGCCGACTGCGACTCCCGGGCGGGTGCGACGGCCGGGTCGAGCCCGAGGATCCCGGTACGGCTGCGCGGCAGCCCGGAGGTGCCGTCGGCACCCGGGCGCACGGCCAGGATCTGGTGCACGCCCATCCGGTTCTCCTCGAACGCGAGCGCGGCCCCGGCCAGGTACAGCAGCCAGATCCGCCACTGCTCCTCGCCGATCATGCGGATCGCCGTGTCGCGGTGGGTCTCCAGCGTCTCCAGCCAGGGCCGGACCGTCCAGACGTAGTGCTCGCGCAGCGAGTGGACGTCGACGATCTCGTGCCCGGCCCGCTCCAGGAACCCGAGGGTGTCCCCGAGCGGGCGCATGAACATGTCGGGCGCGACGTAGGCCTCCATGAACGCCCCGCCGCCGGGCGCGGTGTTCGCGCCGGCCGAGCCGCGCGACATCTGCTGCAGCAGCAGCCGGCCGTGCGGGCGCAGCATGCGGTGCAGCTGCTCGGCGTAGACGCCGTAGTTCTCCTGGCCGACGTGCTCGCCCATCTCGATGGACGAGACGGCGTCGAACGGCTGGTCGTCGATCTCGCGGTAGTCCTGCAGCCGGATCTCGACCCGCTCGGAGAGCCCCGCGCGGCGGACGCGCTCGACGCCGTACTCGCGCTGCTGGGCGGACAACGTGACGCCGGTGGCGTGCACGCCGTAGTGCTCGGCCGCGTGCACCAGCAGCGACGCCCAGCCGCAGCCGACGTCGAGCAGCCGCATCCCCGGCGCGAGGCCGAGCTTGCGGCAGATCAGGTCGAGCTTGTCGCGCTGGGCGTCGACCAGGGTGTAGTCCGGGCCCTCGTCGCGGGTCCAGTAGCCGCACGAGTAGGCCATCTGCGGGTCGAGCAGGAAGGCGTAGAACTCGTTGGACAGGTCGTAGTGGTGGCTGATGGCGTCGCGGTCCCGGCGACGGCTGTGCCGCCGCCCGCCCAGGCGCGCCTCCGACGACGGCGGCCGCGGCGGCGGCCCCACCGCGCCGAGCCGGGCCGCGGTCCCGAGCGCGCCGAGCTTCTGGCGCAGGTCCAGGCGCACGGCCCCGCTGCCGGGCCGCGCGATCGCCCAGAACCGGGACAGCCCGTCGGCGACGTCGCCGTCGACCGACAGGTCACCGGATACGAACGCGCGGGCCAGCCCGAGCTCGCCCGGTGCCCACAGCAGGCGGCGCAGCGCCCGGCGCCGGTTGACGATCACCGTCGGCGGGTTCGGGTCGTCGGGGGTGCCGGGGTGGCCGGCCTCGCTGCCGTCCCAGGCGCGCAGTCGCACCGGGAGCGGGGCGCGCAGGACGTCCTCCAGCAGGGCGGCGAGACGGTCGGCGGCGTTCACGCGGCACCACCCGTGCGGCGCTGGAGCGAGAACTGGAAGACGTCGAGGTAGCCGACGCGGAACCCGGCCTCGCAGTAACCGAGATAGAACTCCCACATCCGGCGGAAGGTCTCGTCGAAACCGAGCGCCTCGACCTCGTCCCAGCGCGCGAGGAACCGCTCCCGCCAGTGGCCGAGGGTGCGGGCGTAGTCGGGGCCGAGGCTGCGCTGCTCGGCGATCTGCAGCCCACCGGTCAGGTTCTGCTCGATCGCGGTGACCGACGGGATGATCCCGCCCGGGAAGACGTACTTGTGGATCCAGGTGTAGTCGTCGCGCGCGACCATCATGCGGTCGTGCGGCATCGTGATCGACTGCAGCCCGACGCGCCCGCCGGGCTTGAGCAGCCGGTCCAGCGCGGCGAAGTAGGTCGGCCAGTACGCGACGCCCACGGCCTCGATCATCTCGACGCTGACGACGGCGTCGTAGGAGCCCTGCGCCTCGCGGTAGTCGCGCAGCAGCACCTGCACCCGGTCGGCGACGCCTGCCTCGGCGAGCCGCTGCTCGGCCAGCGTCTTCTGCTCCTGCGAGATCGTCAGCGTGGTGACCCGGGCGCCGCGCTGCGCCGCGCGCGTCGCGAGCCCGCCCCAACCGGTGCCGATCTCCAGCACGTGCATCCCGTCGCGGACGCCCGCCATGTCGAGGATGCCGTCGATCTTGCGCTGCTGGGCGAGCACGAGGTCGTCGGAGCCGTCGGCGAACCAGCCCGCGGAGTAGGACATCGTGTCGTCGAGGAACAGCGAGAACAGCTCGTTGGACAGGTCGTAGTGGCGGTGGATGTTCTCCCGCGACCCCTCCACCGAGTTGACCTCGGCGGTGGGCTGGCGGGCCTCGGCGAAGCGGCGCCCGACGCGCTGCAGGGCCGGCGGGACCAGCGTCGACAGCCGCGCCGCGAACGGGGTGAGCAGCCCGGGCAGGTCGGTCGTGGTCCAGTCGCCCACCATGTACGACTCGCCGAACCCGATCTTGGAGTTCGCGCCGAGCCGGTGGAAGAAGGCCGCCGGGCGCTCGATGCGCATGACCGGGGAGTCCGGCCCACCGGCGCCGATGCGCTGCCCTCCGGGGAACACCACGCGCACCGGCAGGGACCGGACGGCGTTGCGGAACAGCGACTCGGCGATCCGCGCCTTCACCGGGGCGGCCGGCGGGGTCGCCAGGCCGGGCCACACGCCCTCGTTCGGCCGGGGCACGGCGTGCGTGCGGGCCCGGACGCCGCGCGCCCCGCCGGTCACCGGAACGGTGAGGTCGTCGTGCTGCATGGTCATCGCGTGACCCCTTCCTCGTGGTGGTCCGATGTGGAGTGTTCGGCCGGCAGGCCCGAACGGTTCTGCGGCGGGCGGGCCGGTTTCGGGACGACCGGCAGCCGCAGCCACAGCGCGATGCCGTGGCGCCGGATCAGCGCCGCGGTCCGCTGGGTGACCAGCGGACGGCGCAGCACGGTGCGGGCGACCCGGCCGGTGGTGGCGGGCCGGCGCACCCCCGCGAGCGTGGCGACGAAGGCGGGCGCACCGTCCTGGTGCAGGGTCACCGCGATGCCCAGGCGCTCGTCCGGCTCGGGCAGGCGCATCGTGTAGTGCCCGTCGACGGTGAGGAACGGCGAGACGTAGAACTCCTTGTCGGTGCGCGCGCGGCCGGCCTCGTCGGGGTGCAGCAGGTAGCAGTGGCGCTCGCCGTAGGTGTTGTGCACCTCGGCGACGACGCAGGCGGGCGACCCGTCGGCGTACCGGCACCAGAACACCGAGATCGGGTTGAACACGTAGCCCAGCACCCGGGCGTTCGCGAGCATCAGCACCCGGCCGCCGGCGAGGTCGATGCCGTGCGCGGCGAGGTAGGTGTCGACGTTCTCGCGGATCGTGCGGTCCGGGTCCCCGAGGTGGTCCGCGGCGCGGAACCGGGCGAACGGGCGCAGCCAGAACGGCAGCCGTGGCAGGTCGTCGAGGTCGACGAGCCAGTAGTAGACCGCGTGCGCGAACGAGGTCTCCAGGTCCCGGCGCCGCGCGTGGCGCACCTCGGCGTCGTAGAGGGCGTTCACCAGTCGACCCCGAAGGCACGGGCGGCGCGCACCCCGGAGGCGCAGCCGTCCTCGTGGAAGCCCCAGCCGTGGTAGGCGCCCGCGAACGCGGTGACGCCGGTGCCCAGCTCCGGCAGGCGGCGCTGCGCGGCGACCGAGGCGGGGGTGTAGACCGGGTGCTCGTAGGTCATCCGGGCGACGACGGCGTCCGGGTCGACGCGGCCGGTGCCGTTGAGGGTGACGACCCAGTCGTCGGGGTCGGTGAGGCGCATCAGCCGGTTCATGTCGTAGCTGACCAGCACCGGGGCGTCCGCCGAGTCCGCGCACGAGGGCTTGAGGTAGTTCCACGACGCCCGCGCCCCGGCCCGGCGGGGCAGCAGCGAGGTGTCGTGGTGCAGCCAGGTCTCGTTGCGGGAGTAGGCGAACGCGCCGAGCACGGACCGCTCGTCGGGCGTCGCGCCGTCGCCGAGCACGGCCAGCGCCTGGTCGGGGTGGGTGGCCAGGACGACCCGGTCGTACGCGGCGACGGCGTCGGCGTCGTCGCGGACCTCGACGCCGGCCGGGGTGCGCAGGACCGAGCGCACCGGCGTCGCGGTGCGGACCGCGGACAGCTGCTTGACGATCCGCTCGACGTAGGCCCGCGAGCCGCCGGTGACCGTGCGCCACTGCGGCGAGCCGCCGACCGACAGCAGGCCGTGGTGGTCGAGGAAGGTGAACAGGTAGCGCGCCGGGTAGTCCAGCGACAGCGTCGCGCCCGCGGACCACACGCACGACACGACCGGGATCATGAAGTGCTGCACGAAGTAGCGGGAGTAGCCGCCGATCGCGAGGAACGCGCCGAGCGTCACGTCGCCGGCCGCCTCGTCGGTCAGGACGCGGCGGGCGTGCCGGTGGAACCGGACGACCTCGCCCAGCATCCGCAGGTAGGCGGGCCGGGCCAGGTTCGACGGCTGCGGGAACAGCCCGCCCAGCCTGCGGGCGCCGGCGTACTCCAGGCCGCAGCCGTCGCAGCGGACCGACATCGACATGTCCGAGTCCTGGGTGGACACGCCCAGCTCGCCGAACAGGCGCAGCAGGTTCGGGTAGGTGCGGTCGTTGTGCACGATGAACCCGGAGTCGACGTGGGTGATGCCCCCGTCCGACGTCGTGAGCTCGTGGGTGTGCGCGTGCCCGCCCGGACGGTCGTCGGCCTCGTAGAGGGTGACGTCGTGGCTGCGCGACAGCAGGTGGGCCGCGGTCAGACCGGACACCCCGCTCCCGACGACGGCGACGGTCGGACGTGGCTGCTTCACCGATGGGCTCCTTCGAGGGCGACCCGCAGCCCGGCCGGGGCGGGTTCCGCCATGGCGTTCGTGATGACCGGGTCGCGGGGTTCGGCCCCGATCTCACCGAGTGCGAAACGTCGCACCAGCGACGTCCAGTCCCCGGCCCGGCGCAGCATCGCGTGGCCGTCGCCGAGCACGTCGAAGCGCGCGACGCGGTCGGTCACGGCCCGCGCGCGCAGGGCGTAGGCGTAGGAGGCGGCGGGGTCGGTCATCCGTTCGCGGTCGCCGTGCGCGATGAGCACGGCGCGCCCGGCGAGCTGGTCGACCGGGTCGGCGCCCTCCAGCCACGGCGCGAGCCCGCAGACGGCGACGACCCCCGGCGCCCCGGCCGCGCGCAGCACCGCCCGGCCCCCCATCGAGTGCCCGACGAGCACCACCGGGCGACCCGGGTAGCGGCGCGCGAGCTCCCCGACGGCCCAGCGGACGTCCTGGTAGGCGTCCATCGCGGGGCCGTTCCAGCCCTTGAACCGGTAGCGGACCATGTGCACCGCCACCCCCGAGCCGAGGTCGGTGCGGTGCCCGCGCCCGCCCCGCTCGACGGCGTGGGCGAACGGCAGCATCCGCAGGTGGGCGAGCCCGCGCCGGGCCGGTGCGGTCGAACGGGACTTGCCGCCGTGCGCGACCAGGACGACGCCCGCCGGCTCGGCATGGGCGTCGCCCGCGGTCTCCAGCCGGGGACTCGGATCGGGCACGGGCACCTCGCGGGGGGACGGGGTGCACGGGGCACCGGGGGGTCTCGGCGCGTGTTCGTCGTCCGGGCCGGGCGTGGCCGGTCGGTGGGACCGTCCTCACATCGGGCCGGACCGGCCACGGTCCGCGACCGGTTGCGTCCGACCCTAGATCGACGGAACGGTATCTCGCTCGTCGAGACATGAGGATCCGCAACGGTCGCGGGTCGCTGTGGTGCGACTCACGACGGCCGGGGCCGGACCCCGTGGAACCACCGATGCCGGGGCGCCGCGGCGGGGGCGAGGATGGACCCCGCGCCCACCGGGACCGGGGTCACCGCCCGGGCGGGCGGCGCGGACGCGAGGATGGGGCGGGCACCCGGGCCGGGTGCCCGCGGACGGACCGGCAGGAGAGGACGGCGGGGGAGATGGGTGTGCCACCGGAGCTGACGGTGTGGCAGAAGATCGTGACGACGGTGCGGCGCCGCCGTCGCGGGTCGGGCTTCTGGTTCGGCCTGGCGATCGCGGTGATCTGGCCGTTCGTCGTCTTCGGCACCCGGCTGGGCTGGCGCGGCGGCGAGCACCTGCCGCGCACCGGCGGGGCGCTGCTCGTCGGCAACCACGTGTCGTTCTCCGACCCGATCTTCGACATCGCGTTCGGCACCGCGCACGGCCGGATGCCGCGCTTCCTGGCCAAGGGCGAGCTGTGGTCGGTGCCGGTGGTGAAGTGGGTGCTCGGCCACGGCGGGCACATCCCGGTGTACCGGTCGTCCAAGCGGGCCGCCGAGTCGTTCACCGGCTCGATCGACGCGCTGGCCCGCGGCGAGATCGTCGCGATCTACCCGGAGGGCACCTACACCTCCGACCCGGACGGCTGGCCGATGCGCCCGAAGAACGGTGTCGCCCGGATCGCGCTGCGCTCCGGCGCCCCGGTCATCCCGATGGCGAACTGGGGCACCCAGCAGTTCCTGCCCGCCGACGGGAAGCCGCAGCCGTTCCCGCGCAAGCGGGTCACGGTCGCGCTCGGCCCGCCGGTGGACCTCTCGGAGTTCGCCGGGAAGCCGCTCACGAAGACCACGCTCGACGCGGCGACCGCGAAGATCATGGACGCGGTGACCACGCTGCTGGAGGAGCTGCGCGACGAGACCCGGCCGGTGCAGCCGTACGACCCGGAGGCGCTCGCCCGCCCGGAGACGCCGGCCGACCCGACCGAGCGCGCCGCCTCCTGAGCGCCCCCGGCCGGGCCCGGGTCAGATCTCGAGACCCAGCAGGGCGTTCTCGATCACCTCGGGCAGCGCCGGGTGGATCCAGTACTGACGGGTGGCGATCTCGGAGACGGTCTGGCCGAACACCATCGCCTGGATGAGCTGCTGGATCAGCGTCGATGCCTGCGGGCCGAGCAGGTGGGCACCGAGCAGTGTCCCGGTGCCCTTCTCGGCGACGAGCTTGCAGATGCCGGTGCGGTCCTCCATCGCCCAGCCGAAGGCGACGTCGCCGACGTCCTGCACCTTCACCGCGATGTCGTAGCCGGCGTCGCGGGCCTCGGCCTCGGTCAGCCCGACCGAGGCGATCTGCGGCTCGGTGAACACCGCCGCCGGCACGAACTCGTGGTTGGTGGCGCGCAGGTCGCCGGGGTGCGACAGGTTGTGGCCGACGATCTTGGCCTCGTGGTTGGCGACGTGCTTGAGCTGGTGCGGGGAGGACACGTCGCCCAGCGCCCACACGCCCGCCGCGGACACGCTGCGCTGGTACTCGTCGACGGCCACGCGGCCGTCGGCGTGCACGGTGATCCCGGCGCGGTCGAGGTCCATCCGGTCGCCGTTGGGGATCCGGCCGGTCGCGACGAGCAGGGTGTCGGCGACGACGGTGGAGCCGTCGTCGAGGGTGATCGTCACCTCGCCGGGGCCGCCGGAGCCGTCACCGGCCAGGGCGGTGACCTGACGGCCCAGCCGGCAGTCCCAGCGGGCCGTGGCGATCTCGGTGAACCGGTCGGCGAGGGTCTCGTCGAGGTGGCGGAGCAGCTTCGGGCCGCGGGCGATCACGGTGACCTCGGCGCCGAGCGCGGAGAACACGTGGGCGAACTCCGAGGCGATGTAGCCGCCGCCGAGGATCGCCAGCCGGCGCGGGACGTCCTCGACGCGCATCACGGTGTCGGAGGTCTCGAACGGCACGCCGGCGTCGGCCAGCAGCGGCGGGATGCTCGGCCGCGACCCGGCCGCGACGACGACCCGGTCGGCGGTGACGGTGTCGGTGCCCGACCCGTCGGTGCGCTCGACCGACAGTGCGCCCTCGCCGGTGAAGCGGGCGTGGCCGAAGTACACGGTGACGTGGGGGCTGCGGTCGACGCGGTAGGACCGGCCGCCCTCGGAGATCGGGTCGATGCGCCCGAAGACCCGGTCGCGGATGTCGGTCCAGCGGACCTTGTCGATCGAGCCGTCGATCCCGTAGCGGTGCGCGTGCCGGATCGTCTCGGCGACGTCGGCGGCGTAGACGTACATCTTGGTCGGGATGCAGCCGACGTTCAGGCAGGTCCCGCCGAACACGCCGTGCTCGACGATCGCGACGTCGAGGTCGGCGAAGCGCTCGTCGAGGAAGGTGTTGCCGGAGCCGGTGCCGATGACGACCAGATCATGGTGAGCCACGCCGCGAGGCTAACCGCTTCCGCGGGCTCGCGACGCTCTGGTACCCACCGGGGATGACGGTCCCCACGTCCACGCCGCGGCTGCACCGCGCCCGCGCCGCCGACCTCGACCCGGCCACCCTCTACGCGCTGCTCGCGCTGCGGACGGCGGTCTTCGTCGTCGAGCAGGAGTGCCCCTACCAGGAGCTCGACGGTCGCGACCTGGAACCGGGGACCACGCACCACTGGCTGGCCGCAGACGACGGCGGGGTGCTCGCGACCCTGCGGCTGCTGCGGGACCCGCGGGGCGTGCTGCGGATCGGGCGGGTCTGCACCCGCGCCGACGCCCGCGGGCGCGGGCTCGGCCACCGGCTGATGGACGCCGCGCTCGACGAGGCGGGCGACGCGCCGGTCGTCCTGGACGCCCAGCAGGTGCAGACGGCGTTCTACGCCCGCCACGGGTTCGTCCCGGCCGGCGAGCCGTTCGTCGAGGACGGCATCCCGCACGTCCCGATGGCGCTCCCGCGCGCGTGAGCGCCCCGGCGCCTCAGCCGGCGGCGCGCTTGCGGACGTCGGGCGGGAACGCGCCGGCGTCGATGCAGGCCTGCGACCAGCGGTCGAGGTCGGCGACCAGCGCGTCGAACCCGGCGTCGCCCGCGCCCAGCGCGGCGAGCAGGTCGTCCTGCGAGGAGTCGGTGGCGGCCTCGATGCCGTCGCGGAAGCGGCGGCCGTCGCCGGTGAGCTCGGCGTCCGGCCCGGCCGAGGTGATCAGCCCCTGCTCGGCGAGCCTGCGGGCGCCCGCGGTCGCCATCTCCTCGGGCCAGGCGCGGGTGCCGGAGTACTCGCCGAGCGGGTAGCCGACCCACAGCTCGGCGAGGATGCCCATCCGGACGGGGTCGAGACCGGCGGCGACGCAGGCGGCCACGTGGCCGTCGCCGCGGTGCTCGCGCACCAGGTCCGCGGCGCGCCACAGCAGTCCGGCGGGGTCCGACGGGCGGGGCCGGGCGCGCAGCGCGGAGAACAGCGGCCGCCCGGCGCCGGAGACGGCGTCGACGGCCCGTTCCAGGGCCCCCGCGACCTCCGCGAGCCGGGCGGAGCCGGCCTCGTCGCCGAGCACCTCGCGCAGGCTCGCGGCGGTCTCGTCGTCGCGCAGCCGCTGCAGCTCCTCGACGTCGAGCAGCGCGCGGGCGGAGTCCCAGGTCGACCCGACGAAGCCGGGCTCGAACACCGCGAAGGTGGCGGCGACCAGCGCCCCGGGCGCCTGCCCGCCGAAGGGCCCGCCGCGGCCGCCGACGTAGGCGCCGAAGAAGTCGTACCCGCGGGCCTCGCAGGCCTTCCCCACACGGGAGGACCACACGTCGTGCATGGCGATCGGCTCCAGCGCGTCGCGCAGCCGCCGGGCGGGGGCGCCCCCGGTGACGGCGCCGGGGACCACCACCCCCTCCGGGGCGGCGGCGAAGAACATCCTGACGGCCTCGGCGTGGTCCACGTGCGCTCCTCGCGTGTCGGCGGCGGTGCCGGTCTCGGTGTGACGCTAGCCGCTCGGCCGGTCGTGCACGACCGGTCAGCCGGGGGAGTCCCCGGCCCGGCTGCGCGCGTCGCCGTCGCCGGGGGCGGGAGTGCGCGATACTCCCGCACCGAGGTGCTCCGGACCGGAGCGGACGAGAAGGGCGGAACGGATGAGCGACGACCGACGGGGCGGCGACTCGCCGGCGTGGGGACGGGTCGGCCCGGAGGACCCGACGGCGGACCCGGCGACCCAGCCGGCGCTGCGCACCCCGGACCCCGCGGGCGAGCAGCCGACCGTGGCCGTCCCGGTCGAGGAGCCGGCCGGCGACGACAGCACGACGGTCAAGCGCGCGATCCCGCACACCCGTACGGGCGGGCTGTGGGCGGCGCTGATCCTCTCGGCGGTCGTGCTGATCTTCCTGCTGGTGTTCATCCTGCAGAACACCGGTCCGGTCGTGATCAACTTCCTGTGGCTGAGCGGGACGCTCCCCACCGGGGTCGCCCTGCTCTTCGCAGCGATCGCCGGGATCCTGCTGGTCGCCGTGCCGGGGACCGGCCGGATCCTGCAGCTGCGCCGGCAGGCCCGCAAGCCCTGACCCGGCGGGGCCTCAGCGCCGGCGGCGCGGCCGGCCGCCGCCCGTGCCGCCCGCGGCCGCCGGACGGCGCCGGGGCTGCTGCTTCGGCGGCTTCGCGACGACGATCGGCTCGCCCGACGGCTCCCGCGACCCGGTCACCCGGACCAGGTCCGGGTGACCCGGGCGCACGACCGCGACCTCGGGGGAGACACCGGCCTGGCGGGTCAGCTGGTCCACCTCGGCCCGCTGCTCGGGCATGGCCAGGGTGACGACGACGCCGTCCTCCCCGGCACGGGCGGTCCGCCCGGCCCGGTGCAGGTAGGCCTTGGGGTCCGCGGGCGGGTCGACGTGCACGACGAGCCCGACGTCGTCGATGTGGATGCCGCGGGCGGCCACGTCGGTCGCGACGAGCACCGGCACCTCGCCGGTGCGGAAGTCGTCGAGCGCCCGGTTGCGCTGGCTCTGCGAGCGGCCGCCGTGCAGCGGACCGGCCGCGACACCCTGGCGGCGCAGCACCCGCACCATCCGGTCGGCGCCGTGCTTGGTGCGCACGAACAGGATCGTGCGGCCCTCGCGCGCGGCGATCTCGGCGACGACCCGGGACCGGTGGTCGCGCTCGACGACGAGCACGTGGTGCTCCATCGTCGCGACGCTGCCGGTGGGCGGGGCCACCGAGCGGGTCACCGGGTCGGTGAGGTGACGCCGGACGAGGGTGTCGACGTCGCCGTCGAGGGTCGCGGAGAACAGCAGCCGCTGCCCGTCGGCCGGGGTGCGGTCGAGGATCGCGCGGACCTGGGGCAGGAAGCCCATGTCGGCCATGCGGTCGGCCTCGTCGAGCGCGGTGACCGCGACCTCGGACAGGTCGCAGGTGCCCTGCTGCAGGTGGTCGGTGAGCCGGCCCGGGGTGGCGACCAGCAGGTCGATCCCGCGCCGGAGCTCGGCGACCTGCTTGTTCATCGACATGCCGCCGACGACGTCGGTGACCCGCAGGTCCACGGCCGTGGACAGCGGCCGCAGGACGTCGACGACCTGGGTGGCGAGCTCGCGGGTCGGGACCAGGACCAGCCCGCGCGGCGCGGTGGGCCGCGAGCGCTCGCCGGCCAGGCGGGCGAGCAGGGCCAGGCCGCAGGAGAGGGTCTTGCCCGAGACGGTCTGGCCGCGGCCGAGCAGGTCGCGCCCGGCGAGGGTGTCGGGCAGCGTGGCCGCCTGCACCGGGAACGGGGCGGTGAAGCCCTGCTCGGCCAGCGCCTTCACCAGGCGCTCGGGCAGGCCGAGCTCGGCGAACGAGGGCATGCCCTCGGCCGGCTCGGTCCAGTGGGTCTCCGGTTCGGGGGCCGGGGCGGGCGCGGCCGCCGCGGGGCGGGCCGCGGGGCGCGGGCCGGCGCCGCCGCGGCGGGAGCGACGGCCGGTGCCGCGCCCCTCGGAGCGGGCGGGGCCGCGCTCGTCACGGCGCTCGTCACGGCGCTCGTCACGGCGGTCGTCACGGCGGTCGTCACGGCGCTCGGCGCGCCGGTCGTCGCGGCGGCGGTCGCCCTGCAGGTGCTCACGGCGCTCGGCGCGGTTGCCGGACGGGGCCCCGGCGTCGCCGGTGCCGCGGCCGCGCGGGGCGTCGGAGCGGGCGGTGCGCTCGGAGCGGGCGGGGCGCTCGCCGCGGGCGGGGCCGTCGCGGCGGGCGCCGCCGCGGCGGCCCGCGCCGTCGGCGGCCGGCCCGGCCGGGCGGGTGGCGCGGCGGCGCGCGGGACGGTCGGTGCTCCCGGCGTCGGACGACGGCGGGCGGAACTGGGGCCTGGTCACAGGTCTCCTCGGACGACGTGGCACGTCCTGCGGAGACCTCGGGGGAGGTGTGCTCGGCCGACGGGCCCGGGCGCGCGGTGGTCGCGTCCTCGCGGCGCGCGCTCCGTGATGGGAAGGCTCGGCCCGGCGGCTCGTGGCCGGGCGCTCGTCGGACGAGACTACGCCGTGCCTCCGCCGCCGGGACGGGCGGGACCTGTGATCCCGGCCCCGCCCGCCCCGCGGGTCACGCCAGCCGGGCGCGGACGCGCAGGTCGGCGTGCAGGCGTGCGGGCTCGCCGGGGTCCAGCCCCCGGGCGGTGAACCACTCGCCGATGCGGGTCACGTCCCGCTCCAGGAACGCCGGGCCCTGCGGGTTGCCGACGACGTCGACGACCTGCGGGAGGTCGATCAGCACCGCCCGCCCGTGGTGGACCAGCACGTTGTAGGCGGACAGGTCGCCGTGTGCGTGGCCGAGGTCGGCGAGGATCCCCAGGCCGTGGGCCAGGTCGTCCCACAGCGCCCGCAGGTCCCCGGCGTCCGGGCGGAGCGCGGCCAGGCGCGGCGCGGCGTGCCCGTCGGCGCTGCCGAGGAACTCCAGCAGCACCTCCGTGCCCGCGACGGACACGGGGTAGGGCACCGGCGCACCGGCCTCGTGCAGCCGCGACAGGGCCCCGAACTCGGCCGCCGCCCACTGCCCGGCGACCAGCTCGCGACCGACGGTGGTGCGGTGCGCCATCGCCCGCATCTCGCGGGAGCGCCGCACCCGGCGGCCCTCCAGGTAGCCGGCGTCGCGGTGGAACAGGCGCCGGCTCGGGTCGCGGTAGCGCTTGGCGGCGAGCAGCACGCCCGCCCGGCCGGGCAGGCCGCGCTCGATCAGGTGGACGTCGGCCTCCTTGCCGGTCTTGAGGACGCCGAGCTCGCGGTCGACGGCGCCGGCGTGGGTGACCAGCCAGTCCGGGCGGGGTGTCGGCCCGCGGGACCCGGCGGGCACCGACGGCCAGGTGGACCAGCGGTCCGCGCCGGGCGGGACGTCGTCGGGGTCGGCGCCGGCGCGCCCGTCGAGCTCGGCGGGCGGGTCGCCGGCACGGCGGCGGGGCGGGAGGTCGGTCTCGTCGTCGAAGCGCCGGCGGCGGCGTCGGACGGACTGCGGACGGTCGGAGGAGTACACGTGTGGCTCCGGGGGACGGCGGGACGCCGCGCCAGCCCGCCCTTGTGCGACTTGTTGTGGTGGCTGACCACCGAGCGGCTGCCGTCGGGGCGCTCGGCCAGCACGTTCACCGTCACCGCGCCGGGGACCGCGCCCAGCGCCGCGTACCCGCTGGAGCGCAGGTCGACGACGAGCTCCCCGCCGGCGATGCGCGCGAGCAGCGGGTTCAGCGCGGGCCGCCAGCGCGCCGCCAGGGTGCCCGCGCCGGGCAGCCGCGAGCCCGCGGAGAGCCGGTAGGGCGGGATCGGGTCGTCGGCGCCCAGCAGCCCGAACAGCGCCGAGCACACGGCCAGCCGCGAGCGCGCCCGGTCCCGGGTGGCCCGGGTGAACGACCCGGCGTCGAGGGCGTCGTAGAGGACCCCGGTGTAGCGGTCCAGCGCGGGACCGGTCGGGTTCTCGCGCAGTGCGGCGTTGCGGGCGATCTCGGCGTCCTGGCGCTCGGAGACGCCGAGCGCGGCGCGCGCCGCCGGACGGTCCCCGGCCAGCGCGACGAGCTCGTCGCACAGCCGGGCGCGGACGGCGCCGAGGTCGGCGTCGTGGGACAGGGCGGCGAGGTCGAGCGGGGGGCCGTCCCCGCCGTCGCGCTTGGTCTCCGAGGGCGGCAGCAGAACGAGCACGGCGCACCAGACTAGTGATCGCCTCCGCGGACCGTTGTGCCCGGCGGTGGGCCGCACTAGGTTCGCCCGTGTGACCTGCCTGGTGGCGCGCATCCACGTCGACTGCATGCGGATCACGAGCGCGGCCTGTCGCCCCTGCCGCTGACCCGCGCCCGTCCGGGGCCCACGCGCGTGCGCGTCCGCCCCCGCACCACCGCCAACCGCCGAGAACCCACCGACCCGGGCCCGGCCCGCCTCGGCATCTCCACCTCGGCACCGACCCGACGAGGAGCATCACCGTGACCGACCCCGACACCACCGCCAACTGGTCGTTCGAGACCAAGCAGGTGCACGCCGGTGCCGCACCGGACCCGACCACCAACGCCCGCGCGACGCCGATCTACCAGACGACGTCCTACGTCTTCCGCGACACCGACCACGCCGCGAACCTGTTCGGGCTCGCCGAGTTCGGCAACATCTACACGCGGATCATGAACCCGACCCAGGACGTGCTGGAGCAGCGCGTCGCCGCGCTGGAGGGCGGGGCCGCCGCGCTGGCCGTCGCGTCGGGGCAGGCCGCCCAGGCGCTGGCCGTGCAGAACATCGCCGAGGCCGGGGACCACATCGTCTCCAGCGCCTCGCTCTACGGCGGCACCTACAACCAGTTCCACTACACCTTCCCCAAGATGGGGATCGAGGTCACGTTCGTCGACGACCCGGACGACCTGGAGGAGTGGAAGGCCGCGATCCGGCCGAACACCAAGGCCCTTTACGGCGAGACGCTGGGCAACCCGCGCGGCAACGTCCTCGACATCGCCGGGGTGGCCGGGGTGGCCCACGAGGCGGGCGTCCCGCTGATCGTCGACAACACCGTCCCGACGCCGTACCTGGTGCGCCCGATCGAGCACGGCGCCGACATCGTCGTCGAGTCGCTCACCAAGTTCCTCGGTGGCCACGGCACCTCGGTCGGCGGCATCATCGTCGACTCCGGAAAGTTCGACTGGGTGGCCAACAAGGACAAGTTCCCCGGCCTGACCAGCCCGGACCCGAGCTACCACGGCGCGGTGTTCACCGACGCCGTCGGCCCGATCGCCTACATCATCAAGGCCCGCGTGCAGCTGCTGCGCGACCTCGGCCCGGCGATCTCCCCGCAGAACGCGTTCCTGATCCTGCAGGGCATCGAGACGCTGTCGCTGCGCATGGACCGGCACAACCAGAACGCCCGGGCGCTGGCCGAGTGGCTCGAGTCCCGCGACGAGGTGGAGACGGTGCACTACGCCGGCCTCCCGTCCAGCCCGTGGCACGCGGCGGCGCAGAAGTACCTGCCGCGCGGCGCGGGCGCGATCGTCGCCTTCGAGCTGCGGGGTGGGCTGGAGGCGGGCAAGAAGTTCGTCAACGCCCTGGAGCTGCACAGCCACCTCGCCAACATCGGTGACGTCCGCAGCCTGGTGATCCACCCGGCGTCGACCACCCACAGCCAGCTCTCGGCCGAGGAGCAGGTCGCCTCCGGGGTCACCCCGGGCCTGGTCCGGCTCTCCGTCGGGCTGGAGGGTGTCGAGGACCTGAAGGCCGACCTGGACGCCGGCTTCCGCGCCGCGAAGGACGCCTGAGGGTCGCTGCCGTCCGCTGTCTGATTACCTGGTGTCCGTGAACGACTCCGAGCTCCCTCCCGCCAGCGGCGCCTGGCGGGAGGGGGACGACCCCGGCCGCCGACGGTTCCTCGACCTGCCCGCCCCGCTGAAGCTGGAGGCGGGCGGGGAGCTCGCGGGGGTGCGGCTGGCCTACGAGACCTGGGGCGAGCTCGCCCCCGACGGCTCGAACGCCGTGCTGGTGCTGCACGCCCTCACCGGGGACGCGCACCTGCAGGGACCGGCCGGGCCGGGGCACCCGACGCCCGGCTGGTGGCCCGGGCTCATCGAGCCGGGCGGGCCGCTGGACCCGGCGCGCTGGTTCGTCGTCGCGCCGAACGCGGTCGGCGGCTGCCAGGGCAGCACCGGACCGGCGTCGCGGGCACCCGACGGGCGCACCTGGGGCGGCCGGTTCCCGCTGGTCACCGTGCGCGACACGGTCGCGGCCGAGCAGTACCTCGCCGACGCGCTGGGCATCGACGCGTTCGCCTGCGTCATCGGCGGGTCGATGGGGTCGATGCGGTCGCTGGAGTGGGCCGCGACCGAGCCCGACCGGGTACGGCGGCTGTTCCTGCTGGCCGGTCCCGCCGCGTCCTCGGCGGACCAGATCGGCTGGGCGAACCCGCAGATCGCCGCGATCACCTCCGACCCGCACTGGCACGGCGGCGACTACCACGACACCCCGGAGGGGCCGTGGCGCGGCCTCGGCGTCGCCCGCCGGATCGCGCACCTGTCCTACCGGTCCGGCTACGAGCTCGCGACCCGCTTCGGGCGCGACGCACAGCCCGGCGAGGACCCGTTCGGCGGCGGCCGCTACGCCGTGGAGTCCTACCTGGACCACCACGCGACCAAGCTGGTGCACCGGTTCGACGCCGCGTCCTACGTCCGGCTGACCCAGGCGATGAACCACCACGACGTCGGCCGCGACCGCGGCGGGGCCGCCGCGGCGCTGTCGCGGGTGCGGGCCCGGACCTACGTCGCGGGGGTCACCTCCGACCGGCTGTACCCGATCTCCGAGCAGCAGGAGCTGGCCGACGGCATCCCGGCCGCCGACCCGCTCAAGGTGATCGACTCCCCGTACGGGCACGACGGGTTCCTCGTCGAGACCCCGACCGTGGCCCGGATGCTGGGGGAGCTGCTCGACGAGGCGGTGTGACCGGCCCCGCTCGGGCGGGGTGTGCGGGAGCGCGAGCGCTCCGCCGTCGATCGGGTAGGCCCCGCCGGTCAGGTGGCTCGACGCGTCCGAGGCCGGCAGCAGCGCGAGGCCCGTCAGCTCGTCGGTGTGCCCGATGCGGCCCGGCGGCACGGTCTCGCGCTGGGGCCGCCTGCCGATGATCGTGCTCGCGGGCGCCTCCCGGGCGCTGGACATCGCCGTCGTCATGGCCCACGTCGCCGAGTGGCTGCCGCGCCGCCACCAGGGACGGCTGGACCCCTTGCTGCTCGGGCCGTCCGTGTTCCCGCTGCTGCTCGCCACCGTCGGTCCGCAGGGCGTGATCCTGGCGACGGCCGTCGCCCCGGCCGTCGGGTTCGTCGCCTCGACGGTGCTGCGCCGGGACCCCGAGCACGAGCCGGCCGCGGCCGTCGCGGGGCCGACGGCGCCGCCCGCCCCGCTGGGCTCAGCCCAGGTTCTCGCCGTAGACCCGTTGCACCCGCATGGTCATCAGCACCCGCCGGTCGCGCACCATGACCGCGCGGTACTCGTCCCAGTCAGGGTGCTCCCCGGCCGCGGCGCGGTACCAGTCGACCAGCGCCTGCACGGCGGGGCCGTCGGGGGAGTCGTCGGGGCCGGCCAGCTCCACCGGACCCTCGGCCGTCGCCCAGGAGCGGCCGTCGGCGCTCTCCACCGACAGCGCCGCCCGCGGGTCGCGGCGCAGGTTCGCCGTCTTCGCCCGGCCCTCGGTCATCGACACCTGCACCGTGCCCGCCGCGCGGTCGTAGTACGGCGTCACCGGCGACAGCTGGGGCATGCCGCTGCGCTTGATCGTCGCGAGCACGCCCTGGCGCGCCGCGGCGAGCAGCTCGTGCTGTTCGTCTCCCATGCACCGGAGTCTGCCCGCTCCCGAACCGGGATGAGGGGCCCCGCGGCCCCTCGCTACCCTTCTGCAGGTGTTGACCCGGATGTCGTCGCTGTTCCTGCGCACCCTGCGCGAGGACCCGGCCGACGCGGAGGTGCCCAGCCACAAGCTGCTGGTCCGCGCCGGCTACGTCCGCCGCGTGGCCCCGGGCGTCTACTCCTGGCTGCCGCTCGGCCTGAAGGTGCTCCGCCGCGTCGAGGACGTCGTGCGCCAGGAGATGGACGCCATGGGCGGCCAGGAGATCCAGTTCCCCGCGCTGCTGCCGCGCGACCCGTACGAGGCGACGAACCGGTGGACCGAGTACGGCCCGAACCTGTTCCGCCTGCAGGACCGCAAGGGCGGCGACTACCTGCTCGGCCCCACCCACGAGGAGCTGTTCACCCTCGCGGTCAAGGGCGAGTACTCGTCCTACAAGGACTACCCGGTCGTGCTCTACCAGATCCAGAACAAGTACCGCGACGAGGAGCGCCCCCGCGCGGGCATCCTGCGCGGGCGCGAGTTCCTGATGAAGGACTCCTACTCCTTCGACCTCACCGACGAGGGCCTGGCGGAGTCCTACCGCAAGCACCGCGACGCCTACGTGAAGATCTTCGACCGGCTCGGGCTGCGCTACGTGATCGTGGCCGCGACCTCGGGCGCCATGGGCGGCTCGGCGTCGGAGGAGTTCCTCGCCGAGTCCGAGACCGGCGAGGACACCTTCGTCCGCGGCCCCGGCGGGTACGCGGCCAACGTCGAGGCCGTCACCACGCCCGCACCGCCGGCGGTCCCGCTCGACGGGCTGCCCGCCGCGCAGGTGCACCACACCCCCGACACCCCGACCATCGAGTCGCTCGTCGCGTTCCTGAACGCGGCGGGGGAGCGCACCTTCACCGCCGCGGACACCCTGAAGAACGTCCTGGTGAAGACGCGGCAGCCGGGCGCGACCGAGTGGGAGCTGCTCGGTGTCGGCGTGCCCGGCGACCGCGAGGTCGACATGAAGCGCCTCGAGGCGTCGCTGGAGCCCGCCGAGGTGGCGCTGCTCGACGAGGCCGACTTCGCCCGCAACGGCTTCCTGGTCAAGGGCTACATCGGTCCGGGCGCGCTCGCCGCGAACGGCGTCCGCTACCTGGTCGACCCGCGGATCGTCACCGGCACCGCGTGGGTGACCGGCGCCGACAAGGCCGACCACCACGTCGTCGACCTGGTCGCGGGCCGCGACTTCACCCCGGACGGCATGATCGAGGCCGCCGAGGTCCGCGCCGGGGACCCGTCCCCGGACGGCACCGGCGTGCTGGAGGCCGCCCGCGGCATCGAGATCGGCCACATCTTCCAGCTCGGCCGCAAGTACGCCGACGCGTTCGCGCTCGACGCGCTCGGCCCGGACTCCAGGCCGGTCCGGATCACGATGGGCTCCTACGGCATCGGCGTGTCCCGCCTGGTCGCGGCCATCGCCGAGCAGTCCCACGACGACTCCGGCCTGGTGTGGCCGCGCTCGGTCGCGCCGTTCGACGTGCACGTCGTCGTCGCGGGCAAGTCCGCCGAGCTGCTCGAGGGCGGCGAGGCCGTCGCCGCCGAGCTGCAGGCCCAGGGCCTGTCGGTCGTGCTCGACGACCGCAAGGCCAGCCCCGGCGTGAAGTTCGCCGACGCCGAGCTGATCGGCGTGCCGACGATCGTGGTCGTCGGGCGCGGGCTGGCCGACGGGACGCTGGAGCTGAAGGACCGGGCGACCGGTGAGCGCACCGAGATCCCGCGCGAGGGCGTCGGGGCGCACGTGGCCGGCATCGTCCGGGGCGCCTGAGCCCGCCGCCGTCGGCGGGCGGCCGGGCCGGACCGGTCAGCCGGGCCGGACCGCCGACGTGGCGAGGTCGGTGAGCGCGCTGCGCGGGACCGTGTCCCCGGGCCCGCCTGCCGCGTCCCCGGCGACGACGAGCATCGCGACCCCGACCGACCCGTCGCGGGCCTGCGTGCGGGGCACCGCGAGCACGCCGACCGCGCCGTCGGTCGCGCGGCACCCCTGGGCACCGGTCGCGGTGCCGTCGGTGCGCACGGTCGCCTCCACCCAGGTCCCTGGCTCACCGCCGGTGCCCGGCCGCGGCCCGGGCGGCCCGACCGCGACCTGTGGCGCCGAGCCGGCGTAGAACGACTCGCCCGCACCCCGCGCGAACGCCTGCGCGGCCTGCTCCACCGTGGTGCCCGCCGGGACGGCGACCAGCGCCGCGGCCGCGACCCCGCGCGGGGCGGCGCCCGGCGGGCACTGCCCCGCGGCGAACGGCGGCACCTCGGCCAGCCGCGTGAACGGCACCCCGAACACGTCCAGGGCGGGGGCGCCGGCGGCGACCGTCCAGCCGGGCGGGGCGGTCACGGCGAACGCCTCGGACACCGCGGGTGCCGGGGCGGGGGCCGTCGCCGCGGAGGACCCGGCACCGCCGAGGGCGGCGACCGCACCGGCCACCACCAGCACCGCGACGGCCGCGGCGAGCACGGGCCGCAGCCGGCGCCCGCGGTCGGGGACGCCCGGGCGGGGGCCTGCGGCCGCAGCCGGGCGGTCGGTCGTCGTCGTCCGGCCGGAGGTCACCGGCGCAGCGTACGGCGGTGTCACCGGGGTCCGGGCGGCCGTCGCGCCGGGCGGGCCGGGCGGCGGGCGGGCGTCGCCCGGCGGTCACCCCGGGCCCGGCGCGGCGGTCCGCGACGCCGCCCGGTGGCCGGACGGCGGCCCCGGCGGCGGCTCAGCCGGGCAGCAGCGTCAGCCGCACCGAGCGGGTCGGGTTGTCGACGTTGGTGTCGACCAGGCACACCGACTGCCAGGTGCCCAGCGCCGGGCGGCCCTCGATCACCGGCAGCGTCGTCGACGGCGGCACGAACGCGGGCAGCACGTGGTCGCGGCCGTGCCCGGAGCTGCCGTGCCGGTGCCGCCAGCGGTCGTCGGCGGGCAGCAGCTCGCGGAGCTGGGCGAGGAGGTCGCCGTCGCTGCCGGCGCCGGTCTCGATCACCGCGATCCCGGCGGTCGCGTGCGGGACGAACACGTTGAGCAGCCCGTCGCGGGCGCCGCACCCGGCCAGGAAGCGCTCGATGCGGCTCGTCAGGTCGACCACGGTCTCCTCGGAGCCGGTGCGGATCTCGATCAGCTCGCTGTGCACGCCTGCGACCCTAGGACGGTCGGTAGTGTCGGGCAGCGTGGACGAGACCGTGACCTTCGCGGAGTGGTCGCTGCCACGCCGCCCCGGCTACCTGAACACCGCGAGCATCGGGATCCCGCCGCTGCGGGCCTCGGCCGTCGTCGCCGACGCGGTGGCCCGCTGGGCGGCCGGGCTGGGCTCCCCCCGCGACTTCGACGACGACGTGGAGGCCGCCCGCGCCGCGTTCGCGGCCCTGGCCGGGGTGCCCGCCGCCGACGTCGCGCAGGGGTCCACCGCGTCCGGGCTGATCGGGCCGCTGGCCGCGTCCGTGCCGGACGGGACGCGGGTGCTCGTCGCGGCGGGGGAGTTCTCCTCGGTGACCCGGCCGTTCGCGCTGCAGGGCCACCGCGGGGTGCGCGTGACCGAGGCACCGCTGTCCGAGCTCGCGGAGCGCGCGGGGGAGCACGACCTGGTCGCGGTGTCGGTCGTCCAGTCCGCCGACGGGCGCCTGGCCGACCTCGACGGGCTGTTCGCCGCGCGGGCCCGCAGCGGCGTCCGGTTGCTGCTCGACGTGACCCAGGCGGCGGGCTGGCTCCCGCTGCGGCTCGACGGCGCCGACGCCGTCGTGGGGGCGGGGTACAAGTGGCTGCTCGCCCCGCGCGGTGCCGCCTGGCTGGCCCGGCGTCCGTCCTGGGTGGACGGTCCGCCCGGGGCGGGCGGCTGGCCGGAGGTGGTCCCGCACGGCGCCGGCTGGTACGGCACGGTCGACCGGTGGACCGGCGGGCTCTACACCCCCGACGCGCCGGCCCGTCCCGGCCCGCCCGGGGGCGAGGAGTCCCCGGTGTGGTTCGCCCACGCCGGGGCGGCGGTGACGCTGCCGTGGCTGGCCTCGCTCGACCCGGGGCTCGTGCACGCGCACTGCACCGGCCTGGCCGACGCGCTGCGCGAGCGCCTCGGCATGGCCCCGGCCGGCTCGGCGATCGTGTCGGTCCGCACCGAGGACGCGGCGCGGCGCCTGGCCGCGGCCGGGATCACCGCCGCGGTGCGCGACGGGGCGGCGCGGCTGTCGTTCCACCTGTCCACCACGCTCGACGACGTGGAGGCGGCCGCGGCCGCGCTGCGTCCGGCGGGTCAGCCGCGCCCGGGGAACACCGGGACGACCGGGGACCGCTCGGTCACCCCGCGCCAGTAGGCGAGCCGCCCGGTGCACTCGACCATCGCCTTCAGCGCGGCCTCGCGCAGCGGGACCGACGAGGACCGCTCGGCCACCGACCGCCACGCCGCGATCGTGTCGGTCTCGGCCGAGACCAGCAGGGCGCCCGCCGACACCGCGTCGACGACCGGCTGCGGCGGCGCGTAGGCCGGCTGGGCCGACACCGGGCGCTGGCCGAGGTCGGACAGCGTCTGGGTGATCTGGCCGCGCAGCGTGGTGTGCGCCTCGATGTCCGAGCGGGCCCGGCCCGCCCAGTCGGGGGGCACGAAGGCCAGCGCCATCTTGTACGCCCACAGTGCCGCGTGCTCCCCGGCCAGCGAGCGCTGCAGCGCGTCGATGGTCACCTGCGGGACCTGCGGCTGGTCCTCGTCGGACTGGCGCGGACGGGCCCCGGCGCTCACGACGCCGCCCCGGTCAGCACGGCCGCGTAGGTCGCGCAGCAGGCCGCGACCTCGGCGACCAGCCCGACCTGCAGCGCGGAGGCGCGGGGGACCACCTCGCCCGCGGTGCGGGCCGACGCGGCGACGGCGTCGCGCACCGCGGCCAGGTCCCCGGCCGGCGGGGTGGCGGCGACGGCGGCCTGGCCGGGGGTGCGCCCGCCGGCCTGGTCGAGGGCCGCGGCGTGCTCCATCCGGGCCGCGCGCAGCGGCTCCAGCCGGCCCGCCAGCGACGGGTCCCCGGTCACCGCGGCGACGACGAGCGCCGCGTCCATCCGGGCCGCGTCGGCCATGGCGAGCAGGGCGTCCGACGCGTCGTCCGACGTCGTCGCGGCCGTCGAGCAGCCGGCCGCCAGCGGGGCCAGCGCCACCGCGGCGACGGTGCCCGCCAGCACCTGGCGCCGGGTCGGGCGGGCCGGCTCGGGCGGCGTCGCGGTCTCCGGCGGGGTGGGCTCCCGGTCCTTCACACCGGGTCATGCTGCCAGCACGCGCCGCGCGCCCCGGCACCGCCCGAGCCGGTGCGCCCGGCGGCCGACCGCTCGGCGCCGGCCGGGCCGACGGGCGGTGGGCGAGGTGAGCGGCGACGCCGGCGACCGAGGCGCTAGGCTCGTCGGCCGTCCCCCGCCGTCACGCGTGCCGCCCAGCGGCGCCGCGGCGCGCGGTCGCGGGCGTCCGTACGCTGCGGACGTGCCCGCCCCGGTGGTCGTGCCCGGCCACCGCCCGAGCCGTCGTCGGGCGACCCCGCCGTCGCGGGAGCCGCCTGCCCCACACGAGGAGAGTCACCCGATGCGCAGTCCGGACCCCGCACAGCTGGCAGACCAGCTGCGCGGCGTGCTCGAGCCGGTGGTCCACGGGGCCGGGCTGGAGATCGACGCCGTGGAGGTCCGCACCGCCGGGCGCCGGCACGCGGTCAAGCTCGTGGTCGACCTGCCCGAGTCCTCGCCCGCGACCGGCATCGACCTCGACGACATCGCCCGGCTCAGCCGGACCGCGGCGGCCGAGCTGGACCCGCACGAGCACCTCATCGAGGGCTCGTACACGCTCGAGGTGACCTCGCCGGGCGTCGACCGCCCGCTGACCGAGCCGCGGCACTGGCGCCGGGCCTTCCTGCGCCTGGCCCGCATCACCCTGACCGACGGCAGCGTGCTCGACGCCCGCGTCGGGCGGCTCGACGGCGACCGGGTCGCCGTCGCCGTGCCGGGGCGCCGGGCGCCCGAGCGGCGCGAGATCGCCCTCGCCGACGTGCGCCACGCCCAGGTGCAGGTTGAGTTCAAGCCCGCCCCGCCCGCCGAGACCGCCCTGCTGGACCCGGACGCCCTGGGCAGCAGCACCGACGGTGCCGACGGAGCCGACGGGGCACCCACAGCCGACGCGCCCGGCCAGGCCGGCCCGGGCCGTGACGAGGAGAACCGGTGAACGTCGACATCCCCGCGCTGCGCGCCATCGAGCGGGACAAGGAGATCCCGTTCGAGACGGTGCTCTCGGCCATCGAGACCGCGCTGCTCACCGCCTACAAGCACACCGACGGCCACCACCCCGACGCCCGCGTCGACATCGACCGGAAGACCGGCGTGGTGCGGGTCATGGCCCGCGACGCCGCCGACCGCGCCGAGGACGGCACCCCCGGCCCGGAGTTCGACGACACCCCCGAGGGCTTCGGCCGGATCGCCGCGACCACCGCCCGCCAGGTCATCGTGCAGCGGCTGCGCGACGCCGAGCACGAGCGCACCTACGGCGAGTTCGCCACCAAGGAGGGCGAGGTCGTCGCGGGCATCGTGCAGCGCGACGCCCGCGCGAACGCCCGCGGTGTCGTCGTCGTGCAGCTCTCCGGCGGGACCGAGGCCGTGCTGCCCGCGGCCGAGCAGGTGCCCGGTGAGGTCTACAAGCACGGCGACCGCGTCCGCTGCTTTGTCATCGGGGTGAACCGCGGCCCGCGCGGCACCTCGATCACGCTCTCGCGCACGCACCCGAACCTCGTGCGCAAGCTGTTCGCGCTGGAGGTCCCGGAGCTCGTCGACGGCTCCGTCGAGATCGTCTCGGTGGCCCGCGAGGCCGGCTTCCGGTCCAAGATCGCGGTCCGCTCGACCCGGTCCGGGCTCAACGCCAAGGGCGCGTGCATCGGCCCGATGGGGGCCCGTGTGCGCGGCGTCATGGCCGAGCTCGCCGGTGAGAAGATCGACATCATCGACTGGTCCGAGGACCCGGGCGAGTTCGTGGGCAACGCGCTGTCGCCGTCGAAGGTCGTCTCGGTGACCGTGCTCGACGAGCGCGCCCGGATCGCCCGCGTCGTCGTGCCGGACTTCCAGCTGTCGCTGGCCATCGGCAAGGAGGGGCAGAACGCCCGCCTGGCCGCCCGGCTCACCGGCTGGAAGATCGACATCCGCAGCGACGCCGACCCCCGCGACCCGGTGACACCCGGTGGCGGGCCGGTGGACCCCGCGGAGGAGCCGTCCTGACCGAGCACGATCCGGAGCGGCCCCCGGCCGCGGGAATGCCCGGGGATCGCGCTGCGCTACACTCGTCACCGGCCCGCGGTCGCGGTCCGGCGCCAGCACACACCCGGTCGTACCCGATCCGGACCTGTGTGGGGTGCCGGACGCGGGAACGGGCCGACGTACTGTTGCGGGTGGTCGCGGAGAACGGACGTCTCGTCCCGGATCCACGCCGCCGTCTCCCCGGACGGGGTGCCTGGCTGCACCCCTCGACGGGGTGCCTGGACAGGGCCGAGCGACGCTCGGCGTTCGCCCGGGCGTTGCGGATCCGCACGAAGCCGGACGTCACCGCCATCAGGCGGTGGCTGCAGGAGCCGTGCGACCCGCCGGGGTCCGGGAACCTCTCGGGCCCGTCATCAGAGGAAAGCAAGGTCGACCAGTCATGAGCCAGCAGTGAAGATCGCACCATGAACGTGCTTCGACACTAGGTTCGAGGTCGAGCGGGATGCTGCCGCCCGGCCTCCGGTCAGGATGAGGAGAGCAGTGGCAGGCAAGGCCCGCGTGCACGAGCTCGCGAAAGAGCTCGGAATCAGCAGCAAGCAGGTCCTCAGCAAGCTGCAGGACCTCGGGGAGTACGTGAAGTCTCCCTCCTCCACCGTGGAGGCCCCCGTCGCGCGCAAGCTGCGCGACGCGATGGCCGCCGGTGGAGCAGGCGGCGCCGGCAACGGCCAGCGCCGCGGTTCCGGTGCGCCCGGCGGCGGTCGCCCGCGCGCCGGTGGTGCCGCTCCGCGTGGCGGCTCCGGCGCCCCGTCGCCGTCGCGCCCGACCCCGGGGCCCACCCCGGGTGGCGTGCCCAAGCCCGGCCCGCGTCCGGGGCCCGCCCCGGCGGCGCCGACCCCGGGTGCCCCGTCGCCGTCGCAGCCCGCGGCGCGCACGGACGCCCCCAAGCCGGGTCCGGCCGCGCCGAAGCCCGGTCCGCAGGCCCCCGCGGCCCCGGCCGCGGAGGCGTCCGCCCCGGCGGCGCCGAAGCCGGGACCGGCCGCGCCCAAGCCCGGCCCCGCCGCGCCCAAGCCCGGCCCGGCCGCGCCGAAGCCCGCCCAGGGCCCGCGTCCCGGTCAGGGACAGGGTGGCCAGGGCGGCGGCGCTCCGCGCCCCGGTGGCGAGCGCGGCCCGAAGCCGGGCCCGCGCCAGCCGCGCGTCGGCAACAACCCGTTCGGTGTCGGTCAGGGCTCGCCCAAGCCGGGCCCGCGTCCCGGACCGCCGCAGCAGCAGGGCGGTGGCGCCCCGCAGGGTGGCCGTCCCGAGGCCCCGGCCGCGCGTTCCGGTGAGGCCCCGCCGCGTCCCCCGCGTCCGGGCGGTGCCCCGGGTGCCGGTGGCCCGCGTCCGAACCCGGGCAACATGCCCCCGCGTCCGAACCCGGGCATGATGCCCGCGCGTCCGGCGGCCGGTCGTCCCGGCGCCGGTGGCCGTGGTGGCCCCGGCGGCGGTCGCGGTGGTCCCGGCGGCGGTCGTGGTGGCCCCGGTGGCGGTCGTCCCGGTGGCGGTGGCGGCGGTTTCCGTCCCGGTGGCGGCGGTCCCGGTGGGCCGCCCCCGGCCGGCGGTTTCCGCGGTCGTCCCGGTGGCGGCGGCGGTCGTGGCCGCGGCGGTGCCGCGGGTGCCTTCGGCCGTCCCGGCGGTCCGGCCCGCAAGGGCCGCAAGTCGAAGCGGCAGAAGCGCCAGGAGTACGACGCCATGGCCGCGCCCTCGGTGGGCGGCGTCCGCCTGCCCAAGGGCAACGGCGAGACGATCCGGCTGCCGCGCGGCGCGTCGCTGACCGACTTCGCCGAGAAGATCAACGCCAACCCGGCCTCGCTGGTGCAGGTGTTGTTCCACCTCGGTGAGATGGTCACGGCCACCGCGTCGGTCTCCGACGAGGTCCTGGAGCTGCTCGGCCAGGAGATGAACTACCGCGTGCAGGTCGTCTCCCCCGAGGAGGAGGACCGCGCACTGCTGGAGTCGTTCGACATCGAGTTCGGCGACCCGGGTGACGAGGACGCGCTGGCGGCACGCCCGCCGGTCGTGACCGTCATGGGTCACGTCGACCACGGTAAGACGCGACTGCTGGACACGGTCCGCAAGGCGAACGTCCGCGAGGGCGAGGCCGGCGGCATCACCCAGCACATCGGCGCCTACCAGGTCGCGACCGAGCTCGAGGGCGAGGAGCGGCTCATCACGTTCATCGACACCCCGGGTCACGAGGCGTTCACCGCCATGCGTGCCCGCGGTGCGAAGTCCACCGACATCGCGGTCATCGTGGTGGCGGCGGACGACGGCGTGATGCCGCAGACCGTCGAGTCGATCAACCACGCCCAGGCGGCGGGGCTGCCGATCGTGGTCGCGGTCAACAAGATCGACGTCGAGGGTGCGAACCCGCAGAAGATCCGCCAGCAGCTCACCGAGTACAACCTGGTGGCCGAGGAGTACGGCGGCGACACGATGTTCGTCGACATCTCCGCGAAGCAGGGCACCAACATCGAGGGTCTGCTGGAGGCGGTCCTGCTGACCGCCGACGCGGCGCTCGACCTGCGGGCCAACCCGGACATGGAGGCGCAGGGCGTCACCATCGAGGGTCACCTGGACCGCGGCCGTGGCCCGGTGGCCACGGTGCTGGTCCAGCGCGGCACGCTGCGGGTCGGCGACTCGGTCGTGGCCGGTGACGCCTCCGGGCGCGTCCGGCGCATGGTCGACGAGCACGGCCAGGACGTCACCGAGGCGCTCCCGTCGCGTCCGGTGCAGGTCATCGGTCTGACCTCGGTGCCCGGTGCGGGCGACACGTTCCTCGTCGTCGACGAGGACCGGGTGGCCCGCCAGATCGCCGACCGGCGCCGCGCCCGCGAGCGCAACGCCGAGCTGGCGAGCCGTCGCAAGCGCGTCAGCCTGGAGGACCTGGACGCCGCGCTGAAGGAGACCAACACCCTCAACCTGATCATCAAGGGTGACAACTCGGGCACCGTGGAGGCGCTCGAGGAGGCCCTGATGAAGCTGGACGTGGGCGAGGAGGTCGACCTGCGGGTCATCCACCGCGGCGTCGGCGGCATCACCGAGGGCGACATCAACCTCGCCATCGCGGACAACGTCATCGTCATGGGCTTCAACGTCCGTGCCGAGGGCAAGGCCACCGAGCTGGCCAACCGCGAGGGCGTCGAGATCCGCTACTACTCGGTGATCTACCAGGCGATCGACGAGATCGAGGCGGCCCTGAAGGGCATGCTCAAGCCGGAGTACGAGGAGGTCGAGCTGGGCCGCGCGGAGGTCCGCGAGGTCTTCAAGTCCTCCAAGTTCGGCACGATCGCCGGTTGCCTGGTGATGAGCGGGGAGATCCGCCGGAACGCCCGGGCGCGCCTGCTGCGCGACTCGAAGGTGATCCACGAGAACCTCCCGGTCTCGTCGCTGCGCCGCTTCAAGGACGACGTGGTCGAGGTCCGCGAGGGCTTCGAGTGCGGTCTGACGCTCGGCAGCTACGGCGACATCAAGGTCGACGACGTCATCGAGACGTTCGAGATGCGCGAGAAGCCGCGGGACTGATCCCCCGCGAGTGCGATCCGACGGGGCGGCCGGGTGACCGGCCGCCCCGTCGGTGTCGGTGGAGGTGCACGTGTACGTCGGCGCCCTGGAGTGCGACGTGCTGCTCGGCGACGTCCGGTCGCTGAAGCAGAAGCGGTCGGCGGTGCGTCCGCTGCTGGCCGAGCTGCGCCGGTTCGAGGTGGCGGCGGCCGAGGCCGGCCACCTCGACCTGCACCGGCGCGCCCTGATCGCGGTGAGCTGCGTGGCGGCCGACGCCGGCCACGTGCGCGCCCTGCTGGACCGGTGCGAGCGGCTCGTCGCCGCCCGCCCCGAGCTGGAGCTGCTGTCGGCCCGGACCCGGCTGTTCGGCCCCGACGACGACTGACCTCCGCCGTGCGCAGCGACGCGGCGGAGCCCTCCGGCCCGTGCCTAGACTCGGGCCCGCACGACCCGGTGGAAGGAGCAGGACATGGTCGACCAGGCCCGCGCGCGCAAGCTCGCGAAGCGGATCTCGCAGATCGTCGCGGAGGCCCTCGAGCACGAGGTGAAGGACCCGCGGCTGGCGATGGTGACGATCACCGACACCCGCGTGACCGGTGACCTGCGCGAGGCCACCGTGTTCTACACGGTCATGGGCGCCTCGCTGGACACCGAGCCCGACACGGCCGGTGCGGCCGCGGCCCTGGCGAGCGCGAGCGGGGTGCTGCGCAGCAGGGTCGGGCAGCAGACCGGCGTCCGGCACACCCCGAGCCTGGCGTTCGTGCTGGACCAGGTCCCGGACTCCGCACGCCGGATGGAGGAGCTGCTGGCCCGCACCCGCGAGTCGGACGCCGAGGTGGCGCGGCTGGCCGCGTCGGCGTCGCCGGCGGGGGAGGCCGACCCGTACAAGGCCCCGCGGGAGACCGACGCCGAGTGACCGGACCCGCGGATCCGACTGTGCCGGGCCCCGGCCCGGTCGACCCGGCGGGCGCGGCGGCCGTGCTGCGGCGGGCCCGCGACGTGCTCGTCGTCGGGCACGTCCGGCCCGACGCCGACGCCGCCGGCAGCGCGCTGGCGCTGGCCACCGCCCTGCACCGGGCGGGCACCCCGGTCACCGTGTCGTTCGGCGGGCCGGACCCGGTGCCCGACGGGCTCCTCGGGACCCTCGACCCCGATGGCCTCGTCGTGCCCTCGGCCGAGGCGCCGCGCACCCCGGACCTGCTGGTGTGCTGCGACATCTCCTCGGCGCCGCGGCTCGGGGACCTCGAGCCGGTGCTGCGCGGCGCCGGGTCGTCGCTCGCGGTGGACCACCACGCGTCGTTCACCGGGTTCGCCGACCGGTACCTCGTCGACCCGGGCGCCCCGGCGACGGTGACGCTGGTCCGCGCGGTCCTGGCCGAGCTCGGCACCCCGCTCGACGCCGTGCTGGCCCGCGCCCTGTTCGCCGGGCTGTACACCGACACCGGCGGCTTCCGCCGGGGCGGTGCCGGCGCGCTGCGCCTGGGCGCCGCGCTCGTCGACGCCGGCGTCGACCCCGGCCCGCTGCTGCGTGGGATCGGCGGGCAGGTCCCCTTCGCCTGGCTCGCGGCGCAGGCCACCGTGCTGGCCGGGGCGCGACGCGAGCCGGGCGCCGCCGGGGGAGCGGACCTGGTGTGGGCGGCCGTCGACGTCGCCACCGCCACCCGGTTCCGGGACCGCACTGTGACCCTGCTCGGCCCGCTGCAGGCCGCCGCCGGCGACGGCGTGGCCGCACTGTTGACCGAGACGGCGCCCGGTGCGTGGTCGGTGTCGTTGCGCGGCAACGGCTCCCCGGACCTGTCCCGGGTGGCGACGGCGCTCGGCGGCGGTGGGCACACCGGCGCCGCCGGGTTCGAGCGCCCCGGCACCCTCGACGGGCTGCTCGGCCTGCTGCGCGGCGAGCTGGCCCGCTGAGCGGTGGCCGGTCCGTCCGGTTCACCGGGTTCATCCGGGGTACATGGCCTCGACACCCCGACCGGGTACACCTCGGGGCGGTCCGGTGTCACGGCACCGGGACACGTAGCGTGTCCCGCGAGACCAGGAGGTGTGCGGTGCGATCCGAGCCCGCTGCGGCCCGCGGGGGCGACAGTCACGGCAACGAGTCCAGCGGCTGGCCGGAGTTCCTCCGGGCCTGGCTGCGCAACCCGGCCCAGGTGGGCGCGGTCTGGCCCAGCTCGCCGCAGCTGTCGGAGAAGCTGGCCCGCATCGCGCCGGGGCACGGCACGCCCGTCGTCGTCGAGCTGGGACCCGGCACGGGGGCGGTCACCGCACAGGTCGGCCGCCGCCTCGCGCCGGACGGGCGCCACCTCGCCGTCGAGCTCGACCCGCGGATGGCGGCGTACCTGCAGCAGCGCCATCCCGACGTCGAGGTCGTGAACGGCGACGCCCGCAAGCTCGGCGCGCTGCTCGCCGAGCGGGACATCACCGCCGTCGACGCGGTGATCTCCGGCCTGCCGTGGTCGCTGTTCGACCGGGCCACCCAGCAGGAGATCCTCGACCAGGTCGTCGCGGTCGTGGGGGACACGGGGGCGTTCGCCACGTTCGCCTACTCCCACACCCTGCCGATGCCCTCGGCACGCCGGTTCAAGGCGACCCTGCACGAGACCTTCGACGAGGTCGTCATGACCCGGACGGTGTGGCGCAACCTGCCGCCCGCGTTCTGCTTCCTCTGCCGCCGTCCCCGGCGGTGATCCGGCCCGCCCCGGCGGCGGGCGGTGCCCGCGAGATCGTCCGGCTCGCGCTGCCCGCGCTCCCGGTGCTGGCGGCCGAGCCGCTGTTCCTGCTGGTCGACACGGCCGTCGTGGGGCGGCTGGGCGGGTTGCCGCTCGCGTCGCTGGCCGTCGCCGCGGTGCTGTTCGCGCAGGTCACGACCCAGCTGACGTTCCTGTCCTACGGGACGACGGCGCGGGCCGCCCGCTTCTACGGCGCCGGACGGCGCGCGGCCGCGGTGACCGAGGGCGTGCAGGCGACGTGGCTGGCGCTCGGCGTCGGGCTGCTGGTGGTCGCACTCGGGCAGCTCGCGGCCGCCCCCCTCGCGGGCCTGCTCGCCGGTGACCCGGTCATCGCCGACGGCGCCGTGTCCTGGCTGCGGATCGCGCTGCTCGGCGCCCCGCTGGTGCTGGTGACGCTGGCCGGCAACGGCTGGATGCGCGGCGTGCAGGACACCCGCCGTCCGATGTGGATCGTGATCGGCGGGAACCTGCTCTCGGCGCTGCTGTGCCCGCTGCTGGTGCACGGCGCCGGCAGCTGGGACGGCTGGGGCCTGGAGGGGTCGGCCGTCGCGAACGTCGCGGGGCAGGCGGTGGCGGCGTCGCTGTTCCTGCGGGCCCTGGCCGTGGAGCGCCGCCGGGCCCCCGCCACGGACCCGGTGCGGTTCGCGCCCGACACCGCCGTGCTGCGCGCGCAGGCCACGATGGGCCGCGACCTGATCGTGCGGTCGCTGGGCTTCCAGGCCTGCTTCCTGTCCGCGACCGCGGTCGCCGCCCGGTTCGGGGCGGAGTCGGTCGCGGCCCACCAGATCGTGCTGCAGCTGTGGGTGTTCCAGTCCCTGGTTCTCGACGCCGTCGCGATCGCCGCCCAGTCCCTGGTCGGTGCGGCCCTGGGCGGTGCGGTCCGGGGGCACGACACGGCCCCGGCGCGGGCGCTGGCCGCCCGGGTGACCCGCTACGGCCTGGTGCTGGGCTGCGGGTTCGGTCTGCTGTTCGCCGCGCTCTACCCGGTGCTGCCGCCGGTGTTCACCCGTGACGCCGCCGTGCTCGCGACGGTGCCCGCGGCCTGGTGGTTCTTCACCGCGCTGCAGCCGGTCGCGGGCGTGGTCTTCGCGCTGGACGGCGTGCTGCTCGGCGCGGGCGACGCGGCGTTCCTGCGCACGACGACCCTGCTCGCCGCGCTCGGCGGGTTCCTGCCGATGATCTGGCTGTCGCTGCTGTTCGGGTGGGGGCTGGCCGGGATCTGGACGGGGCTGGCGGCGTTCATGGTGGTGCGCCTGGTCGCGGTGGGCCTGCGGGCCCGCTCCGGGCGCTGGGCGGTGCCGGGACAGACCCGGGTCTGACCACAGCCCGCATCGCGATGGCGAACCGGCTGTCGCAGTGCCTCCGCAGGTCAGGAGGGACCCGGGGGATCAGGACGGACGGACCGCGGCCGTTCGGCCCCGGTGCGACGGCGGTGTGCGTAGACCAGTTGCCATGACGAACCCGGACACCGTCCTCCTTCCGGCCCGGCGGATGGCGGCGGCGGTCGTCGCCACGGTCCTGCTCGTCGGCCTGACCATCGGTACGGCGCCCGCCGCCTCGGCTGCTGCGGCACGGTCCACTCCGCCCGCGGTACGGGAGATCAACGGCGTCTGCGGCACGCTGCTCGGCGTCGGGACGAGTACGGCGTCGATGTTCAAGCAGGTCGCGGCGCGGGGCGCCGGCTGGGTGTCGCTCGTCCTGGCTGCGGGCTGCCTGACCAAGGACGTCGTGGAGTACTCCGAGGCGTTCAACGCGAGCCCCGAGGGTCTCGCGTCGATCCGGCAGATGAAGGCCCGGTACGCGGGATGGGGCGTGGCGGACTGGATGTCCGGTGCGGGCTGCACCTACCGGGTGCGACGCTCCGCGATCGCGGATTCCGTCGACGCACCCCGAGCGTACTGGGACTGCAGCCGCAGCCCCTACATCTACTCGGACTGAGCCGTCACGGGGGGCCGGACCCCGGGGCCTGTGGGCAGCGGCAGCCGGACGGTGAACACGGCGCCGCTGCCGTCGTCGCGGGTACCGACGCGCACGGACCCGCCGAGGCGCCGGGAGATCCGGTCCACGAGCGCGAGCCCGATCCCGCGGGGGCGTCCCCCGGGCGTGGCGCGGGTGCTGAACCCGAAGGTGAACAGCTCCCTCGCGGTGTCCGGGGGCACCCCGGGACCGCTGTCGGCGACCTCGACGAGCAGCTCGCGGCCGTCGGGTGTGGTGCGCAGCGCCACGGCCACCGACCGCTCCCCGGCGCGCCCGGCGACGACCTCGATCGCGTTGTCGACGAGGTTGCCGGCCAGCGAGACGAGGTCGTCGGCGACGAAGGGCAGGCGCAGGTCCGGGAGCGCGTCGGGGTCGCAGGCGTCGGTGACGGTGAACGTGACGTCCTGCTCCTCGGCCTGCCACGCCTTGTCCGCGAGCAGCGCGGCGAGGACCGGGTCGTAGACCTCGGCGACGACCCGGGCGCCGGGCCCGCGGGTGCGGTCCAGCGCGGCGGTGCCCGCGGCCGCGGCGTCGGCGGTGTCGCCCAGCTCGATGAGCGTCAGCACCGTCTGCAGCCGGTTGCCGAACTCGTGGGCCTGCCCGGACAGGGCGGCGACCTTGTCGCGGGCGTCGTCGCGCTCGCGCAGCGCCCCGGCCAGCTCGGTGCGGTCGCGCAGGGTGAAGACCCGGGTCCCGGGGCCGGCGGCGGGGCCGGCGTGACGGCTGTTGACCAGCAGCACCCGCTCCCCGGCCAGCGCCGGCCGGTCGCGCAGGTCCTCGCGCAGCCCGCTGCCCAGCACCGCGGCCACCGCCGGGTCGGCGCCGAGCGCGGCGACCGGGCGCCCGGGGACCGCGACGTCGGCCGGGTCGGCGGCGTCGGGCAGGCCCAGCAGCCGTCGCGCCTCGGCGTTGACGACCACGAGCCGCCCGTCGCCGTCGACGACGAGCAGGCCCTCGCCGACGGCGTGCAGCACGGCCTCGTGGTGGGTGTAGGCGGCCGTGATGTCCTCGGGCTCGAGACCGAGCGTCTGGCGGCGCAGCCGGCGCGCCAGCAGCACGGCGAGCCCCGATCCGACCAGCACGGCGACCCCGGCGGCGGCGACGATCGCGGGCAGCCAGCGCAGGGCGAGGTCGCTGATGCGGGTCTGCAGCACGCCGACCGAGACGACCGCGGCGATCCGGCCGTCGACGAGCACCGGTGTCACGGTGCGGACCGACGGTCCCAGGGTGCCGGTGTAGACCTCGGTCGCGGTCCGTCCGGCCAGCGCCGGGGCGATGTTGCCCTGGTAGGGCAGCCCGATCTCGGCCGGGTTGTAGTGGCTGTAGCGGATGCCCTGCGGGGACATCACGACCACGAAGCTGCTGTTCGTGGCGCGGCGGACGCGCTCGGCGACCGGCTGCAGCCTCGCCGAGAGGGTGGTGACGTCGCCGCCGTCGCGGACCGCGGACAGGACCTCCGGGTCCGACGCGAGCGAGAGCGCGGTCGCGGTGGTGAGCCGGCCGGCGGCGTCGTGCTCGAGCCGGCTCGCGCCGTACACGCCGAGCGCGGCCGGCCCGGCCACGGTCAGCAGGACCGTGACGACCTGCAGCAGGAACAGCCGCCGCACCAGCCGCGACCGGCGCAGCGGCGGCGAGGATCGGAACGGCCGGCGCACCGGGACAGCGTGCCACCGCGCGCGGGGGAGCGGCATCCCCGTGGGCGGCACGACGACGGCCCCGCGGGCGGGGGTGCCGCGCCGCGGGGCCGTCGTCATCGTCGGGGAGGAGGGCCGGGTCAGGACCCGGCGCCGACCTTGGTGCGGTCGTCGTCCGCGACGGTCTGCGCGGACGCGTCGGTGGCCGCCGGGGCCGACCCGTGCTCGGCCTCCATGGCCGCGTCGACGAGCTTCGGGTCGTCGAGCACGGCGGACAGCCGGTCGCGGTCCAGCTCGCCGTTCCACCGGGCGATGACCAGGGTCGCGACGACGTTGCCGATGCAGTTGGTCAGGGCCCGGCCCTCGGACATCACGCGGTCGATGCCGATGATGACCGCGATGCCGATGGCGATCGCCTCGGGGGTGAAGAACTCCCCGCCGAAGGCCTGCAGCGACGCCGACAGGGTGACCAGGCCGGCGCCGGTGATGCCCGCGGCGCCCTTGGAGGTCAGGACCATCAGCAGTGCCAGGCCGATCTGCAGGCCGATCGGCAGGGTCTCGCCGCCGGCCTGGGCGATGAACAGCGCGCCCAGTGTCAGGTAGATGCAGGTGCCGTCGAGGTTGAACGAGTAGCCGGTCGGGATGACCATGCCGACCGTCTGCTTCGACGCGCCCGCCGCCTCGAGCTTGGTCAGCAGGCGGGGCAGCACCGACTCCGAGGACGACGTGCCGAGAATGATCAGCAGCTCGTCCTTGATGAGGCGGACGACCTTGAAGATGTTGAACCCGGCGAGTGCGGACACCCCGCCCAGGACCACCACCACGAAGAACAGGCAGGTGCCCCAGAACACGGCCATCAGCTGCAGCAGGTTCGTCAGCGACGACGCGCCGAACGCGGCCACGGTGTAGGCCATGCCGCCGAACGCGGCGATCGGCGCCGCCCACATGATCAGCTTGATGATGCCGAAGATGACCTTGGCGATGGTGTCGATCGAACCGACGACCCGCTCACGCAGCGCCGGGGTCAGGCCGGAGACGGCGCAGGCGGTGAGGACCGCGAGCACGAGCACGCGCAGGATCTCGTTGTCGACGAACGGCGCCAGGAAGCTGGTGGGCAGCACGTCGTCGAGGAGGAAGCCGACGAGACCCTCCTGGCCCGAGGCCGAGCCGGTGTCGATCTGGCCCTGGGCCCGCGCCAGGTCCGCGGCGGACGGGGTGCCGGTGAAGCCGGCGCCCGGCGCGAAGATGTTGGCGGCGAGCAGGCCGATCGTCAGCGCGACGGCCGTGGCGGCCAAGAAGTAGCCGAGTGCGCGCACCGCGAGGCCGCCGGCACGGGCCAGGTTGCCGATCGAGGCGATGCCGACGACGACGGTGCAGAAGATGACCGGGCCGACGATCACCTTGATCATCTGGATGAATCCGTCGGCCAGCCACTTGGTGCTCTTGCCGATGTCGGGGGCGAGCCAGCCGACGAGGGCGCCGCCGACGATTCCGATGATCACCCAGAACCAGAGCTGGGTGTAGACCTTCCTCTTGCGCCGGGCGGGGGGTGCCCCCGTCCCGGTGGAGCCGTCTGCGTTGGCGACCTCGGCCATGACCGTCCTCCTCGACGTGTTCGGTGCCGAAACCATGGGGCCCCGTCGTGTCGTGCGGCAACAGCGCCGGGGGCGGGTTTGAGGAACCTTTGAGGAATCATGACTAGGGTTGGCCGCGTGCGGGTGCTGCTGGTCGAGGACGACGCCGTGCTCGGCGACGCGCTGCGACGCAGCCTCGACCGCCAGGGCTACCCGACCGAACTCGTCACCAGCGGGACCGCGGCGATCGCCGCCGTCGCCGCGCGCGAGCCCGACGTCGTGCTGCTCGACATGGGCCTGCCCGACCGCGACGGCATCGGCGTCTGCCGGGAGATCCGGGAGCGTTCCCGGGTGCCGATCCTGGCGATCACCGGACGCGGCGACGTCGCCGCCCGGGTGCAGGGCCTGCGTTCGGGCGCCGACGACTACCTGGTCAAGCCGGTCTCCACCGACGAGCTCGTGGCGCGGATCGAGGCCGTCCTGCGCCGCGCGACCGGCGCCGCGGTCGCCGCGACGGTGACGGTCGGCGACGTCGTCGTCGACCTCGACCGGCGCGCGGTCACCGCGGGCGGCGCCGCCGTCGCGCTCACCCGCAAGGAGTTCGACCTGCTCGCCGCGCTCGCGCGCCGCGAGGGCGCGGTGCTGCCCCGCAGCGAGCTGCTGGAGCAGGTGTGGGGCATCGCCGACGCCTCCGCGGCCCGCACGCTGGAGGCGCACGTCGCGTCGCTGCGGTCCAAGCTCGGCGCCCGCGACGTCGTGGTGACGGTGCGCGGGGTCGGGTACCGGCTCGCGCGTTAGCGTGCGTGGGTGCCGCCCCGTACGCCCCCGCCGCCGCCCGGACTCGTGATCGTCGACAAGGACCGCGGCCCGACCAGCCACGACGTCGTGGGGAGGCTGCGCCGGATCATGGGTACCCGCAAGGTCGGCCACGCCGGCACGCTGGACCCGATGGCGACCGGCGTGCTGGTCGTCGGGATCGAGCGCGCGACCAAGCTGCTCGGGCACCTGTCCCTCGACACGAAGGCCTACACCGCGACCGTGCGGCTCGGGCAGGCCACCGACACCGACGACGCCGAGGGCGAGCCCGTCGGCGAGCACGTCCCGGTGGCCGCCGACGAGCCCCGCATCCGGGACGCGATGGCCGCCCTCACCGGGGAGATCATGCAGGTCCCCAGCGCCGTCTCGGCCGTGAAGATCGACGGGAAGCGCGCCTACCAGCGGGTCCGCGACGGCGAGACCGTCGAGATCCCCGCCCGCCCGGTGACCGTCTCGGCGTTCGACCTGCTCGCCGTGCGCCGCGACGGCCCGTGGACCGACCTCGACGTCGCCGTCGCGTGCTCCTCGGGCACCTACGTCCGCGCGCTCGCGCGCGACCTCGGCGCCGCCCTCGGCTCCGGCGGGCACCTCACCGCGCTGCGCCGCACCCGGGTCGGCCCGTTCACCCTCGACCACGCCCGCACCGTGGAACAGCTCGCGGGGGAGCCGGGGCTCTCGCTCGACCTCGCCGCCGCCGTCGCGACCGCGTTCCCGCGGGTCGACCTCGGCGACGAGGCCGCCGCCGACGTCCGCTTCGGCCGGTCGCTGCCCGCGGCCGGGATCGACGGCGTCTACGGCGTGTTCGCCCCGGACGGCGCGGCGCTGGCGCTGATGGCCGACCGGGGGACCACCGCGCGTCCGGTCGTCGTGCTCGCCCCGGCGGGCTGACCCGCCCCGACCGGGCGCCCCCCGCGCGTGCGCCGGGCCGGTTCGCCTAGGCTCGCGCCCGTGCAGCGCTGGCGAGGTCTGGAGGCCGTCCCGCCCGGCTGGGGCCGGTCCGTCGTCACCGTCGGGGTGTTCGACGGCGTCCACCGCGGCCACCGGCAGCTGATCACCCGTGCGGTCGAGCGGGCCCGTGAGCGCGGGCTGCCCGCCGTCGTCGTGACCTTCGACCCGCACCCGGCCGAGCTGGTCCGCCCCGGCACGCACCCGGCGCGGCTGTCCACGCTGGACAGGCGGGCCGAGCTCGTCGCCGAGGCCGGTGCCGACGTCTTCTGCGTCATCCCGTTCACCGAGGCGCTCTCGCGGATGGCCCCCGCCGGTTTCGCCCACGAGGTACTGGTCGACCGGCTGCACGCCGCGGTCGTGGTGGTCGGCAGCAACTTCACCTTCGGCCACAAGGCCGCCGGCGACGTCGCCACCCTGGCCGAGCTGGGGCGCCGCTTCGGGTTCGCCTGCGAGGCGCTCGACCTGGTCTCCGACCGCGAGGTCACGTTCTCCTCGACCTACATCCGGTCCTGCATCGACGCCGGCGCCGTCCGCGACGCCGCGCACGCGCTGGGTCGCTGGCACCGCGTCGACGGCGTGATCGTGCACGGTCACAAGCGCGGCCGCGACCTCGGCTACCCGACGGCGAACGTCGCCGGCCCGCCGCACGCCGCGATTCCCGCCGACGGCGTCTACGCCGGCTGGTTCCGCATCGGCGGCCGCCGCCTGATGGGCGCGATCTCGGTCGGCACCAACCCCACGTTCTCCGGGCGGGTGCGGACGGTCGAGGTCTACGTCCTCGACGTCGACGAGAACTTCTACGGCCACGAGGTCGGCGTCGAGTTCGTCGAGCGGCTGCGCGGCCAGGAGCACTACGACGGCATCGAGGCCCTGGTCGAGCAGATGGGCCGCGACGTCGACACCTGCCGCGCGATCCTCACCGCCACCGGCGACGCGACCGGGCCCGACGACACCGGAGCGGCGCGGCCGAACGGCACGGACTAGGTGGAAACCCCCTGCCGGGCCCGATCCGCCGTGCCGCACCGGTCCCGCCGGACAGGCTGGCCGGCATGGACGACCGGTCGGCCGCCGAGCAGGTGGCGCAGGAGATCAGCCGCAACCGCGACCGGCAACGGGCGATCTACGGCGAGTCCCTCGACGAGCGCATCCGGCGGCTGACCACCGGGCTGGGCATCACCCAGGCCCGGCTCGCCGCCACCGTCGGGCTCAGCCCGGCGATGCTCTCGCAGCTCGCGGGCGGGCGCCGGGTCAAGATCGGCGATCCGGCCGTGCTGGGCCGCATGGCCGTGCTCGACCGCAGGCTCGCCCACGGCCCGGTCCCCGACGCCGAGCGCGACCCGCTGCTCGCCCGGGTGCGCGACACGGGTACCGCCGGGCCGCCCGCGGCGTGCCGCTGCGGGGACCCCGCGCCGGGGCCCGGGGTGCCGCACCCGCGGCGGGCGGCGGCGGAGCCGACGGCGGAGGACGCGCTGCGCGGGGTGAGCGCCCCGGCCCGGCTGGTCGCCGCGGCGGCGGAGCTGTCGCCGTCGTTCCCCGAGATCGCCGAGGTGCTGCGCCGCGCCGCGGGCGGGCGCCGCTGAGCCCGGGGCGGGCACGGGGCGCGGACCCGTCGCTGGTACCGTTTCGTGCTGGGTCCGGCTGCAGTCCGTGGCGGCCGCGACCGACTTCCTGCCGTCCCACCGGGGAGCTCCCCGGGATCGCCGGACGGCACGGCCCCACGGACCGTCTCGATGATGAAGGAGTGAGCAGTGGCCCTGACCACCGCCGACAAGAAGAGCACGCTCGAGAAGTACGGCACCCACGCCACCGACACCGGGTCCCCCGAGGCCCAGGTGGCGCTGCTGACGCAGCGCATCATCGGTCTGACCGAGCACCTGAAGCAGCACAAGCACGACCACCACAGCCGGCGCGGCCTGCTGCTGCTGGTCGGTCGTCGTCGCCGGCTGCTCAAGTACCTGCGCGAGGTGGACGTCGCCCGCTACCGCGCGCTGATCGAGAAGCTGGGTCTGCGCCGCTGACCCGCCCGGGACGACCCGGCACCGGATCCCGGTGCCGGGTCGTTCCGTAGAAGCGACACCCACGAGCGACACAACTGAACAGAGCCCGCCACGCGGGACGACCGGCGGTCCGCCGGTCCTCGGTAGTGGCCCCCGGAGCGCGACGCGCGGCCGGAGGCTTCGATCGAAGACCGGCCCAGCAGGGGACGCGATCCGGCGTCACGGTGGCGGGGGTAGACGAAGACCACTCCCAACGACGAGGAGAACACCCCCGAATGACTGACGTCATCTCCGAGGACGGCGTGCACGAGAGCACCGCCGTCATCGACAACGGCACCTACGGCACCCGCACCGTCCGGTTCGAGACCGGCCGGCTCGCCCGCCAGGCCGCCGGGTCCGTCGTCGCGTACCTCGACGACGAGACCATGCTGCTGTCCGCCACGACCGCCTCGAAGCGGCCGAAGGACCAGTTCGACTTCTTCCCGCTCACGGTGGACGTCGAGGAGCGGATGTACGCCGCGGGCCGGATCCCCGGCTCGTTCTTCCGCCGCGAGGGCCGCCCGGGCACCGACGCGATCCTGACCTGCCGCCTCATCGACCGCCCGCTGCGCCCGTCGTTCGTCGACGGCCTGCGCAACGAGGTCCAGGTCGTCGTGACGGTCATGTCGCTGGACCCGAAGGACCCCTACGACGTCGTGGCGATCAACGCCGCGTCGGCGTCCACCCAGCTCGCCGGCCTGCCGTTCTCCGGCCCGGTCGGCGGCGTCCGCGTCGCCCTGGTCGCGAACGAGACCGGCACCGACACCCAGTGGGTGGCGTTCCCGACGCACGACCAGCTCGAGCGCGCCGCGTTCGACATGGTCGTCGCGGGCCGGGTCGTCGGCGACGACGTCGCGATCATGATGGTCGAGGCCGAGGCCACCGAGAACACCATCGAGCTCGTCGCCGGCGGCGCCTCCGCGCCGACCGAGGGCGTCGTGGCCGACGGCCTCGAGGCCGCGAAGCCGTTCATCCGCTCGCTGTGCATCGCCCAGCAGCAGCTGGCCGACGTCGCCGCCAAGCCGACCGCCGACTACCCGGTGTTCCCGGCCTACCAGGCCGACGCCTTCGAGGCGGTCTCCGAGGCCGTCGAGCAGGAGCTGGCGCAGGCGCTGACCATCGCCGGCAAGCAGGAGCGCGAGTCGAAGACCGACGAGGTCAAGGCCTCGGTGCTGGAGAAGCTCGGCGAGCGCTTCGAGGGTCGCGAGGCCGAGCTCGGCAACGCGTTCCGCGCGCTGAACAAGAAGCTGATCCGCCGCCGCATCCTGACCGACCAGGTCCGGATCGACGGCCGCGGCCTCACCGACATTCGGCCGCTGTCGGCCGAGGTCGAGGTCGTCCCGCGGGCGCACGGCTCGGCGCTGTTCGAGCGCGGCGAGACCCAGATCATGGGTGTCACCACGCTGAACATGCTCCGCATGGAGCAGACGATCGACTCCCTCGGCCCGGAGACGACCAAGCGCTACCTGCACCACTACAACTTCCCGCCGTTCTCGACCGGCGAGACCGGCCGCGTCGGCTCGCCGAAGCGGCGCGAGATCGGCCACGGCGCGCTCGCCGAGCGTGCGCTGGTCCCGGTCCTGCCGACCCGCGAGGAGTTCCCCTACGCGATCCGGCAGGTGTCCGAGGCCCTCGGCTCGAACGGCTCGACCTCGATGGGCTCGGTCTGCGCGTCCACGATGTCGCTGCTCAACGCCGGTGTGCCGCTGAAGGCGCCGGTCGCCGGCATCGCGATGGGTCTCGTCTCCGACGAGGTCGACGGGCAGACCCGCTACGTCGCGCTGACCGACATCCTGGGCGCGGAGGACGCGTTCGGCGACATGGATTTCAAGGTCGCCGGCACCAAGGAGTTCGTCACCGCGCTGCAGCTGGACACCAAGCTCGACGGCATCCCGTCCGAGGTGCTCGCCGCCGCGCTGAACCAGGCCCGCGACGCCCGCCTGACCATCCTCGAGGTGATCGGCGAGGCCATCGACGGCCCGGACGAGATGAGCAAGTACGCGCCGCGCGTCACCGCGGTGAAGGTCCCGGTCGACAAGATCGGCGAGGTCATCGGCCCGAAGGGCAAGATGATCAACTCGATCACCGAGAAGACCGGTGCCGACATCTCGATCGAGGACGACGGCACGATCTACGTCGGCGCCAACGACGGCCCCTCCGCGGAGGAGGCGATCGGCATGATCAACGCGATCGCCAACCCGCAGCTGCCGAAGGTCGGCGAGCGGTTCCTGGGCACGGTGGTCAAGGCCGCCGCGTTCGGTGCCTTCGTCTCGCTGGTCCCCGGCAAGGACGGCCTGGTCCACATCTCGAAGCTCGGCAACGGGAAGCGGATCGGCAAGGTCGAGGACGTCGTCAAGGTCGGCGACAAGCTCCGCGTCGAGGTCACCGACATCGACAACCGCGGCAAGATCTCGCTGGTCCCGGTCCAGGAGGGCTCCGACGAGTCCGCCCCGGCCGACGGCGCGGTGTCCGAGGACACCCCGGCCGAGGCCGCGAACCCGAGCTGACCTTGGCTCTGGAGAACGACCACGCTGCGGCGGCCCGGGAGCAGTCCCGGGCCGCCGCCCGTGTGTCCGCACCGTCGGTCCCCGACGACGACACGGTCCGCCGCAGCGACCTGCCCGGCGGGGTCCGGCTCGTCACCGAGCGGGTGCCCGGCGTCCGCTCGGTCGCCCTGGGGATCTGGATCGGCATCGGCTCGGTCGACGAGTCCGGCGAGCAGGCCGGGGCCGCGCACTTCCTGGAGCACCTGCTGTTCAAGGGCACCCGGCGGCGCACCGCGGCGGGCATCGCCGAGGAGATGGACGCGGTCGGCGGTGAGCTCAACGCGTTCACCGCGAAGGAGCACACCTGCTACTACGCCCACGTCCTCGACACCGACGTGGCGCTCGCGGTGGACGTGCTCGCCGACGTCGTCACCGACGCGGAGCTCGCGCACACCGACGTCGAGCTGGAACGCGGCGTCGTGCTCGAGGAGATCTCGATGCGCGACGACGACCCCGAGGACCTGCTCGGCGACCTGTTCGACGAGACGCTGTTCGGCGACCACCCGCTCGGGCGTCCGGTGATCGGCTCCGAGGAGTCGATCCGGGCGATGAGCCGGGACACGCTGCACACCTTCTGGCGGGGCGAGTACACCGCGCCGCGGATGGTCGTCGCCGCGGCGGGGAACCTGGACCACTCGCACGTCGCGGAGCTCGTCGCGGCCGCCCTGGCCCCGGCCGCCCGCGCGCACGGTGGTGCCCGTCCGGTGCCGCCGCGCACCGCGACCGGGGTGCGGCCCGTCCGCACCGGCGCGCTCGGCCTGCAGGACGACGAGTCCGAGCAGGCGCACGTGATGCTCGGGGTGCCGACCGAGGGCCGCGCCGGCGCCGGGCGCCCGGTGCTCGCCGTGCTGAACACCGCCCTGGGCGGCGGCCTGTCCTCGCGGCTGTTCCAGCAGGTCCGCGAGCAGCGCGGGCTGGCGTACCAGGTGTACTCCTCGACCGTGCGCTACGCCGACGCCGGCGCCCTGTCGGTCTACGCCGGCTGCGCACCGGAGCGGCTCGGGGAGGTCGTCGCCGTCGTGCGGGACGTGCTCGCGCAGGTCGCGTCCGACGGGCTGACCGAGGCCGAGGTCGTCCGCGCGAAGTGCGCGCTGCGCGGGGGGCTCGTGCTGGGCTGCGAGGACACCGCGTCGCGGATGAACCGGCTCGGGCGCGCCGAGCTCGACCACGGCCGTCAGCGGTCGCTGGCCGACAGCCTGGCGCGGATCGACGCCGTCACGCCCGGCGAGGTCGCGACGATGGCGGCGGAGCTGCTGGCCCAGCCGCTGACCGGGGCCGTCGTCGGTCCCTACGAGGAGCTCGACGACCTCCCCGCCCCGCTGCGCGACCTGGCCTGACGGAGCGCTCCGCGCCCGCTCGCCACCACCCCGTGCTGCTCCCAGGGGCACTCTCGTGGCTTAGAGCGCGACGAGGGTGCCCCTGGGAGCGGCGGGGAGGGGGAGATGGGGCGGAGCCCCGGACCCGGTGCGGGTCCGGGGCTCGTCGGTGCTCCGGTGGGGTGTCGCGGGTCAGGAGCCGTTCTGCCAGCCCACGGTCTCCGGCAGCGGCTTGCCGAAGATGTCGGCGCCGAAGTTCGCCAGACCGGGCTTGGTCGCCCAGACCTCGGGGCCGGAGTAGATCGGCAGCAGGCCGTAGGTGGCCAGCGCCTTCTTCTCCGCCGCGTTGCCGGCGGTGTTCTGCTCGGGCAGCGTCGGCAGGTCCGCGATGGCGCGCAGCTCGGTGTCCAGCTGCGGGGTCCCGGTGCCGGAGAGGTTCAGCTGGGAGTCCGAGCAGTACAGCTGGCAGATGCCGGCGACGCCGTACGGGTCGTAGGAGAAGAAGCCGGAGATCAGCAGGTCGAACTCCTTGTTGGCGAGCACCGTCGCGAACTGGGCGGACGGGACCTGGCGCACCTGCAGGTCGGCGCCGACGTTCTTCATCATCGCGACCAGCGCGCCCGAGGTGGCCCGCTTGGTCGGGGAGTCACCGGTCTGCACGTAGCTCACGGCGAGCCGCTGGCCGTTCTTCGCCCGGATGCCGTCGGGGCCGGGAGTCCAGCCGGCCGCGTCGAGGCCCTGCTTGGCCGCCTCGGGGTCGAAGCCGCCGATGCTCGCGGCGACGTTGTCCTCGTAGCCCTCCTGGTAGGGCTTGTTCACCAGCGAGCCGAGCGGGTCCTCGGTGTAATTCATGCCCTGGAACGCGATCTGGGTCAGCTGGCTGCGGTCGACGGCCTGCATCAGCGCCTTGCGCACCGGCAGCTCCCTGAGCGCCGGGGCCGTGCTGTTGAAGGTCATCAGGTAGCTGGACGGGCGTCCGGAGATCCGGATGTCGGCGCCGGGCGCGGTGCGGGCCTGGGCCAGGAAGTCGGCGGTCTCGGCCTCGGTCGCGTCGAGCTGGCCGTTGCGGAAGGCGTTGACCTTGGCCTGCTGCTCCATCGCGACCAGGGTGACCTTGTCGAGCTTGCCCTTCTTGCCCCACCACTTCGGGTTCCGCTCGAAGGTGAGCGTCGCGTTCTGCTTGTCGAAGTTCGTCAGTGCGTACGGCCCGGCGCCCCACTCGGGGTGCGGGCTGTTCAGGTAGCCCTTGTTGTAGGCGTCCGGCGTGGCGGCCTTCGGGTGCAGCACCTGGTTGAACAGGCCCGGCCAGGCCGCGTAGCCGCCCTTGAAGGTCACGACGGCCTGGCGGTCGTCGGTGCCGCGGGCCACCGAGGTGATGCGGTCGTAGCCGTCCGTGGAGTTGGCGATGAAGGCGGTGTTCGAGCCGTTGTTGGCCTTCCAGGTCGACTCGAAGGCGCGCCAGTCGATGGGCGTGCCGTCGTTGAAGACGGCCTTCGGGTTCAGCGTGTAGGTGATGGTGGTGTTGCCGCCGGTCTCCGCCTCCTTCGCCTCGACGATGTAGTCCGGGTTGAACTGCGGGTCACCGGTGGGGGTGTAGGTGACCATGATCGGGTTGTACCAGTCCCAGGCCAGCCGGGTGTCGGTCGTCCCGTCGCCCTGGAAGGTGTTGAACTGCGGCGTGATCTCGGCACGCATCGGCAGGGTGACCTGCCCGCCGTCCTTCACGTTGTCGTAGGGCTGCTGGTTGAACGACGGCGTCGTCGACAGGGACTGCCCGGTCTGTGCGGGGCCGTCGGCGCCCCCGCCGCAGCCCGCCAGCAGCAGGGCCAGGGCCGCGACCGCGGCGGTCGTCACCCCGTGTCGGATCGGTCTGCGCATGTCTCTCCTTCTCCTCGTCCCCGGTACGGGGCAGACGTCCCGGCCCGTCCGCGGGTCGCGGCCGGGCGGGAGCAGGGTGGTCACCGGAAGTGGCAGGCGTTGCGGTGGTCGGTGTCGGCCTCGTTCGCGCCGTCCTTGACCAGCAGCGGCGGGGTCTCGCCGGCGCAGCGGGACCGTTCGTGCTCCGACAGCGTCCGGGCCAGCGGGCAGCGCCCGAGGAACGCGCAGCCGGGGGCGTCGTCGGTCGGGCTCGGCAGGTCCCCGGACAGCACGACCCGCTGCCGGGTGCGTTCCACCCGCGGGTCGGGCACCGGGATCGCCGAGAGCAGGGCCTGGGTGTAGGGGTGCTGGGGGTTGCCGAACACGTCGGCGACCGCGCCCGACTCGACGATCCGGCCCAGGTACATGACCGCGACCCGGTCGGCGACGTGGCGCACCACCGACAGGTCGTGCGCGACGAACAGGTAGCTCAGGCCCAGGTCGCGCTGCAGCTCGGCGAGCAGGTTCAGCACCCCCGCCTGCACCGAGACGTCCAGTGCCGACACCGGCTCGTCGAGGACCAGCAGCGACGGGCTGGTGGCCAGCGCGCGGGCGATGCCGATGCGCTGGCGCTGCCCGCCGGAGAACGCGGCGGGGAACCGGTCGACGTGCTCGGGGTCCAGCCCGACCAGGGCCATCAGCTCGTCGACGCGGGTGGTGACGGTGTCCCGGTCGGCGCGCCCGGCCGCACGCAGCGGCTCGGCGAGGATGTCGCCGACGGTCATCCGCGGGTCCAGGGCGCCCATCGGGTCCTGGAAGACGATCTGGATCTCCCGGCGCAGCGCCGCGACGTCGGCGCGTCCGCCCAGGGTCGCGACGTCGGTGCCCGCGACCTCGATCCGCCCGCCCTCCGGCGGGCGCAGGTTCATGATCTCCAGCAGCGTGGTCGTCTTGCCGCAGCCGGACTCGCCGACCAGGCCGAGGGTCTCGCCGCGCCGGATGTCGAGGTCGACGTCGGCCACGGCGTGCACCGTCCCGACCCGGCGCCGGATCAGCGAGCCCTTCATCAGCGGGAACGTCCGGCGCAGGTGGCTCACCGCGAGGACGGGCTCGCGTGCGTCGCGGTCGCCGGTGTCCTCGTCGCGGGCCGCGACGTCGGGCACGGCGAAGACGGGTTCGCCGCCGATCGCACCGTCGGTGATCTCGCCGGACCGCACGCAGGCCGCGGCGTGGGCGTCGCGTCCGGTGACGGCGACGAGCGGCGGCTCGCCGGTGCGGCAGTCGTCGACGGCGACCGGGCAGCGCGGGGCGAACGCGCACCCCGCGGGCAGCTCGGTCGGGGCGGGCGGGGTGCCCGGCACCGGGACGAGCGGGCGCCGCCCGACGCTGTCCACGCGGGGGACCGCGCCGAGCAGCCCGATCGTGTACGGCATCCGCGGTGCGGCGAACAGCTCGTCGACGCCGGCGGTCTCCACCGGTCGTCCGGCGTACATGACCAGCACGTCGTCGGCGACGCCGGCGACGACCCCCAGGTCGTGGGTGATCATGACGACCGCGGCGCCGGTCTCCTGCCGGGCCACCGTGAGCACGTCGAGGATCTGCGCCTGCACGGTGACGTCCAGCGCGGTCGTCGGCTCGTCGGCGATGATCACGGTCGGGTCGTTCGCGATCGCCATCGCGATCATCACGCGCTGGCGCATGCCGCCGGAGAACTCGTGCGGGAACGAGCGCGCGCGGCGTCGCGGGTCGGGGATGCCGACGAGGTCCAGCAGCTCCACGGCCCGCTCCCGGGCCTGCGTCCGGCCGATGTCGCGGTGGATCTGCATCGCCTCGACGAGCTGGTCGCCGACGGTGAAGATCGGGGTCAGCGAGGACAGCGGGTCCTGGAAGATCATGCCGATCTCGCGGCCGCGGACCCCCGACATGGCGGTGTCGGACAGCCCGACGAGCTCGCGCCCGCCGAGCGTGATCGACCCGGTGACCGAGGCCGCCGCGGGCAGCAGGCCCATCACGGCCAGCGAGGTGACCGACTTGCCCGAACCGGACTCGCCGACGATCCCGAGGGTGCGCCCGGGCAGCAGGTCGAAGCCGACGCCGCGGACGGCCTCGACCCGGCCCGCCTCGGACGGGAACGCGACGGTCAGGTCGCGCACGGACAGCACCGGGGACGGCACAGCGGGGCTCATGCCCGGCCTCCTGCCTGTGACGTGGGGTCGAGGGCGTCGCGCAGGCCGTCGCCGACGAAGGCCAGCGACGCGGTCAGCAGCACCAGCAGCACCGACGGGACGATGAAGATCCACGGCGCGGTGGCCATCGAGGAGCCGCCGTCGGCGAGCATCGTGCCGAGCGAGACGTCGGGGATCTGCACGCCGAAGCCGATGAACGACAGCGCGGTCTCGCTCTGCACCGTGTTCACCACGTTGAGGGTGAAGGTGACGATGAGCAGCGAGCCGATGTTGGGGATGAGGTGGCGGAACACGATCGACGGGCCGCTCACGCCCATGAAGCGGGCGGCGGCGACGTACTCGCGCTCGCGCAGTGTCGTCGCGACGGTCCACACGACGCGGGCGGTGGTCATCCAGCCCAGGACGGTGAGCGCGAGGATCAGGACCCGGTAGTCACCGGAGCCCCACTGCGAGGCCAGCGCCAGGATCAGGAACGTCGGCACGACCATCAGGAAGTGGATGACGGTGAGCAGCGCGCGCTCCCCGCGCCGCGCCCAGGCGCGCCCGCCGCCGAGGTAGGCGGCCCCGGCGCCGACGACCGCCGCGATCAGGGTGGTCAGCAGCGAGACCGTCACCGCGATGGTGAGGGAGCGCTGCAGGCCGTGCACGGCCTGGGCGTAGACGTCGTTGCCGCCGGCGGTGGTGCCCAGCGGGTGGTCCAGCGAGGGCGCCGCGGTCAGCGCGGCGAAGTCGACGTCGGTGTGGGAGTAGGGCGTGAGCAGGCCGCCGAACAGCGAGAACAGCACCAGCAGGGCGAACACGGCGAGCCCGGCGACCGCGGGCCGGTTGCGGCGGTAGCGGCGCCAGATCAGCGCGGTGCGCCCGCCGCGGCGCCGGGGCGCCGCGACGGCCGGCGGGGCGGCGTCGGCACCGTCGCCGACGGCGAGCTCGGGGAGGTTCAGGCTCATGTCAGCTCACCCGCACCCGGGGGTCGAGGGCGACGACGGCGACGTCGGCGAGCATGGCGCCGACCGCCGTCGTCACCGCGCCGAAGGCCGCCGTCGCGACGACGCCGTGGATGTCGTTGGTCGCGATCGTGCGGATGAAGTAGTCGCCCATGCCCTGCCAGGCGAAGATCTTCTCGGTGATGACGGCCCCGGTGAACAGCGCCGGGATCGCGAACGCGACCTGGGTGGCGACCGGGATCATCGAGCTCCGCAGCCCGTGGCGGCGGATCGCCTGGTTGCGGGTGAGGCCCTTGGCGCGGGCGGTGCGCACGTAGTCGGAGTTGACCACGTCGAGCAGCATCGAGCGCTGCAGCAGGTGGTAGCCGGCGTAGGAGATGAGCAGCAGCGAGACCGTCGGCAGCACCAGGTGCTGGGCCCGGTCGACGAGCAGCGGCCAGAACCCGGTGACGCCCGGGGTCTCGGACCCGGCGACGTAGAACAGGGTCCCGCCGACGGACTGGTTGACCGCGATCGCCACGAACACGACCGCGAGCGCCGCGACCGCGGAGGGGATGTTGAGGGTGAGCACCGAGGTCAGCTGCGCGGCCCGGTCACCGACCCGGTACTGGCGCTGCGCGGAGTACACCCCGAGCGCGACGCCGATGACGATCGCCAGCAGCAGCGAGAAGAACACCAGCTGGCCCGACACCACGATGCGGAACGCGACCTGGTCGTTCACCGGGTCACCGATCGGGCTCGCGCCCCAGTCCCACCGCGTGAGGACCCCGGTGACCCACGTCCACCACCGCTGCAGGACCGGGACGTTCGAGTCCAGGTTGTACTGGCCGAGCGAGCGGGCGATCTCCTCGTCGGTCCGCGGGGGCCGCAGCTGCAGGTAGTTGACCCGCGGGTCGAGGAAGGAGTTGGCGAGGAAGTAGACGAGGTTGGTCGCGACGACGATCATCGCGAGCCACCCGGCGCCCCTGCGCAGGAGGTAGCGGAGCAACGCTGCTCTTCTCTTTCTCCGTCCGCGGTGCGGTGGTGACCGGCACGCACGGGTGGTGGGAAGGCCGCTGTGTGAGCGGGTGTCGCTGTGTCGGGTGACATCGAGGCTGGCACGGCGGTACCAGAATCCGGTAGATCCGGCTCACAGCGTTTACCCATTCGTGATGATGACGGCGGCGGGTCACACCGTGTCCACGCCGGTGCTGCTCCTGGCAGGGTGGACGGCATGACGGGGCTCGCCGTGATCGCCGGACTGATGATCGCCGTCGGGCTCGCCGGGATCGTGCTGCCGGTGCTGCCCGGCCCGGTGCTGATCGTCGGCGGGGTCGCGGTCTGGGCGGTGCCGCGCGGCGACGCCGTCGGCTGGTGGGTGCTCGGCATCACGGTGCTGGTGACGGTCGCCGGTCAGGTCGCGAAGTACCTGCTGCCCGGCCGCCGTCTGAAGGCCTCCGGGGTACCGACCCGGACCCTGTTCGCCGGCCTCGTCCTGGGCGCGGTCGGGTTCTTCGTCGTGCCGGTGGTCGGGCTGTTCCTGGGCTTCGTGCTGGGGGTGTGGCTGGCCGAGCTGGTGCGCCTGCCCGACGCCGCGACGGCCTGGCGCTCGGCGCGCGAGGCGCTCACCGCGGTGGGGTGGAGCATCCTCATCGAGCTCGCCGCAGGTCTGGTCGCCGTCGCGGTGTGGATCGGCGGGCTCGTCGTAGGGTGAGCGCCGTGAGCGCGGAGACGGTGACGATCAGGGTGGCGGTTCTCGGGGCGAAGGGCCGGATGGGGTCCGAGGTGTGCCGGGCGGTCGAGGCGGCCCCCGACACCGAACTCGTCGCCGCGCTCGACGCGGGCGACGACCTGGCCGCACTCGACGGCGCCGACGTCGCCGTCGACTTCACCCACCCCGGTGCCGCGCTGGACAACATCCGCGCCTGCCTGGCGCGCGGGGTCGCCCCGGTCGTCGGCACCAGCGGGTTCGACGCGGCCCGCTTCGACGCGGTCCGCGCGATCCTCGACGAGCACGGCTCGGGCAGCGTGCTCGTCGCGCCGAACTTCGGTGTCGGCGCGGTCCTGATGATGCACTTCGCCGCGCAGGCCGCCCGGTTCTTCGACTCCGCGGAGATCATCGAGCTGCACCACGCCGGCAAGGTCGACGCCCCGTCCGGCACCGCGGCCCGCACCGCCGCGGTGATCGGACAGGCCCGTCGCGACGCCGGGCTCGGCGCGGTCCCCGACGCGACCACCGACGACCCGCACGGCGCGCGTGGCGCGGTCGTCGAGGGCGTCCACGTGCACGCCGTGCGGATGCCCGGCCTCGTCGCGCACCAGGAGGTCGTCCTGGGCACCGACGGCGAGGTCCTCACGCTGCGCCACGACTCGATGAACCGCACCAGTTTCATGCCCGGGGTGCTGATGGCCGTGCGCGCCGTCCGCGGGCGCCCGGGGCTGACGATCGGGCTCGAGCCGCTGCTCGGGCTGGTCTGACCGGCGCCGCTCAGGGTTCGTCGACGCCGTCGAGGACCCGGATCTCGCGCGTCGCGGCGTCGCCGAGCACGCGCAGCGCGTCCTGGTAGGCGTCGGACTCGTAGGCGGCCCGGGCCGCGGCCGCGTCCGGGAAGGCGATGATCGTCGTCCGCAGCCCCGGCCCGCCCTCCAGCACGTCGACGGGCGTGCCCCGGGCGAGGAACCGTCCGCCGGCCGCCCGCATCGCGGGGCCGGCGAGCTGGGCGTAGCGCCGCAGCCGGTCCTCGTCGCGGATCGCGGTGAACGTGTTGACCCAGTACGCCGTCACGGGGGCGATCCTGCCCGGCCGGGACCCGCTCAGGAAGCGGTGAGGCGCAGGTCCAGCGTTCCCGCGACGCGGACCTCGCGCAGGGTGGAGGTCCCGGTGTCCAGGGTGCGGACGGCGCCGTCGGCCTCCCAGCCGGCCCGCGCGTAGAACGCCCGCGACGCCGTGTCGGCCTCCGGCACCCAGGCCCGCCCGGTGTCCGAGCCGCCCTCGCGCAGCGCCTGCGCGGCCGCGGCCAGCAGCCGCCCCCCGTGCCCGCGCCGCCCCCAGCGGGGCTCGACCACCAGGGTGCTGACCTCGGCGATCGCCAGACCGTCGGCGCCGGCGTAGCGGGCCGCGGCGCAGAACCCGACGGTCGTGGCGCCCTCGGCGGCGACCAGCAGGTGGAAGCCGTCACCGGCGTGCACCGCGTCGCCCCAGTGGTCCCGGGCGGCGTCGGAGACCAGGCTCGCGAACGCCTCCTCGGGCAGCAGCCCGGCGTACGCGGTGCGCCAGGTGCGGTCCTGGATCGCCATGATCGTCCCGACGTCGTCGTCGGTGGCGGGGCGGACGGTCGCGGTGGCCATGTGCCATGCCTACCGTGTCGCTCACAGCGCACGCACAGCCGGCTCCGGTCCGCGTCCCATGTCCGGTTCCTACCGTCGGTCCCAGTTCCGGACGACGACGCACACGGAGGACCACAGATGCCCCGCTACCAGGGCCGCGAGCTGCCCCGCCCCGACGACGAGGTCGTCGACCAGGGCCTCGGCTTCGACCTCGGCACGCTGTTCGACCGCCGCCGGATGCTGGCCGTGCTCGGCGCCGGCGCCGCCACCGTGGGGCTGGTCGCCTGCGGCAGCGCCGCGTCGACCTCGTCGTCGGCGGCCACCACGAGCACCGGCGAGATCCCCGACGAGACCGCCGGGCCCTACCCGGGCGACGGGTCCAACGGCGCGAACGTGCTCACCGAGTCCGGCGTGGTCCGCAGCGACATCCGCTCCAGCTTCGGCACGAGCACCACCACGGCCCCGGGCGTCCCGATGACCCTGGAGCTGACGATCACCGACATGGCCGCGGCCGGGATGGCCGGGGCCGCGGTCTACGTCTGGCACTGCGACCGCGACGGGAAGTACTCGCTGTACTCCGAGGGCATCGAGAACGAGAACTACCTGCGCGGCGTGCAGGTCGCCGGGACCGACGGGAAGGTCCGCTTCACCAGCATCTTCCCGGCGTGCTACTCCGGCCGGTGGCCGCACGTCCACTTCGAGGTCTACCCGTCGCAGGCCGACATCACCGACGCCGGCAACGCGATCGCCACCTCCCAGGTCGCGCTGCCGCAGGCCGCCTGCGACGCCGTCTACGCCACCTCCGGCTACGAGCAGTCGGTCACCAACCTCTCGCAGGTCACCCTCGCCTCCGACAACGTCTTCGGCGACGACGGCGGCGCGCTGCAGGTGGGGACCACGACCGGCGACCCCGCGACCGGATACACGGTCGCGCTCACCGCGGCCGTCGACACGACCACCGAGCCGTCGGGCGGCTCGATGCCCGCCGGTGGGCCCGGCGGTGGCGGGCCCGGCGGTCCGCCGCCCGGCAACTGACGGCGGCCCGTTCACCGTCGGTGCCGGGTGGCACCATCCGCGGCGTGCGCACGATCTCGCCCGACGTGGCCCGACGGACCTTCCTCGCCGCCCAGGGATTCGCGGACCCGCGGCCGTCGGGGCCGGTCACCCGCCGGCACCTCGGCCGCGTCCTGGACCGGGTGAAGCTGCTGCAGCTCGACTCGGTCAACGTCGCGGTCCGCGCCCACTACATGCCGGTGTTCAGCCGACTCGGCGCCTACCCCGCCGCCCTGCTCGACGACGCCGCCTGGTCGCCCACCGGCCGCCGCCCCCGGCTGCTGGTGGAGACCTGGGCGCACGAGGCGAGCCTCGTCCCGGTCGTCGACCGCCCGCTGCTGTCGCACGAGACGCTGCCGCGGCGCTGGTGGAAGCACTACGGGCCGCTGCTCGACAAGCACCCCCGCCTCGCCGGGGACATCGTCGACGTCGTCGCCGAGGCGGGGCCGCTGGGCGCCGGTGCGATCGAGAAGGCGCTCGCACCGGGGGGCCGCGCCGGGACGGTGCGGCCCCGCCCGCCGGGCGCGACGTGGTGGGAGCGCTCGGAGGTCAAGCGGGTCTGCGAGTACCTGTTCGCGGTGGGGGAGCTGATGGTCGGCACCCGGGTGCACTTCGAGCGGCGCTACGACCTGCCCGACCGGGTGCTGCCGCGGGAGGTCCTGGACCTGCCCGCGCCCGACCCGTCCGACGCGGCCCGCGAGCTCGTCGCGAAGGCGGCGTCGGCGCTGGGCGTCGGCACCGAGACCGACCTGCGCGACTACTACCGCCTCGGCCCGGAGCGCACCCGCACCGCGATCGCCGAGCTCGTCGACGCGGGGGCGCTGGAGCCGGTCGCGGTGCGCGGCTGGGACCGCCCCGCCTACCGGGACCCGGCGGCCCGGGTGCCGCGCGCGGTCACCGGGCGGGCGCTGCTGTGCCCGTTCGACCCGCTGGTGTGGGAGCGCGACCGCACCGAGCGGATGTTCGGGTTCCGCTACCGCATCGAGATCTACGTGCCGGAGCCCCAGCGGCAGTACGGCTACTACGTCTTCCCGTTCCTGCTCGACGGCGAGCTGGCCGCCCGGGTGGACCTCAAGGCCGACCGCGGCGCCGGGCTGCTGCGCGTGCCGGGGGCCTTCGCCGAGCCGGGCGCGGCGGCGCCGCGCGGGCGCCTCGCGGCCGAGCTGGCCGCGGAGCTCGCGGGGATGGCGGAGTGGCTCGGCCTCGACGGCGTCGCGGTGGGGGAGCGGGGCGACCTCGCGGCCGAGCTGGCCGCGGCCGTGCGCTGACCCGCCGCTCAGGCGGGGTCGAGGCGGAACACCGCGATCGTGTCGAGGTGCTCGGCGACCTGCTCCGGGCCGGCGTCGGCGGGCACCGGGAACGCCTGCAGCGCCCACGGCACGTCGAGCGCCCGCAGGTAGCCGACGACGGCCGCGGCGGCCTCGTCGCGCCCGGGCTCGACGGCGCGGCGCGGCTCGTCGCCCGCGGAGGAGCGCACCGCGCACCCCGGCGCGGCCCGCAGGTTGCGGACCCAGTCCCGGTCGCCGACGGGGGAGACGACGTACTGCGCCCCGTCGTGACCGACGAGGCCGATCGGGGTGTCGCGGTCCTCGCCGCTGCGGCGCCCCCGGGTGCGCAGCACGCGCAGGGCGTACCCGCCGTCCACGACGGGTGCGGGCGGCATCGCCAGCACCCGTCCGGTCATCGAGGTGTTCATCGCGGCGATCTCCGTGCGGTCCACGGGGCCGAGCCTACGCCGGTGCCTCGCTCGCCGACCATCTCGACGAGCGAGGTACCTCGCGGGTCAGACGGCGGCCGCCCGGGTGACCAGGACGTCGCCGCTGCCGGTCCGCCCGGACAGCCGCAGCGCCGGGTCCGCGGGCGGCCCGTCGTGGCGGACGTCGAGCTCGGAGCGGGCCCGGCCCGACCCGGTGGTCAGGTCCAGCGTCGCCGCGACCCCGGAGTGCACCCCGATCCGCACCGAGCCGGACCCGGTGCCCAGGTGCACCTCGCCGGACACCGCGTCGGCGACGACGACGTCCCCCGACCCGGAGCGCACCTCCAGGTCCGCGGTCAGCTCGCCGACGCGCACGTCGCCGCTGGCGGTGCGGACCCGGGACGGACCGCCCAGCGACCCGGCCTCGACCACGCCGGAGCCGGTGCGCAGGTGCGCCCGCCCGGTGCACGAGCCCAGGTCGATGGCGCCCGACCCGGTGGTGACGTCGGCGTCGCCGGCCACCTCGGCGACCCGGGCGGTCCCGGACCCGGTCCGCACCGCCGTCCAGGACGCCCGCCCGGTCACCTCGACGGCGGCGGCGCCGGTCCGCACCGCCGGGCGCGACCCGGCGGGCGCGGACACCGTCACCAGCAGCGGGACCGCGCCGAGCGCCGGGTCCTCCGGGCCGCGGACCACGAGCCGCCGCGAGGAGGCCGACCACTCCACGGTCACGGCGTCGACGGCGTCGGCCGACGGGTCGCCCGAGGCCTCCCACGGGGCGCCGACGATCGGGTCGAACCCGCGGCCGGACCAGCCGGCCCCGGCCCGCGGGCCCGGCGCCCCGCCGGTCATCGAGCTGCCGATCCAGTCCAGGAGCCCGCCGAGGCCGCCCGACCACGGTGCGGCGGAGCGGTCCGCGGCGACCTCGACGCGGACCTCGGTCCCGCCCTCGACCAGGTCCACCCGCACGCGTCCGGCGCCGGTCGTGACCTCGATCTCGGCGGTCCCGGCGCAGTCGTGACGCTCGTGCCGCGCCGGGGCCGGGGCGTCGCCGCCCTCGGGGCCGACGGGGCCGTTCTGCTCGTCGTCGCTCATCCCTGCACCCATCCCCGCAGGCTCCGCCCGTCGCGGGGGGCGCGCCCGGCGCGCCCCTCCGCGCCGGCCAGCGCCCCCTGCACCGCCTGGGACACCCAGGTGTTCAGCGAGACGCCCTGGGACTGGGCGGCACGCTCGGCCTGGGCCTTGATCTGCTCCACGATCCGCAGGGTGACGCGGCTGATGTCGCCGGCGTCGCCACCGAGGGCGCCGAACGGGCCGGCCGTGCCGGGATCGGCGGGAGCGCCGTGCGGCGCCGGTCCGGTGGCCGGGCCGTGCCCGGGTGCGGTGTCGCCGCCGGACACCGACACGCGCACCTCCCGGCCGTGCAGGCGGACCTCGACCGACCGGTCGCCGAGCGCGGCGGTCGCCTCCGAGGCCAGGTCGGACAGGGCGTTCATGATCGCGAGCCGGGCGGCGGGCTCGATCGCGGAGCCGAGCAGCGCCGCGGTGCGGCGGGTCTGCTCGTCGCCCGCGGCCGCGGCGGCCACCAGGTCGTCGCGCAGCTGCGCGACGTAGGGCGTGAGGTCCATGACGTCACTATGGCGTCACACGTGACGGCAGCGCAACCACGACGACGTCATCGACGGCGTCACGGTCGACGCGGCGGCCACCCGAGGGGCGCGGTCCGCAGGTCGTTACCCTCGTCGCCATGTCGGAGACCGCGCCGGAGACCACGCCGGGGACCACGCCCACGACCGTCCCGCTGACCGTCCCGCTGACCGTGCAGCTCGTCGCGAAGACCGAGTTCACCCCGCCCGCGGACGTGCCGTGGACCACCGACGCCGACGGCGGCCAGGCGCTCGCCGAGTTCGCCGGCCGGGCCTGCTACCAGTCCTGGTCCAAGCCCAACCCGCGCACCGCGACCAACGCCGGCTACATCGCCCACATCCTCGAGGTGGGCCACCTGTCGGTGCTCGAGCACGGCTCGGTCAGCTTCTACCTGACCGGCATCTCGCGCTCGCTGACCCACGAGCTCATCCGCCACCGGCACTTCTCCTACAGCCAGCTCTCCCAGCGCTACGTCCCCGAGCGCGACGCGGCGATGGTCGAGCCCGACGTCATCGCCGACGACCCCGAGCTGCACGAGCTGTTCCTGCAGGCCTCGGCGGACGCGCTCGCCGCCTACGAGAAGCTCCTCGAGGGCCTGGAGAAGCGCTTCGCCGACGTCCCGAACGGGACCCTGCGCCGCAAGCAGGCCCGCCAGGCCGCGCGTGCGGTGCTGCCCAACGCGACCGAGACCAGGATCGTCGTCACCGGGAACTACCGGGCGTGGCGGCACTTCATCGCGATGCGCGCCTCCGAGGCCGCCGACGTCGAGATCCGCGACCTCGCCGTCGAGTGCCTGCGCCAGCTGCAGCGCGAGGTGCCGAACGTGTTCGCCGACTTCCAGATCCAGACCCTGGCCGACGGCACCGAGATCGCGTCGAGCCCGCTGGTCACCGAGGGCTGAGCGGGGCTCACGCCAGCACGGCGTGCACCCGTCGTCGCAGGTCGGGCAGGTCCCGCACGACGAACCCGCGTCCCTCCTTCTCCAGCAGCCCCTCCGCGACCAGCCGGGACAGCTCCCGGCTGGTCGTGACCCGGGTGAGCCCGACCAGCAGGCCCAGCTCGTCGACGGCGGGCCGGATGGACAGCCGCGCGACCTCGTCCAGGGCGATCTCGCCGTAGGTCTCCACGAGGTGGCCGAGCAGCAGCACGATCCGCTCCCGCGCGGGCAGCCCCTCGATGAGCACGTGCAGCTGCATGACGCGCTGCTTGTAGGCGATGCGGCGGGTGATCTCCAGGAGCAGCTCGGGCTCCTCGCGGGCCGCGTCCAGCAGCGCGTCGCGGGTCACCGCGACGATCTCCGAGGGCCGCGTGCAGACCGAGGCGAGGTGGCGCGGCCGCCCGTCGACGCAGGCCGCCTCGCCCAGGCTCGCGCCCGGCTCGGCGTAGGCGAGTGAGCGCTCGGAGCCGTCGGGGCGGTGCAGGTAGATCCGCACCCGCCCGGACACGACCAGGTGGAACCGCGACGACAGCTGGCCCTGGGTGTAGACGTGCTCGCCGCGGGCGTAGTGCCGCGGGGTGCCGAGTGCGGCGATCCGCGGGGTCAGGCCCGTCCACGGCGCGGACAGGAACGGCGTGACCGGGTGCTCGTCGGGGTCGGGTGCGGGCAGAGCGCGCACGGGCGGGTCCGGCCTGCGTACGGCGTCGGTGCCCATCCTCGCCCCCTCCCCGGGGGCCGGTGCCCCGTCCGCCGGACGGTATCCCGCGGCGGAGGGTGGGGGGTAGCGCGCACGGCGACGGACCGGACGCCGCGTGGGCGTCCGGTCCGTCCGGTCCGGGTGGGTGCCGGCCGGCGGCTGCCGGCACCGCGGTGCGGGGCGGCCTCCCGGCCCGGCCGCCCCGGTGCGGTCAGGCCGACGCCAGCTGCGCGTCCTGCTCGGCCAGCGAGTCCGCGTTCGTGTGCGGCAGGGCCAGCGTGCAGAGCAGGCTGAGCAGCGAGACCGCCGACAGCAGCAGTCCGATGCCGAGGCTGCCCAGCGTCGACGCGGCCAGCGCCGCGGCGAACAGCGGCACCACGCCACCCCCGAACACGCCGGCCAGGTTGTAGGCGATGCCGGCACCGGTGTAGCGGAACCGGGTCGGGAACAGCTCCGGGAGCTGGGCGCCGATCGGGCCGTAGGCGATGCCGACCACGCCCAGGACCAGCGACAGGCCCAGGCCGAAGGACCACACGGTGCCGATGTCGATGATCGGGAACGCGATCAGGCCGGCGACCACGGAGGCGATGTTGCCGCCGACGACCATCTTCCGGCGCCCGACGCGGTCGGACAGGATCGCCGAGGCGATCGTCGTCATCGCGAACACGAGACCGCCGACGATGCCCATGGCCAGCACCGACGGGCGCGGCAGCTGCAGCTGCTGGGTGCCGTAGCTGGTCAGGTAGGTGACGCCGATGTAGAAGAACGCGAACACCGCGGTCGTCGAGCCGGCGCCGAGGAACACCGCGGCCGGACGTGTGGTGAAGACCTCCGCGACGGGCAGCCTCGTCGAGGCCGGGGCGCTCTGCTTGAAGGTGGCGGTCTCCTCCAGGGCGAGCCGCACGTAGAGCCCGACCGCGACGAGCAGCACCGACCCGATGAACGGGATGCGCCAGCCCCAGGCCAGGAACGCCTCGTTGCTCATGGTCAGCGCGGTGACCAGGAAGGTGGCCGAGGCCAGCGCGAACGCGACCGACGGGCCGAGCTGCGGGAACAGCGCGTACTTGCCGCGGGCCTTGGTCGGTGCGTTCTCCGCGGTGAGCAGGGTCGCCCCGGCCCACTCGCCGCCGACGGCGAGGCCCTGCAGGATGCGCAGCACCACCAGCAGGACCGGGGCCAGGACGCCGATCATCCCGGTGGTGGGCAGCAGGCCGATCGCCAGCGTCGAGAAGCCCATCAGCAACAGCGTGGTGACGAGCGTGCCCTTGCGGCCGAGGCGGTCGCCGAAGTGGCCGAACAGGATCGAGCCGAACGGCCGCGCGACGAAGGCGACGCCGAACGTCGCCAGTGCCAGCGCCGTGCCGGCCGCCGCACCGAGCTCGGGGAAGAAGACCTTGTTGAACACCAGCGCCGCGGCGGTGCCGTAGATGAAGAAGTCGTAGAACTCGATGACCGTGCCGGTCATGCTCGCGAGCGCGATCCGGCGCATCGACCGCGGCGGCTGCGTGGTGGCAGCGTTCGTCACGTGCGTTCTCCCCGTCGAGACGTAGTGCGTGAGTGGGACGGACCGGAGTATCGGGACACCGATGGGGTGAGATCTGTATCACCGGCTACAGAAGGCGTGCGTTCCGTCAGCCGTCTGTCGACCGTTCGTCGCTCGATGCGGGGCCGGGCGGTCGGGACTAGGTTGGGGACGGTGAGCCTCGCCACCGACGAACGTGCCGCCCTCTGCGCCGAGTTCGAACGCTCCGGCCCGGACCGCCCGACGCTGTGCGAGGGCTGGAACGCCCGCGACCTGCTCACCCACCTGCTGGTGCGGGAGCGCCAGCCGTGGAGTGCGGCGGGGATCGTGGTGCCCGCGCTGTCCGGGGTCACCGAGAAGGCGATGGAGGGCTACGCCTCCGAGGCGTGGCCGAACATGATCGACGACCTGCGGAAGGGCCCTCCGGCGTGGTCGCCGTTCAAGGTGGGCAAGGTCGACGAGCTCGCGAACGGCGCCGAGTTCTTCGTCCACCACGAGGACCTGCGCCGCGGCGAGCCCGGCTGGGAGCCCCGCCCGGCCGACCCCGGGCGCGACGGGCAGCTGTGGAACCTGCTCGCGACCCAGTCCAGGCTGCTGTTCCGGCGCAGCCCGGTGGGCGTCGTGCTGGCCCGCCCGGAGGGTGCCCGGCAGGTCGTCGCGACCGGGTTCGGCGTGGTCACGGTGACGGGCGAGCCCGCCGAGCTGGTCCTGCACGCGTTCGGCCGCGACGCCGCCCGGGTCGAGGTGACCGGCCTGCCCGCCGACGTCGAGGCCTACCGGGCGGCACCGTCCGGGATGTGACCGGGATCCGCGGCCCCCGCGGCGGTACCGTCACCAGTCATGAGCACCGGTCCCGAGCCCGCAGCCGGCGGGCAGCAGCACCCGCCGCGCCGACCGTTCGGCGAGGTGCTGACGGCGATGGTCACCCCCTTCGACGCCGACGGCGAGCTCGACCTGGGCCGGGCCGAGGAGCTGGCCGCGCACCTGGTCGACCTCGGCAACGACGGCCTGGTCGTCAACGGCACCACCGGTGAGGGGCCGACGACGTCGGACACCGAGAAGTCCGAGCTGATCCGCGCGGTGGTCTCCGCGGTGGGGGACCGGGCGACCGTCGTCGCCGGGGCCGGCACCTACGACACCGCGCACTCCGTCGAGCTGGCCCGCAGCGCCGAGCGGGCCGGTGCGCACGGCCTGCTCGTGGTGACGCCCTACTACTCGCGGCCGCCGCAGGAGGGCCTGCTCGCGCACTTCACCGCCGTCGCCGACGCGGGTGACCTGCCGGTCATGCTCTACGACATCCCGCCGCGCAGCGTGATCGGGATCGACGTCGACACCTTCCAGCGCCTCGCGCAGAACCCGCGGATCGTCGCGGTGAAGGACGCCCGCAACGACCTGCGGGTCGGCACCGAGGTGCTGGCGACGACCACGCTGGCGTACTACTCCGGTGACGACCCGGTGAACCTGCCCTGGCTCTCGGTCGGCGCGGTCGGCTTCGTCTCGGTGATCGGGCACGTCGTCGCCGACCGGCTGCGTGCGATGATCGACGCCTACCACGCGGGCGAGCACCAGCGGGCCCGTGCGCTGCACTACGCGATGCTGCCGGTCATCCGCGGGATGGGCCGGGTCGGCGGTGCGGTGTTCGCCAAGACCGCACTGCGCCTGCGCGGCATCGACGTCGGCGACACCCGGCTGCCGCTGCCGCCCGCCACCGAGGAGCAGGTCGCCGCCATCGCCGGGGACCTGGCCGTCGCAGGGGTGGCGCTGGACCCACAGGCCCGCCCGAACAAGCCCGCCTATGAGCGCGGCCACGGCGCACTGGGCGGTCGCACGGCGGCCGACCTGGGCGCCGAGGTGGCCTACCACCGAACGTGAGCGGAGCGAACGGAGAATCCGCACCGAACGTGAGCGGAGCGAACGGAGCTTCTGTACCGGACGTGAGCCCCCGCTCCCCGGAACCGACACGAGTCCGAGAACACGAACCCATGTGAGGCACGAACCCCTGTGAGCCCCCAGCGCAACGACCGCCGCAACCGGCCCGGCCGGTCGCTCTCCGCCCCGCCGGAGAGCATCGAGCGCCCCGAGCTGCCGGACGCCGCACCCCCCGCCCTCGCGCGGGGCGGCCTGCGCGTCTACGCGCTCGGCGGCATCGGTGAGGTCGGTCGCAACATGACCGTCTTCGAGTACGAGGGACGGCTGCTCGTCGTCGACTGCGGCGTGCTGTTCCCGTCCGACTCCGAGCCGGGCGTCGACCTGATCCTGCCCGACTTCCGGGCCATCGAGGACCGCCTCGACGACATCGACGCGCTCGTGCTGACCCACGGGCACGAGGACCACATCGGTGCCGTGCCGTGGCTGCTGCGGATGCGTCCGGACATCCCCGTCGTCGGGTCGCGGTTCACGCTCGCCCTGGTCGCGGCCAAGTGCAAGGAGCACCGCCTGACCCCGCACCTGCAGGAGGTCAAGGAGGGCGACCGGGTCCGCCACGGCGGCTGGGACTGCGAGTACTTCGCGGTCAACCACTCGATCCCCGACGCCGTCGCGGTCGCGATCCGCACGCCCGCCGGCCTGCTGCTGCACACCGGCGACATCAAGCTCGACCAGCTCCCGCTGGACGGGCGCCTCACCGACCTGGGCGGCTTCTCCCGGCTCGGCGAGGAGGGCGTCGACCTGTTCCTGGTCGACTCCACCAACGCCGAGGTGCCCGGCTTCGTCACCCCCGAGGCCGACATCGGGCCGGTCATCTCCGACCTGGTCCGCCGCGCGCCGTCGCGGATCATCCTGGCCTGCTTCGCCAGCCACGTGCACCGCGTGCAGCAGGTGCTCGACGCCGCCGCCGCGCACGGCCGCAAGGTGTGCCTGACCGGCCGCTCGATGGTCCGCAACATGGGCCTGGCCGACGACCACTCGCTGCTGCGGATCCCCGAGGGCCTGCTCGTCGACATCGACGAGGCCATGCGCCTGCCCGACGAGAAGCTCGTGCTCGTCTCGACCGGGTCGCAGGGCGAGCCGCTCGCGGCGCTGTCGCGGATGGCGCGCGGCGACCACCGCAGCATCACCATCCGGCCCGACGACACGATCATCCTCGCGAGCTCGCTGATCCCGGGCAACGAGACCGCGGTCTTCGCCGTCATCAACGGCCTGACCCGCCTCGGTGCGACCGTCGTCCACCAGGGCAACGCGAAGGTGCACGTGTCGGGGCACGCCCCGGCCGGCGAGCTGCTGTTCCTCTACAACGCGGTGCGCCCGTCCAACGTCATGCCGGTGCACGGCGAGTGGCGCCACCTGCGGGCCAACGCCGCGCTCGCGGTGCGCACCGGGGTGCCGGAGGAGTCGGTCGTCATCGCGGAGAACGGCGTGGTCGTGGACCTCGTCGACGGGCGCGCGGCCATCACCGGCCGGGTCGAGGTCGGCCAGGTCTACGTCGACGGGCTCGCCGTCGGCGACATCGGCGAGACCACGCTCGGTGACCGCATCGCGCTCGGCGAGGGCGGGTTCATCGCGATCAACGTCGCGATCGACCACAAGACCGGCCGGGCCCTGTCGCGTCCGACGCTGTCCGGGCGCGGTTTCTCCGACGACCCCAAGGCGCTCGACGCCGCCCAGTCCCTGGTCGAGGACGAGCTGTCCCGGCTGGAGAACGAGGGCGTCAGCGACCCGCACCGGATCGCCCAGGGGGTGCGCCGGGTCGTCGGGCGCTGGGTGTCGGACACCTACCGCCGGCGCCCGATGATCGTCCCCACGGTCATCGCGGTCTGAGCCGACCGCGGCCCGGCCCCGCCCGCCGCCCGGCGGGGTGGGGCCGGGCCCGGATCCGCGTCGGTCCCCGGTTCGATCATCGAAGCGGGCTACCGTGTGTGACATGGCGGGACGCACGGGTACGGGCAGGACCACCACGAGGGCGGCCGCGGGCCGCGGCTCGGGGCGGTCCGGCTCCCGTGCGTCCGGCGCCCGCAAGCGGCCCGCGACCCGGCGCACGCCGCCGAAGCGCCAGGGCCCCGACCTCGTCGACCGCGGGATCGACGCGGTCGGGCGCGGGGTCGCCAGGACCTTCCGCGCGTCGGGCCGCGCGGTCGGGCGCACCCGCGACATCGACCCGGCCCACCGCCGCGACGGCCTCGGGTTCGGGATGCTGGTGCTGGCGGTCATCGCGGCCGCCGGTCTGTGGTGGCACGCCGGCGGTTCGGTCGGCTACTGGTTCACCTTCGTCGTGCAGGCGGTCATGGGCGTCGCCGGCGTCCTGCTGCCGCTGATCCTGCTCGGCGTCGGCGTCGTGCTGGTGACCACGCCGGCGCACCCCGAGGCACGGCCGCGGATCGTCACCGGGTCGCTGCTGCTGGCCCTGGGCGTGCTCGGGCTGGTGCACCTCGCCCACGGCGGACCGTCCGAGCCCGACGCCTGGCGCGGCGCGGGCGGGGCCCTGGGCTACCTCGCGGGCACCCCGCTGCAGGCCGGCCTGACGGTGTGGACGGCCGTGCCCGTTCTCGTCCTGCTGACGCTGTACTCGGCACTGCTGGTCACCGGCATCCCGGTGCGCGAGCTCCCCGACCGCTTCCGCCGCCTGACCGGCCAGCTGCCGCCCGAGGACGGCGCGGAGGAGCAGGACGCCTCCGGCGACGGCGGGGACCGGCCCCGCACCGTCGCCGACGCCGTCGCCGAGCGGGAGGCCCTCGCCGCCGAGGGCGAGGAGGCCCCGAAGCGGCGCCGCCCGTCGCGACGGCGCCAGGGCGCCTCGGAGGCCGACGCGTTCCGGGCCGGGGACGGCGAGCACGCCCCCGCCCCGGTCGACCCGTCGCTGCCCGGCGCGCCCGACGACGCGCAGCCCGCCCAGGCCGCCGTCCCGCCCGCCGCCGCGGCGCCGGCGAAGCCCCGCCGGCCGGTCGTCGAGACGCCGCAGGCCGTCGACGAGCCGATCGAGGGCGAGCAGCTCTCGATGGCCATCCGCGAGCCGCAGAGCGACACCGAGTACATCCTGCCGCCCGCGGACACCCTGGAGTCGGGCCCGCCGCCGAAGTCCCGCAGCTCCGCCAACGACGCCATGATCGAGGCGATCACCGGCGTGCTCGACCAGTTCAACGTCGACGCCCAGGTCACCGGCTTCACCCGCGGCCCGACGGTCACCCGCTACGAGATCGAGCTCGGCCCGGCGGTGAAGGTCGAGAAGATCACCCAGCTGCAGCGCAACCTCGCCTACGCCGTCGCCAACGACAACGTCCGGCTGCTCGCGCCGATCCCCGGCAAGTCCGCGGTCGGCATCGAGGTGCCCAACACCGACCGCGAGATGGTCCGCCTCGGCGACGTGCTCCGGTCGGGCAACGCGCGCGCCGAACAGCACCCGATGGGCATCGGGCTGGGCAAGGACATCGAGGGGCACTACCTCGTCGCGAACCTGGCGAAGATGCCGCACCTGCTGGTCGCGGGCTCCACCGGCTCCGGCAAGTCGAGCTTCGTCAACTCGATGCTGGTGTCGCTGCTGACCCGGGCCACGCCGGACGAGGTCCGCATGATCCTCATCGACCCGAAGATGGTCGAGCTGACGCCCTACGAGGGCATCCCGCACCTGATCACGCCCATCATCACCCAGCCGAAGAAGGCCGCCGCCGCGCTGGCCTGGCTGGTGGAGGAGATGGAGCAGCGCTACCAGGACATGCAGGCCAACCGGGTCCGCCACGTCGACGACTTCAACCGCAAGGTCCGCACCGGCGAGATCACCGCGCCGCCCGGGTCGGAGCGGGTCTACCGGCCGTACCCGTACATCATGTGCATCGTCGACGAGCTCGCCGACCTCATGATGACCGCCCCGCGCGACGTCGAGGACGCGATCGTGCGGATCACGCAGAAGGCGCGGGCCGCGGGGATCCACCTGATCCTGGCCACCCAGCGCCCCTCGGTCGACGTCGTCACCGGCCTGATCAAGACGAACGTGCCGTCCCGGCTGGCGTTCGCCACGTCGTCGCTGACCGACAGCCGGGTCATCCTCGACCAGCCGGGCGCGGAGAAGCTGATCGGCATGGGCGACGCGCTCTACCTGCCGATGGGCGCGGGCAAGCCGGTCCGCATGCAGGGCGCGTTCGTCGACGACGACGAGATCTCCAAGGTCGTCGCGTTCACCAAGGAGCAGGCCGAGCCCAGCTACACCGAGGGCGTCACGGCGCAGAAGGCCGGCGAGAAGAAGGAGATCGACGCCGACATCGGCGACGACCTCGACCTGCTGCTGCAGGCCACCGAGCTCATCGTCACCTCGCAGTTCGGGTCGACGTCGATGCTGCAGCGCAAGCTGCGGGTCGGGTTCGCGAAGGCGGGCCGCCTGATGGACCTGCTGGAGACGCGCAACATCGTCGGGCCGTCGGAGGGCTCGAAGGCCCGCGACGTGCTCGTCAAGCCCGACGAGCTGGAGGGTGCGCTGTACCTGATCCGCGGTGGCGGCACCGCCGACGGCGGCGAGGTCGCCGACGACGACTGACCCTGTGCGACAGCGTGATGTGACGAACACCGTGGGTCATCGATCTTTCGCGCCCGCGGGTTAACGAAACCGTCACGAACGTGCCAGAGTGGCGGCGGGTCACCGACCGGTGGCCGCACGCCGTGCTGCCCCCACCGTCGGGCAGAGGAGGTCTGGCTGGTGTTCTGGAGGAAGAAGGACCGTCGTCGCCCGGCGCGGGGTACCACCGACCGGCACGCGCTCGTCCCGATTCCGCTGACCGGCGGCGTCCTGTCCGGGCAGGTCCGGGACCAGCAGGGCGGCGCGCTGGCGGGGACCGAGATCTCCGTGATCGACGCGGCCGACCGGCGCGCGGTGTTCGTCGAGACCGACCCGTTCGGGCGCTTCGCGGCGTCGCTGATGCCCGGCCGCTACCGGGTGCGGGTCGAGGCCGGCGGGTACCAGCAGGTCACCGACCTGGTCGAGGTGTCGTGGGGCGAGCACGCCGAGATGGGCCACATCGTGCTCGGCGAGGACCCGGCGCTGCGGCCGCCGCGGCCGGGCGTGTTCGTCATCGACGGCGACCACAGCTCGGTGCGCTTCGTCGCGCGCCACATCGGACTGTCCAAGGTGTACGGCCGGTTCAACCGCTTCCAGGGCCAGATCCGGATCGCGGAGCCGTTCGAGGAGTCCTCGGTCGACGTCGTCATCGACGCGGCCAGCGTCGACACCAACGTGCCCGCCCGCGACACCCACCTGCGCTCGGCCGACTTCCTCGACGTCGAGCGCTTCCCGGAGCTGCGCTTCTCCAGCGTGCGCTTCGTCGCGCACGGCGGGAACCGGTGGACCGTCGACGGCGACCTCACGCTGCACGGCCTGACCAGCGACGTCTCGCTCGACACGACGTTCCTCGGCGCCGCGGAGTGGAACGGCGACCGGGTCGGCGCGATCGCCACCACCCAGCTGCACCGCGAGCACTACACGCTCAACTGGCAGCAGACGATCGCCAAGGGGCTGCCGGTGGTCGGCTCCACGATCGAGATCCAGCTCGACGTGCAGGCGATCCGCCAGAGCTAGGACGGGTAGCGGGGGAGCGCGACCGCCGTCGCGGCGGCCGCGGCCCCGTGCTCGACGATCCCCGGCGCGGCCGCGGCGGGGTCGCGCAGCTCCCGGACCCGCTCGGCGTTGGTCAGCGCGAGCTCCTGGTTCGCCACGACCCAGCCCCGCAGGTGGCGCTCGTAGGCCGCGGCCGCGGTCACCGGGTCGCCGCCGGCCCGGGCCAGCTCGCCGGCCAGCACGTACGCCCCGGCGATCGCGAGGGTGGTGCCCTGGCCGGAGAGCAGGGTCGGGCTCCAGGCCGCGTCGCCGAGCAGCACGACCGGGCCGCGCGACCAGCACGGCATCCGGACCTGGGTGACCGGGGTGAGGTAGAGGTCCTCGGCGGTCGCCGACCCGGCGAGCAGCTCCGGCAGCCACCACGCGCCGTCGCCGAAGTGCCGCGCGAGCAGCGCGCGGTGTGCGTCGGTGTCGCGGTGGTCGTAGCGGGCGGCGGCGTCGGTGAAGCCCAGCATCACCCGGACCTCGGTGTCGTCGCGGGCGGTGTAGAGCCCGGCCATCGCGTCGGGGCGCTGCAGGAAGACCTGCCAGCGGCGCAGGCCGAAGGTGTTGGGCAGGGAGAACACGGCGACGTGCTGCCCGAGCGGGACCAGCCGGCCGTCGTCGTCGGGGCCGAAGGCGAGCCGGCGCACGCCCGAGTGCTGCCCGTCGGCGCCGACGACGGCGTCGAACCGCTCCTCGGTCCCCGAGGCGAACGTGACGCGGACACCGTCCGGGCCGGGGCGCAGCGCGGTGACCCGGTCGCCCCAGCGGTGCTCGACGCCGGAGACGGCGCCGCCGAGCAGGGCGGCCAGGTCGTCGCGCAGGATCTCGACGTCCTCGCTCGCGACCGGCCCGCCGGTCAGTGTCACCTCGGTGCTGCGGAAGACCTCGGTGCCCTGCTCGTCGACCAGCGACATCCCGTCCATCGCGGTGCGCGCTGCCCGCAGGGCCGGCCCCAGCCCCATCCGGTCGACGACCTCGAGCGCGGGGCCGCGGACGTCGACGGCCTGCCCACCCGGACGCGGTCCCGGCGCGGACTCCACGACGACGGGCCGCAGCCCGTGCCGGCGCAGCCACCAGGCGAGCGTCTCGCCCGCGATGCCCGCCCCGCTGATCAGGATGTCGGTCATGTGCACTCCTCGGTACGGTGTACGCAGCGAGGATCGGCGACGGAGCTGCGGCGACGCCACATCTGTGCCGGTACAGGTGGTACAGGAGGAGCACATGGCCGAGTCGGCGGCGGACCGGGTCGTGGCGGCGCTGCGCGCCCGGATCGACGCCGGTGAGCTGCGTCCCGGCGCGCGGGCCCCGTCGGTCCGGGCGCTGGCCGCGGAGCACGGCGTCGCGACGTCCACGGCGGCCCGGGCGCTGGCCCGGCTGCGCGAGGAGGGGCTGCTGGCCACGACCGACCGGGTCGGCTCGGTGGTCGCCGGACGGGCGTCGCGGCCCCCGACGGCTGCGCCGCCGGACACGGCCCGGCTGGTGCGCACCGCGATCGGCGTCGCCGACACCGACGGGCTGTCCGCGCTGTCGATGCGACGGCTGGCGGCCGCCTTCGGGGTCCCGACGATGTCGCTCTACCGCCGGGTGCGCAGCCGCGACGAGCTGCTCCTGCACATGATCGACGCGGTGTTCGCCGAGGTGGTGCTGCCCCCTGCGGACGGCCCGTGGCGGGCCCGGCTGGAGGGCGCGGCGCGCGCCCAGTGGCGGGTGCACCGGCGCCACCCGTGGCTCGCGCGGGTGCTGTCGCTGTCGCGCCCGCAGGCGGTCCCGTCGCTGCTGCGCTTCGCCGAGTTCGAGCTCGCCGCGCTGGAGGAGGTCGTCGCCGACCCGGTCGAGCGGTTCGACCTGCACGTGGCACTGACCGGCTTCGTGCGGGGGATGGCCCTCACGCTGGCCGCCGAGCAGGAGGCCGAGGCCGACACCGGGGTCGACGCCGACACCTGGTCCGAGCACGACCCGGGCCTGCGGGCGGCGCTGCGCCGCCACGGCGGACCGGCACTGGCCCGCATCGGCGACTACCCCTACGACCTGGCCCGCATCGTCGACACCGGGCTCGCGCGTCTGCTCGACGGGATCAGCTGAACCCCAGCTGGCGCCACGCCTCGTAGACCGCGACGGCCGCCGCGTTCGACAGGTTCAGCGACCGGTTGGACGGGCGCATCGGCAGCGACACCGTGGCCGTCACCCAGTCCGCGCCGGTCACCGCGGGCGGCAGGCCGGTCGACTCGCGCCCGAACAGCAGCACGTCGTCGGGCCGGTAGGCGACCTCGGTGTGGCGCAGCGGGGCGCCCGGGACGAACGCGTAGACCCGCGCCGCCCGGGCGCGCACCCAGGCGGCGAACGCGGCGGTGTGCTCGTGCACCACGACGTGGGCGAGGTCGGCGTAGTCGAGCCCGGCCCGGCGCACCGACCGCTCGTCCAGCGAGAACCCCAGCGGCCGGACCAGGTGCAGCTCGGCGCCGGTGTTGGCGGCCAGCCGGATCGCGTTGCCGGTGTTCGGCGGGATCTCGGGGGTGTGCAGAGCGAGGCGGACCACGCCGCTACTCGTACCAGGTGCCCGCGCTCCAGTGGTTGCCCTCGGGGTCGGTGACGACGAACAGCCGGCTGCCGTAGTCGGCGTCGAACGGGGCGACGACCGCCGCGCCGGCCGCGACGGCGCGGGCGAACACGGCGTCCGGGTCCTCGCACACCAGGTGCACCGAGGCGCCGCCCGGCGGGCAGCCGCCCGGACGCGCCGGGCCGAGCATCAGCCCGCCGCCCTCGTCGTGGAGCAGCTCGGCGTGCACGACCTCCCCGGCCTCGGTGTGCACGGCGCGCTCGGTGAGCCCGAACGCGGCGGTGAGGAAGGTGATCGTCGCGCGGGGGTCGCGGCAGGACAGGGAGGCCCAGAGGCCAGTCGGTGCTCTCATGGCGCCGACGCTCCCGCGGTCGGGGCCCGTCGTCGTGGACGAACCGGAGCAACTCAGGTCCGCTCGGCCCGCCACGCCGTCGCCGTGGTCCCGGCGAGGTCGCGGAAGTCGCGGGCCAGGTGCTGCTGGTCGGCGTAGCCGCAGCGCACGGCCAGCTCGGCCAGCGGGGGAGCGGCCGGCGAGCGCAGCACCCGGCAGGCGCGCTCGAACCGGATGACCCGCGCGGCGGTCTTGGTCGCCAGCCCGGTCTCGCGGCGCAGGCGTTCGGACAGGTGGCGGGCCGACCAGCCGACGTCGTCGGCGACGGCGGCGATGCGGGCCGTCCCGCCGGAGGCGACGAGCAGGTCCCAGGCCCGCCCGACCTCCGAGGGCGCCGCGCGGTCCGGTCCGGCGGCGGCCCGGCGGCACAGCTCCGCGTCGAGCAGCGCGCAGCGGGCGGACCAGGTGGGGGCCGCGTGCAGCCGGTCGAGCAGGGCGTCGACGCCGGGCAGCAGCGCGGCGAGGTCGACGACGTCGCCCGCCAGCTCGGCGGCGGGCAGGCCGAGCAGCGTGCGGGCACCCCGCCAGGTCAGGGCCAGCTGCACGCCCTCCTGCGCCGGGCCGGTCGCGATCACCGCCGGTGACGCGTGCAGCCCGGCCGCCGAGGCGACGAACCGGCCGGAGCCGGCCCGGGGCGTGTGCAGCAGGTCCACCGTGCCGCGCAGGCACAGCACGACCGTCAGGTGCCCGCTCGCGACGCCCTGGTGCACCCCGGGCGGACCGGCCGGCGTCGACCACGCCCAGATCTCGCTGACCAGCGGGCGCAGCGCGGCGCTGGTCCGCCACCGCCACGCGCCCGCCACGGGGTCAGAGTGTCAGCAGCATCCGCACGTTGCCCAGGGTGTTCGGCTTGACGTGGGCGAGGTCGAGGAACTCCGCGACGCCGGCGTCGTAGGAGCGCAGCATGGCCGCGAACACCTCGGCCGAGACCGGCGTGCCGTCGATCTCGGCGAAGCCGTGCCGGGCGAAGAACTGCTTCTCGAAGGTCAGCACGAACAGCCGTTCCAGGCCCAGCTCGCGGGCGCCCCCGATCAGCGCGGCGACGATCCGGTGCCCCACCCCGCGGCCCAGCACCGACGGCGACACCGCGACCGTGCGGATCTCGCCGAGGTCCTCCCAGAGCACGTGCAGCGCGCCGCAGCCGACGACCGCGCCGTCGACCTCGGCGACGAGGAACTCCGGCACGGCCTCGTAGAGGGTGACGGTCTCCTTGGCCAGCAGGACGGTCCCGGCGTACTCGTCGACCAGCTCCCGGATGCGGCGGACGTCGCGGGTGCGGGCGCGGCGGACGGTCACCTCGGGCTCGGGCACGGCAGGAGCCTAGTGTCCACCTCGGGACCCGCCGGAGGTGACGTCTACCCTGGTACCCGTGGCTTCCCCCGAGAACGCGCCCCGGCGCGCCGCCCTGCTGACCCTGGGCTGCGCGCGCAACGAGGTCGACTCCGAGGAGCTCGCGGGCCGGCTGGCCGGGTCCGGCTGGGAGCTGGTCGACGCCGAGGACGGCAGCCCGGACGTCATCGTCGTCAACACCTGCGGCTTCGTCGAGCAGGCGAAGAAGGACTCGATCGACACCGTGCTCGCGGCCGCGGACGTGGCGCGCCCGGCCGGGGCCAAGGTCGTCGCCGTCGGCTGCCTGGCCGAGCGCTACGGCGCCGAGCTCGCCGCCGACCTGCCCGAGGCCGACGCGGTGCTCGGCTTCGACGCCTACCCCGAGCTGGCCGAGCGGCTCGGCGACGTCCTGGGCGGGCACGCGCCGGCCCCGCACGTCCCCACCGACCGCCGCCGGCTGCTGCCGATCTCGCCCGTCGCGCGGCCCGCGGCCACCGCGGACGTCTCGGTGCCCGGCCACGACTGGGTCCCCGACATCGCCCGCACCCGCCTGTCCGGCGGACCGGTCGCGTCGCTCAAGCTGGCCTCGGGCTGCGACCGGCGCTGCGCGTTCTGCGCGATCCCGAGCTTCCGCGGCAGCTTCGTGTCCCGCCCGCCCGCCGACGTGCTCGGCGAGGCCGCGTGGCTGGCCGGGCAGGACGTGCGCGAGCTCGTGCTGGTCAGCGAGAACTCGACCTCCTACGGCAAGGACCTGCCCGGCGGCACCCGCGCCCTGGTCGACCTGCTGCCGGAGCTCGCGCGGACCGAGGGGATCGAGCGGATCCGGGTCGCCTACCTGCAGCCGGCCGAGCTGCGGCCGGACCTGCTGCAGGTCATCGCGACGACGCCGGGGATCGCGCCGTACTTCGACCTGTCGTTCCAGCACGCCTCGGGGCCGCTGCTGCGCCGGATGCGCCGCTTCGGCTCACGCACCGACTTCCTCGACCTCTGCGAGCGCATCCGCGCGCTCGCGCCGGAGGCCGGGATCCGCTCCAACGTCATCGTCGGGTTCCCGGGGGAGACCGAGGACGACCTCGCCGAGCTGGAGGCGTTCCTGACCGGCGCCCGGCTCGACGCCGTCGGCGTGTTCGGCTACTCCGACGAGGACGGCACCGAGGCCGAGGGCTACGACGGCAAGGTCGACCCGGCCGAGGTCCGCGCCCGCGTCGAGCGCATCTCCGCGCTCGTCGACGAGCTGATGGAGCAGCGCGCCGAGGAACGGATCGGCACCGAGGTCGTCGTGCTGGTGGAGACCGCCGACTCCGACGACGAGGACTGCACCGGCCGCGCCGCCCACCAGGGACCCGACGCCGACGGCGAGTCCACCGTCGTGGCCGCCGCCGAGGGGGGCCCGGAGCCCGGCTCGCTGCGCCCCGGGGACCTGGTCCGCGCCCGGGTGCTGGACACCGAGGGCGTCGACCTGCTGGTGGAGGCGCTGGAGCTGCTCGGGCCACGGACGCCCGTCGGTGCCGTCCCGGCGGCCCCGACCGCCGGATGAGCACCCCGCGGCCGGCCGGTGGCGCCGCCGGGGTCGGCGACCCGCCGCTGCTCAACATCGCCAACGCGCTGACGGTGCTGCGGCTGCTGCTGGTCCCCGTCTTCGTGGTCGTGCTGTTCGCCGGTGGCGGTCACGACGTGGCGTGGCGGCTGGCCGCGTTCGCGGTGTTCGCCGTCGCGGCGGCGACCGACCGGCTCGACGGCCAGCTGGCCCGCAGCCGGGGCCTGGTGACCTGGTTCGGCGCGCTCGTCGACCCGATCGCGGACAAGGCCCTGATGGGCGCCGCCCTGGTCGGGCTGTCGCTGCTGGGCGTGCTCCCGTGGTGGGTGACGGTCGTGATCGTCGTACGCGAGCTCGGCATCACCGCCCTGCGGTTCGTGGTGATCCGCCGCGGGGTCATCCCGGCCAGCCGCGGCGGGAAGGCCAAGACCGTCGCCCAGACCGTCGCGATCGGGCTGTTCCTGCTGCCGCTGCCGGTGCTGGTGGGGCCGGACACGGCCGCCGCGACGGCGGTGCTCGTCCTCCAGTGGGCGGTCATGGCGGTGGCGCTGGTCCTCACGGTCGTGACCGGCGTCGACTACGTCCGCAAGGCGCTGCGCCCGCGCCCCTCCTGACCTGCGGGGACGAGAACGGCCACGGCCGGCGTTGAGGTGTTCGCCCTGGGCGTACAGCGTCGTGACGCGGCGCGGGGCGCGGAGTCGGTACGGTGAGGTCTCACCGGGTGTCCGGGGAGCGGGCGAGGAGGGCACATGCTGCTGCGGGAAGCGATCGGCAGTGGGCTGCGCGAGGTGCGCACGGCGCGCCGGCGCACGCTGCGCGACATCTCGCGGGCCGCGCGGGTGAGCCTCGGCTACCTCTCGGAGGTCGAGCGCGGCCGCAAGGAGCCCTCCAGCGAGCTGCTCGCCGCGATCTGCGAGGCACTGGGCATCTCCGTGCCCGACCTGCTGACCACCGTGGCCGCCGACATGGCGACCGCGACCGCCCGGCGCGACGACGTCCTCGTCCCGATCGGGCAGCGCCACGCCGAGCTGCGTCTGGCCGGCCGGCCGGGCTCGGTGGTCGCCGCGCCCGCGTCGTCGGGCGGGCCGGTCGCCTCCGCCGCCTGACCCCGGTCGCGGCGGGCCGCCCCGGCACACCGCTCCTGCGCGGTAGGGTGCGGGCAGACCGGCAGCGATGCCAGGATGGACAGGGCCGGAGGTCCGGCACCGGCCGCGGGGGGACCGCGGGGCCGGACCGGGGTCCGCACGCCCGCCGTGGCGGCGGGCACGGTCGCGAGCGAACGCAGGCGGAGGACGCGCAGAGATGGCCAACGGATTCACCAAGTTCTTCAGCTATCTGTCGGCCCTGTTCTCGTCGAAGGTCGACGAGTACGCCGACCCGAAGGTGCAGATCCAGCAGGCCATCGAGGACGCGCAGCGCCAGCATCAACAGCTGTCGCAGCAGGCGGCCGCGGTGATCGGCAACCAGCGCCAGCTGGAGATGAAGCTCAACCGGCAGCTGGGCGAGATCGAGAAGCTGCAGTCCTCGGCGCGTCAGGCGCTGGTGCTGGCCGACCAGGCCCGCGCCCAGGGCGACGAGCAGAAGGCCCAGCAGTACGAGCAGTCCGCCCAGACCTTCGCGACCCAGCTGGTGACCGCGGAGCAGGGCGTCGAGGACCTCAAGACGCTGCACGACCAGTCGATCGGCGCGGCCGCGCAGGCCAAGCAGGCCGTCGAGCGCAACTCGATGGTGCTGCAGCAGAAGATCGCCGAGCGCACCAAGCTGCTCAGCCAGCTCGAGCAGGCCAAGATGCAGGAGCAGGCCGCGAAGTCGCTGCAGCAGATGAGCGAGCTGTCCGCGCCGCGCAACGCGCCGTCGCTCGACGAGGTCCGCGACAAGATCGAGAAGCGGTACGCGACCGCACTCGGGTCGGCCGAGCTGGCCCAGAACTCGGTGCAGGGCCGCATGCTCGAGGTGCAGCAGTCGACCACCGACATGGCGGGCGCCTCGCGCCTGGAGCAGATCCGGGCGTCGATGTCGGGCGCACCGATCGCGGGTGGCCAGCAGGCGCCCCAGGTCGGGCAGGGCGAGCCCACCCAGCAGCTGCCGTCCTCGTCGCCGGCCCCGCAGCAGAACACCACGCAGAACCAGCAGCAGCCCGGCACCGCCTGAGCCGCCGGCACCCACGGACGCCGCGACCCACGCCGGGTCGCGGCGTCCGCGCGTCCGGGACCGGCCGCGCCGGCGGCGGGACCCGGGTCAGCGGGTGCGGGTCGCGCCGGGCGGCGGACGCCCGGGTGCGCCGCGACGCGGGCCGCCGGCGCGGCGGACCGGTCGCGGGGCCGGGCCCCGCTGGCAGCGCGGGCACCAGTAGGTCACCCGGGCGCGGTGGTCCACCCCCTGGTCGGCGGTGCGGATCCGGGTGCCGCACCGGCGGCAGGGACGTCCCGGACGCTCGAACACCCAGTGCGCCTCGCCCGCGGCGAGCGATCCGGTCGTCGTCTGCTCCGGGCGGTCCTTGTTGGACGACAGCAGCCGCCGGGACAGGTCGATCACCCCGGGCAGGTCGGGCACCTCGCGGACCGGGACCCACGGCGTGAGGCCCAGCAGGAAGCAGATGTCGTTGCGGTAGAGGTTCCCCAGACCCGCCATCACCCGCTGCTCCAGCAGCACCAGCCCGAGCTCGTGGTCGCCGCGCGCGGTCATCCTCCGCAGCGCCTCGGCGTCGTGCCCGGGGCCCCAGCCGGGGTCGAGCAGGTCGGGGCCGAGGTGCCCCACGAGGGTGTGCTCGTCGGCGGTGGGCAGCAGCTCCAGGTCGTGCAGCGCGAAGCCGACGGCGACGCGGTCGTCGGTCTCCAGCACCGCGCGGGCCTCGTGGGCGACCCGCCGCCAGCGCATCCCCGGCCGGTAGAGGTGCCAGGCGCCGTCCATCCGGAAGTGGCTGTGCAGGCTGCGGCCGTCGTCGAAGCGGGTGAACAGGTGCTTGCCGACCGACGCGACACCGGTGACGGTCAGCCCCGCGAGGTCCTGCTCGGCCAGCCGCGGGTGGCGCAGCTCGCCGCGCAGCAGCGCGTGCCCGGACAGCGCGGCGTGCAGCCGCCTGCCGGCCAGGTACACGGTGTCTCCCTCGGGCACGGCCGCGACGCTACCCGGGGTGCCCGGGCCGCGCGCCCGCTCAGCCGACGACCAGGGTCCGCAGCTGCGGCCACACCTGCGACCACGGCCGCGTCATGCCGTCACCGAACCAGATCCCGGTGCCGTCGCCGAGGTCGGCGACCGGCCGGAGCCGGACGCCGGTCGGCGCGAGCGCGCCCGTGTCGGAGCCGACGAACAGCACCGCGTCGTGGTCGCCGGGAGGTGGTGCGAAGTAGCCGTAGCTGCGGTTGCCACCGTGGGCCGGGGGCAGCCCCAGCGCGGGGTCGGCGGTGTCGAGGTAGGCCGAGTAGAGGTAGGACCCGCCGTAGACGACGGTGCGTTCGCGCTGGTCGGGCGGCAGTGCGGCGTAGGCGCGGGCGACGGCGGCGACGATGCGGTCGGGCACCGTCGCGTCGTCGGCGGCGATCCCGCCCCGGACGGATCCCGCGGCGAGGAGCACCGCCAGTGCCGCGGCCGGCCACGCGACCCAGGACAGCCGCCGGTGCCCGGACTCGCGGCGCTGCTGCAGCCCGACCGCCCCGATCGCGGCGACCGCGGCGTGGATGCCGCACAGGTAGTAGGCGCGTCCGACGGTCACCGCGAACACCACCCACAGCACCCGGAACGTCACGACCACGAACCGGTACGGCCGCAGCCGCGGCGTGGTGAACGCCGCGACCGTGCCGACCAGCACCAGCGCCGTCCCGAGCACACCGGCCAGCAGCAGCATCAGCACCGCGTTCGGGCCCGGGCCGCCGAAGAGCGCGGCCTCCCCGGCCACGACGGAGGACATCCTCAGCTGCGGCCACCCGTTCATCGCCTGCCAGACGAGCGTCGGCGCGGCGATCACCGCCCCGATCGCGGCCGCCGCCCAGAACGCCGGGCGGCGCAGCACCGCGCGCGGGCCCACCGCGGCCAGCGCGAGCACCAGCACCGCCCCGAACAGGATCACCTGGAACTTCGTCAGCGCGGCCAGCCCCAGCACCGGGCCGATCGCGAGCAGCAACCGGTCGTCGCGGACCCGGATCCAGCGCACGAGCAGCAGCAGGATCAGCAGCCACTGCACCGGTTCGAGGGAGTACGGGGTGAGGAGGTGCCCGAAGGCCGCGGCCCACAGCCCGGTGGCCTGGGCGAGGGCGGTGAGCACCTGGGCGCGGCGGTCCCCGCCGAGCTCGCGCGCCAGCAGCGCCGCGACGACGACGGCGCCCGCGGTCGCCAGCGACGGCACGACCCGCAGCACCAGCTGCACCCCGGGCGCGAGGGCGTCGGCGGCCCACGCGACGACCGGCGTGAGCGGCGGCTGGTCGGCCGAGCCCCAGTCGAGGTGGTGGCGCCCGATCGCGAGCATCAGGGCCTCGTCGAAGTACCGGCCGCCGCCCAGCGCGCCGGCGACGAGGTGGCAGACCGCGACCACCGCGGCGACGAGCCCGACGGGTGTGTGCGCGAACGGCGGGACGGTGCCCGGCGGCGCCGTGGACCGTGTGGCCGGCACGCTCGGTGGGCCCGTCGGAACGGACGGAGTGGTGGACGACGTCATGGTTCCCCCCGGACTCTGACGTGTCCGTCCATCGTGCCCCGTCCGCGACGCGGGCGCGATCGAGTTCGGGCGGTCACGGCCGAGCGGGACCGCGCATCCGCCCCGCCCCGCCGGATCTGGCCGCGCCGAACCGGGCCGCGCCGAACCGGGCCGCGCCGCGCCGAACCGGGCCGCGCCGCGCCGGGCTGTGCCGGGCGCGCTGTGCCGGGTGCGCTGTGCGGGGCGCGTTGTGCCGGGCACGCTGTGCGGGGCGCGCTGTGCGGGGGGCGCTGTGCGGGGCGCGCCGCGCCGGGGTCAGCGGCGCGGCGCGGTCCGTGCGATCCGCAGCGCCCACAGGACGAGGGGGACCTGCAGCGGCAGCCGGCCCCAGCCGACGGCCCGCAGGACCGGCGCCTTGTCCCGCCACCGCAGCGCCATCGACACGTTCGCCGGGAACACCGCGGCGAACAGCCCCGCCGCGGCCCAGCCCCCGGCGCGGCGGGTGCGCGGGTGCGCGATCGCCGCGGCGACCGCGCCCTCGGCGGCGCCCGAGGCGTAGGTCCAGAACCGCGGCTCACCGGGCATGCTGCGCGGCACGATGGAGTCGAAGGGCTCGGGGCGCACGACGTGCAGGACGGCGGCGACACCGAGCAGGCCGGCCAGCCCGGCGGCGAGACGGCGGTCGGTGCGGGTGTCGGCGGGGGAGCGGGGGATCACGCCGGGATCGTGCCACCCCGCCGCGACGCCCGCCCCCGTGGCCGGCCGGGCCCGCCCTCGTGCCCGGTCGGACCTGCCCTCGTCGCCGGTCGCGCCCCGGCCTCGTGGCCGGTCAGGCCCGCAGCCGCAGGCCCTTCGGCGTGACCCGGAACCCGGCCTCGGTGAGCACCTCCGACAGCGCCGAGGCCAGCGAGTCCTGCCCGTCGGCCCGCTCGACGGCCAGCGACCCCAGCCAGCCCTCGTGCACCGCGCCCGCGAGGGACTCCGCGGCGGCACGGAGCTCGTCGTGGGACTCGGTGAACGACAGCAGCGACTTCCCGCCGCGTTCGACGTAGAGGGCGGGTGCCCCGTCGACGAGCGCGACCAGCGCGCCCGCCTTGCGGCCGGGCCGGTGCCGGGTGTCGCCGCTGGTGTCCGGCCACGGCAGGGCGGCCCCGTAGGGCTGGGCGGGGTCGGTCGCGGCGAGGACGAGCCGCGACAGCCCGCGCCACGCCTCCCGCGGGGTCTGCGGCCGCCCGCCCCGCCTGTCGAACTCGTCGTGGCGCCCGGCACCGGCGCCGGGGTGCAGGCCGGGGGCGAGCAGGTCCTCGGGGACGTCGGCGTAGGGGCCGGAGAGCGCGCCGGTGTCGTCGTCGCCGGTCGCCGTGCCGCCGGGGTCGCCGGGGTCCGTGGTCACCGCGCCGGGACCGGCCCCGAGCGTCCGGGGGGTGGTGGGGGGCGGAGCGGCGGAGCCGCCGTCCGGCCCGGCCAGTGCCCGCACCCGGTCGATCGCCCCCGGCACCGCGAACTGTGCCGCCCCGAGACCCTCCACGATGTAGCCGCGCCGGCACCGGCCGGACTCCTCCATCGCCCGCAGCACCTTGTAGACCGCCGCGAACCCGCCGGTGACGCGCTCGGTGCCCAGCGCTCCGCGGGTCAGCACGCCGTGGCGCTCCAGGAACGCCTCGGCGGCGGCGTGCGCCCGCCGGGTCGCGTCCGGCTCCCGGGGTACGGCCACCGACCAGCGACCGCCCACCGACGGCGGCCCGGTCCGGCTCGGCATCGACGGGCGGCCCGCGCGGAGCTGGGCGTAGCGGCCGCGGGCCGGACGCCGGGCGGTGCGGTGCGCGCCGCCCTGGCGGCCGGACGCGCCGCGCCGCGCCCCGCCGCCGGACAGCCGGGCCCGCAGCGGGCCGAGCGTGTCGTTGGTGAGCGCACCGGCCCACACGAGGTCCCAGACGGCGGCGACGACGTCGTCGTCGGAAGGGGCCGCGTCGTCCTGCTCCTTCAGCAGCACCCCAGCTCGGGTCGCGAGCTCGCGGAAGAACAGCGCACCGCCCCCGGAATCGGGTGCGGCCTCCGGATCCGTCAGCACGGCCGGGTCGGTCAGCCCGAGCGCGGCCAGCACCGCGGTGTGCAGCGGGGTGCCCGCTGTGTCCAGGTCGGGGGCGGGCAGCAGCAGGTCCGCGACGTCGGTCGGGGCGAGCGCGAGCCAGCCGTCCTGCCCGGACAGCGCGCCGCAGCCCGCCCACGTCACCTCACCGGCCGCGGTCAGCTCGTCGAGCAGTGCCGGGGTGTAGCCGGGCAGCCGGGCGGGCAGGATCAGCGACTCCACGGCGCTGGCCGGCAACGGTGCCCCGGCGAGCTGCTCGACCACGCCCAGGACGTCCTCGGGGCCGGGAGCGCGCCGCACCCGCCCCCGCCGTTCCGAGCCCGAGCGCACCTGCACGCCCTGCCACAGCGGCAGGAAGCGGCCCAGCGCGCGCTGCTCGACCGGCTCCACCTCGTGCCGGAGCTTCGCCAGCGACGCCCGCCGCAGCCGGCGCAGCACCTCGGCGTCGCAGTACTCCAGCTCGCCCCCGGACCCGGACGGCACCGCCGCCTGCGGGCGCAGCTCGCCCTTCACCAGCCGACCGGTGCCGGTCAGCCGCTCCAGCACCCCGGCCACGACGGCCACACCCAGCCCGAACCGCCGGGCGAGCTCGGCCGCGGTGAACGGGCCGTGGGTGCGTGCCCAGCGCAGGACCAGGTCCCCGAGCGGGTCGGGGACCGGCTCGGTGAACGCCTCGGGCACGCCGACCGGCAGGGCGGCGCCGAGCGCGTCCCGGATGCGCCCGGCGTCCTCGATCGCGACGAACCGCTCCTCGCCGGCGATGCGCACCCGCAGCGCGCGCCGGTCGCGCTCGAGCTGGGCCAGCCACGCCGGGTCGACGCCGCGGGCGCGGCCGTCGGCCTCGGACAGGTCGCCGACGAACCGCAGCAGGTCCGCCGCGCCCTCGACGTCGCGGGCGTGCCGGTCGGGGTCGGTGCGCTGCAGCTGGGCCTCGATCTCGGCCAGCATCTCGGGGTCGAGCAGCTCGCGGATCGCCTCGGAGCCCAGCAGCTCCGACAGCAGTGTCGAGTCCAGCGACAGGGCGGCGGCGCGGCGCTCGGCCAGGGGCGCGTCGGCCTCGTAGAGGAACATCCCGACGTAGCCGAACAGCAGGCTGCGCGCGAACGGCGACGGCTGCGCCGACTCGACCTCGGCGACCTTCACCTTCCGCGCGGCGACGTCGCCCATCAGCTCGCGCAGCCCGGGCAGGTCGTAGACGTCCTGCACGCACTCGCGCATGGCCTCCAGCGTGATGGGGAACTGCTCGAACTTGCCCGCCACGCTCAGCAGCTGCGCCGAGCGCTGGCGCTGCTGCCACAGTGGGCTGCGCCGGCGCGGGTCGCGACGCGGCAGCAGCAGCGCCCGGGCCGCGCACTCGCGGAACCGCGAGGCGTAGAGCGCCGAGCTCCCCAGCTCGGCGACGACGATCTGCTCGATCTCGCCCGGCTCCAGCAGCACGTCCTCCGCGCCGGGGACGACCTCGGTGCCCGCGTCGTCCACCGCGTCGGGCAGGCGCAGCACGATCCCGTCGTCGGCGCCCGAGGCGCTCACCTCGACCCCGCGGCGCTCCCGCATCCGGGCGGCGATCGCGAGCGCCCAGGGCCCGTTGACCTGCGCGCCGAAGGGGGAGTGCACGACCAGGCGCCAGTCGCCCAGCTCGTCGCGGAAGCGTTCGACGAGGATCGTGCGGTCGCTCGGCACGTGGCGGGTCGCCTCGCGCTGCTCGCGCAGGTAGGACAGCAGGTTGTCGCACGCCCACTCGTCGAGTCCCGCCGCGGCGGCGCGCTCGCGGGCCTCGGCGTCGGCCAGCCCGGTCATCTCCCGGACGAACGCGCCGACGGCCCGGCCCAGCTCCAGCGGGCGGCCGATCGACTCGCCCTTCCAGAACGGCATCCGCGCCGGCACCCCCGGCGCCGGGGTCACGATCACGCGGTCGTGGGTGATGTCCTCGACCCGCCACGACGACGTGCCCAGCAGGAACGTGTCCCCGACGCGGGACTCGTAGACCATCTCCTCGTCCAGCTCGCCGACCCGCGAGCCCGCGCCGTCCGCCCCGCCGGGGGTCATGACGGTGAACAGCCCGCGGTCGGGGATCGTGCCGCCGGAGGTGACGGCGAGGCGCTGGGCACCCGGGCGCCCGCGCAGCTCGTCGGTCACCCGGTCCCAGGTGATGCGGGCGCGCAGCTCGCCGAACTCCTCGGACGGGTAGCGCCCCGCCAGCATGTCCAGCACCGAGTGCAGCGCCGAGTCCGGCAGCGCCGCGAACGGTGCCGCGCGGCGGATCGTCGCGGCCAGGTCCGGCAGCGACCACGGCTCCATCGCGACCATCGCCACGATCTGCTGGGCCAGCACGTCGAGCGGGTTGCGGGGGTAGCGCGTCGACTCGATCGACCCGGTCGTCATCCGCTCGGCGACGACCGCGCAGGACACGAGGTCCCCGCGGTACTTGGGGAAGACCACGCCCTCGGACACCGCGCCCACCTGGTGCCCGGCCCGCCCGACGCGCTGGAGCCCGGACGCCACCGACGGCGGCGCCTCCACCTGCACCACGAGGTCGACCGCGCCCATGTCGATGCCCAGCTCCAGGCTGGAGGTGGCCACCACGCAGGGCAGCACGCCGGACTTCAGCTCCTCCTCGACCAGTGTGCGCTGGTCGCGGGACATGGAGCCGTGATGGGCCTTGGCGACCGTCGGCGCGGCGCCGCCGCCCACCCCGGACTGCCCGACCGCCTCGGCGGGGAAGGCGCCGGGACCGGCGCCGGGACCGGGCGGCGCGGCTTCCTCGGCCGCGGCCGCCTCCTGCTCGGCGGCCAGCTCGTTGAGCCGGGAGGTGAGCCGCTCGGCCAGCCGGCGGGAGTTGGAGAACACGATCGTCGAACGGTGCTCGCGCACCAGGCCGAGCAGCCGTTCCTCGACGGCGGGCCAGATCGACGGCTTCTGCGCGGTGCCCGCGGCGGACCCGACGACCTCCTCGTCGCTGCTGCCGGGGGCGGGCCGCTCGTCGAGCGCGGCCAGGTCCGGGACCGGGACCTGCACCTCGACCCGGATCGTCTTCGGCGTCGACGGCTGCACCACCTCCACCGGCCGCGCGCCGGACAGGAACGTGGACACCTCGTCCACCGGGCGGACCGTCGCCGACAGCCCGATCCGCTGCGGTGCGGTCTCGGTGATCTCCTCGAGCCGCTCCAGCGACACCGCCAGGTGCGCGCCGCGCTTGGTGCCCGCGACGGCGTGGACCTCGTCGAGGATGATCGTCGACACCCCGCGCAGCGACTCCCGCGCGGCCGAGGTGAGCAGCAGGAACAGCGACTCGGGGGTGGTGACGAGCACGTCGGGCGGCGTGCGCGCGAACTGGCGCCGCTCGTCGGCCGGTGTGTCGCCGGTGCGCATGCCGACGGTGATGTCGGGGACCGGCTCACCGAGGCGCTGCGCGGCCTGCCGGATCCCGGTCAGCGGGGAACGCAGGTTGCGCTGCACGTCGACGGCGAGTGCCTTGAGCGGGGACACGTAGAGCACCCGGCAGCGGTGCTTCGGCTCGGCGGGCGGCGGCTCGGCGGCGAGCCGGTCGAGCGCCCAGAGGAACGCCGCCAGGGTCTTGCCCGACCCGGTGGGGGCGACGACGAGCGCGTTGCGGCCGGCCTGGGCCGCGGACCAGGCCCCCTGCTGGGCGGCGGTGGGCGCGGCGAAGGCACCCTCGAACCACTGCCGGGTGGCGGGGGAGAAGCCCTCGAGTGCGCTCACGCCGCCCATCATGACCGGGGGGTCCGACAGTCACCCGTCGGACCGCGCCCGGCGGGTGGTCAGCGGGCGGCGTCGGCGCGGGTGCGCGGCCAGATCTCGTCGGGGTCCTCGGCCGGGAACTCCGCGACGAGCCCGGCCACCGTCCACACCATCGTCGCCAGGAAGTCCTGGCCGAGCGCGTCGACGTAGTGCGAGGTCTCGCGCGCGTCCGCCGGGTCGACCAGCGGCGCGACGGTGTAGCGGGCGCGGGCCGCGTAGCGCTTCCCGAGGTGCTGCTCGACCCAGCCCAGCGCCCGGTCGGCGCGGTCGTCGGTGCCGGCGAGCGCGGTGCGGGCGGCGTCGTACCAGTCGGCGAGCACGAGGAAGGCCAGCGACCATCCCGGCGGCGTGGCGTCCGGCGGGAGCTCCCGGTCGACCGCGGTCAGCCGCCGTACGGCGAAGCGGGCCGGGTCCGGTCCCGGCGCGGCCAGGGTCTCGCGCACCGCGCCCGCGAGGACGTCGGAGACCAGGCGGTAGGCGTCCGCCAGCTCGGCGTCGGCACCCGTCGGCCCGCCCGCGTTCCCGGCCCGTGCGGCCATGGTCACCGTCCTCCCGGTCGTGATCGGCGGCGCCGAGCCTAACGCCCTGGCGCGACCCGGCGGGCGCACGGCAGCATCCGGTCGTGACCCACGCCCCGGAGCAGGATCCCGCCCAGCCCCGACTGCTCGCGGTGCTCGCCGCGGGCCAGGTGCTCGGCGGGACGGCCGTGGCGACCTCGGTGGCCGCGAGCTCGCTGGTCGCGGCGCGGCTGTCCGGCTCGCCCGCGGTCGGGGGCGCCGCCTCCACCGCGGGCGTGCTGGGGGCGGCGGGTGCGGCCGCGGTCGTCGCCCGGGTCGCACAGGCCCGCGGCCGCCGACCCGCCCTCGCGGGCGGCTACCTGGTGGGCCTGGCCGGTGCGCTGGGTGCGGTCGCCGGTGCCGCGACGGGCAGCGTGGTGCTGCTGCTGGTGTCGCTGCTGTTCGTGGGCTCGGGGACGGCGGTGGGCCTGGCCGCGCGCTACGCCGCCACCGACCTCGCGGCCCCCGCCCGCGCCGGTCGCGCGCTGGCCCTGGTGGTGTGGGCGACGACGGTCGGCGCCGTCGCGGGGCCGAACCTGCTCGCCCCGCTGGAGGCGGTCGCGGGCGCGGCCGGGCTGCCCGCGGTCGCGGGCCCGTACCTGCTCTGCGCGGCCGCGTTCGCCCTCGCCGCGCTGGTCAGCGGCGCGGGGCTGCGGCCGGACCCGCTGCTGCGCGCCCGCGAGCGCGCCGGGGCACCGCCCGCCGCCGCGGACGCCCCGGCCGTGCGGCCGTGGGCGGTGCTGCGGTCGTCCCCGCCCGCCCTGCTCGGTGCGGCGGGCGTCGTGCTGGGGCACGCGGTGATGGTCGGGCTGATGTCGATGACGCCGGTGCACATGGACCACGGCGGCGCGACGCTCTCGGTGGTCGGTCTGGTCATCAGCCTGCACATCGCGGGGATGTACGCCCTGAGCCCGCTGTTCGGGTGGCTCGCCGACCGCGCCGGCCCCGGGCGGGTGCTGGCCGGTGCCGCGGTGCTCCTGCTGACGGCGGGGGTGTGCTGCGCGCTGGCCGCCCCGACCGCGACGGCGCTGCTCACGGTGGGCCTGGTGCTGCTGGGCCTGGGCTGGTCGGCGGCCGTCGTGGGCGGCTCGGCGCTGCTGACGGCTTCGGTCCCGGTGGCCGACCGCCCGCGCGTGCAGGGCTCGGTGGACGTCGCGATGAACCTGGCCGGTGCCGCGGCCGGGGTCGTCGCGGGGGTGCTGGTGACGGTGGCGTCCTACGCGGTGCTCGGCGGGCTCGCGGTGCTGCTGACCGCGCCGTTCCTGCTGGTGGCGCTGCGCGCGGCGCGGGCCGGGCGCGGCGTGGCGGCCTGATCCCCCTCGGCGCCCTCAGCGCCGCCGCTGGTGGATCCACCAGCGGACGAGCACGACCAGGGCCGACACCAGCGCGACCAGCGACACGACCTGCCAGGCCAGCGGCGAGCCGATGCCGGTCGTCGCGAGGACCTCGTCGGCGACGTCGACGGGGACCGTCGCGAGCAGTTCGGACATATCACCCATGCTACCGGTCGACGGCGGATACGGGCATGATCGTGCGCGTCCGGGTGACGGCGCTACCCTCGGCCCGTGCGACTGAGCCACTTCCGGGAGCTGATGGAGGGCGAGTTCGGGCCCGTGCGGGCGGCGTCGCTGTCGCGCGACCACGTCTTCGCCGAGCTGGACGGGCGGACGGTCGAGCAGGCCGTCGAGTCCGGGGTCGACCTGCGCCGGATCTGGCGCGCGGTCTGCGCCGCCTACGACGTGCCGCCCGCGCGGCGCTGAGCCGCCCGGACCGCGGTCGGCGCCACGGCGGGTGACCGCTCGGCTCCCGCGGGCGTCCGGTCGGCGTGTCGCGGTGTCGGGTCGAACGGGTGTTCGGCTACCGTCCGGGACGGGGCGCGGTGCCCCGCGGCGGGACGAGTTGTCCACAGGCGCGGATCCGGCCCCGGAACTGTCGGGGGTACCCCATACCGTTGTGGTGTGCCTCCCCGAAAGACACCAGCAGGCCCCGATCGTCGACCACCAGCGAGGAGTCAAGAGATGGCCGCTCCGGACCGCGAGAAGGCGCTCGAACTCGCCCTCGCCCAGATCGAGAAGAACCACGGCAAGGGATCGGTGATGCGCCTGGGCGACCAGGCCCGCGTCCCGATCAGTGCCATCTCCACCGGCTCCATCGCGCTCGACGTGGCGCTCGGCGTCGGCGGCATCCCGCGTGGCCGGGTCGTCGAGATCTACGGCCCGGAGTCCAGCGGTAAGACGACGGTGGCGCTGCACGCCGTCGCCAGCGCGCAGGCCTCCGGCGGCGTCGCCGCGTTCGTCGACGCCGAGCACGCGCTCGACCCCGAGTACGCGAAGGCCCTCGGCGTCGACACCGACGAGCTGCTGGTCTCCCAGCCGGACACCGGTGAGCAGGCGCTGGAGATCGCGGACATGCTGATCCGCTCCGGCGCGCTCGACATCATCGTCATCGACTCGGTCGCGGCGCTCGTGCCCCGCGCCGAGATCGAGGGCGAGATGGGCGACAGCCACGTCGGTCTGCAGGCCCGCCTCATGAGCCAGGCGCTGCGGAAGATCACCGGTGCGCTCAGCAACTCCGGCACCACCGCGATCTTCATCAACCAGCTGCGCGAGAAGATCGGCGTGATGTTCGGGTCCCCGGAGACCACGACCGGTGGCAAGGCGCTCAAGTTCTACGCCTCGGTCCGCATGGACATCCGCCGCATCGAGACCCTGAAGGACGGCACCGACATGGTCGGCAGCCGGACCCGGGTCAAGGTCGTCAAGAACAAGGTCGCGCCGCCGTTCAAGCAGGCCGAGTTCGACGTGCTCTACGGCGTCGGCATCTCCAAGGAGGGTTCGCTGATCGACGTGGGCGTCGAGCAGGGGATCATCCGCAAGTCCGGTGCCTGGTACACCTACGAGGGCGACCAGATGGGGCAGGGCAAGGAGAACGCCCGCAAGTTCCTGAAGGAGAACCCGGACGTCGCGGCCGAGGTCGAGAAGCGCATCAAGGAGAAGCTCGGCATCGGCGCGGTCGTCGACGCCGAGGACACCAGCCCGGTCGAGCCCCTCCCGGCGCCGGTCGACTTCTGAGCGTGACCCGCGAGCACGACGGGGCCGGAGGCACGTCCGGCCGGGACGGTGCGGAGCCGGCAGGGCCCCGCACCGTCCCGCTCGACGACCTGTTCGGCGTCGCGGCCGCGGGGCCCGACGGCGAGGGCCTCCCCGCGATCCCGACCCTGGACCCGGCACTCGGGGATCCGGCGCCGGCGAGCACCGGTGACGGCCCCGCCGACGACGCCCCGGACGACCCCGAGCCCCCCGCACCCACGCAGGTCTCCTTCGCCGCCCTCAGCGGTGACACCGGTGCCTCCGGTCCGTCCGACACCGCGCCCCGCCGCCTCACGCTCGTCGCCGACGGGGACGGCGACGGCGCCGTGCCCGACCCGGACGGCGGGCACGGGCGGAGCGGCGCCCCGAGGGTCGTCTCCTTCGAGGAGCTGTCCGGCCGGGGCACGCGCCGTGGCGGAGCACGCGGCTCCCGGGACGGCGGCCGTCGCGGCACCGGTGGGCGGACGCCGGTGACGGCCCCGGACCGGGCGCCGTCCGCGCGGCCGGGTCCGTACCCCGGGGCGCAGGGACTGCCGGACCCGGGGCAGGACCGGCGGCGCGGTCGCCGGCGGGGTGGGCCCCGGGGCGAGGCGGCGGCCGAACCCCGCACGGAGACGCCGCAGGAGCAGGAGACCCGCGCCCGCGACATCTGCCTTCGCCTGCTCACCGACCGCGCCCGCACCGTCAAGGAGCTCGGCGACGCGCTGCGCCGCAAGGAGATCCCCGACGAGATCGCCCACCGCGTCCTCGACCGGTTCGACGAGGTCGGCCTGGTCGACGACCAGGCCTTCGCCGAGCAGTGGGTGCGGTCCCGGCACCGGCACCGCGGCCTGGGCAGGCGGGCCATCGCGCTGGAGCTGCACCGCAAGGGCGTCGACCGGGAGATCGCCGACGAGGCGCTGAGCGACATCGACGACGACTCCGAGCGCGACCGCGCCCGGGAGCTCGTCGTCCGGCGGCTGCGCAGCCTGCCCGTCGGCAGCCGCGAGGAACGCCAGTCCACCGCCCGCAAACTGGTCGGGATGCTCGCCCGCAAGGGGTACGGGCCGGGCGTCGCCTACGGCGTGGTCAAGGAGGAGATCGCCGCCGCCGGCGCGGACGCCGACGAGCTGGGCGAGGCTCCGCCCGACGACTGAGCCGGGTGACGTGCCGGGCGGAGCTTGACCTCGAGTGGGGTTCAGCTCCGATGATCGCGGCATGACCATCGATCCGGCCCGGTGGGCCTACCTGTTCGAGCACCCCGGCGCCGATCCGGCCCGGGACGTCCTCGTCCTCGACTCACCCGCCCAGCGGTCGGTGATCGTGGGCGTGCCCGACACCGCGTCGGCACCGGCCGTCGCGGCCACGCTGGTGCGCGAGGAGGGGATCACCCTCGTCGAGCTCTGCGGCGGGTTCGGCGCCGCGGCCGTCGCCGAGGTCGCCGCGGCCGTGGGGCCCGGGATCGCCGTGGGTGCGGTGACGTTCGGGCCGGACCAGGTGGCCGCCGCGACCGCGTACTCGGCCGTCGCCACCCGGGCGGCCGCGGCCGTCGCGGAGCGGACCCCCGTCCGCGGACCCGCCGGGCCCGCCGCGGGCTGACCGGGCCCGCCGCGGGCTTACCCGGGGCCGTCGCGCGCTGACCCGGGGCCGTCGCGGAGCGGAGCCCCCTGCCCGGCCCGCCGGGCCCGCCACCGGGTGACCCGGGACCGTCGCCGGACGGGCCCCGGTGCGGCCCGGTGCCGGTCACGGGCGGAGGTACCAGGCGAACCAGTCGCGTGTCGTCGGTGTCAGGTAGTGCGTCGGCGGGACCTGCTCCGCGGGGAACAGCGCGAACCCCTGCGGTGCGCGCCCCGGGCGGTCGTGGAAGTACGCCCCGCTCACCCAGGCCGGGTTGATGTCGAGCTCCATCCCGCGGACCACACCGGCGTCGGCGAGTAGCCGGCCCAGCGTGCACACCGACAGGGCGGGCCCGGCGACGTAGACCTCCGCGCCGTCGGCCGTCACCCCGAACCCCGAGCGGTGCACGAACGCGTCCTGCCCGACGGTGCTGCCCCACTCCGCGGTGCCGCCGGTCGCGCAGGTCGGGGTGACCGCGCCGCCGTCGACGAGCGGGAGCAGGTTCTGCCGCACGCTCGCCACGTCCGGGCCCGCCGTGACCTCGCTGCCCCAGGCGCCGACGTCGGCCGTCCCGTCGGTGCGCAGCACGAGGCCGGCCCGGCCCGGCACCAGCGGGGCGACCGTGCGCCCCTCGGCGAGGTAGCCGTTGTGGCTCGGGTCCGACAGCGTGAAGCCCCCGTTGAACGCGACCGCCACGCCGTCGCCGGCCGCTCCGGCCGGCGACGTCGACGCGCGCCAGCGACCCGCCGGCTCGCCGACGCCCGGGTGCAGCGTGCCCCGCACCAGCGCCGGGTCCATCCGCAGCACCCCGGCGACGTAGGAGGTAGGGGTGTCGTCGACCCGCAGTGTCGTCACCTGCACCGCGGGCCGTCCGTGGTCGGTGACGACGGTCTGCCACACCCCCTCGCCGGGCGGGGGCGCCCGCCGTCAGCACGCCGACCCCGGCTCCGGCCCCGCCGAGGAGCAGGGCGAGCACGCCGAGCGCGGCCCCGGCCCGCCGCCGGCGGGTCCGCAGCCGGGCGGGACGGCCGCCACCGGCGGGCCGCTCGGGGGAGCGCAGCGCGCTCACCGGTGCGTGGCGAGCGGACGGGTGTCCCCGTGCCGGCCGGGTCCGGCGGGACGCGCCCGGGCGTCCCGGCGCGCACGCACGTCGTGGGCCCGCTCGCGCCACTCCACCCGGTTGCGGCTGCTGTCCCGGGCCCGTGCGGCCGCGGCCACCGCCGCCGCACCGAGGGCCACCGCAGCCAGCGTCACCAGCACCATTCCCGACCGTCCTCCCGTCGCGCCGGCAGGCGTCCGCCGCCGGCGGTCCGAGACCGCCGGTCGAGGCGCGGAGCAGTCCCAGAGAACGCTGTGTGATCACTGAGAGTCGGCGCAGCGGTCCGGACGGCAGAACCGGGAATGCGCCTCGATCACCCGTAGCGGATCTGTGTCTGCGTGCATAGGATCCCCGCGACGCCGCATCTCGTGATCGTCGGATGTGGCGACGGAGTCGACCCCGGGAGGGTGTACGTGAGGATCCGAGGACGAGGTCGCGCCGCCGGTGTCGCGCTCGCGGCGACGGCGCTGGTCGCGCTGGCCGGCTGCGGGGGCGGGTCGGGCGGCTCCGGCGCCGCGCAGCCGAGCGGCCAGGCGCAGGGCGGCACCCTGACGGTGTTCGCGGCCGCGTCGCTGACCGGGACGTTCGGCGAGCTGGAGAAGCGGTTCGAGGCCGCCAACCCCGGCACCGACGTGACGCTCAACTTCGCGGGCTCGTCGACCCTGGCCCAGCAGATCGACCAGGGCGCCCCGGCGGACGTGTTCGCCTCGGCGGACCAGAACAACATGAAGAAGGTCACCGACGCCGGCAACGCCCAGGGCGAGCCGCAGATCTTCGCGACCAACACCCTGCAGATCGCGGTCGGCCCGGACAACCCGAAGCAGATCGCCTCGCTGCAGGACCTGACGAAGCCCGGTCTGCGCACCGTGGTGTGCGCACCGCAGGTGCCGTGCGGCGCGGCGACGCAGAAGGTCGAGCAGGCCGCGGGCGTCGACATCACGCCGGTCTCGGAGGAGCAGGACGTCAAGGCCGTCCTGCAGAAGGTCACCACCGGCAACGCCGACGCCGGGCTGGTCTACCGGACCGACGTCGCGGCGTCGAACGGTCAGGCCCGCGGTGTCGACGTGCCGCAGGCGTCGCAGGCGGTCAACCAGTACCCGATCGCGGTGCTGAAGAACGCCCGCGACGCCGATCTCGCCCGCAGGTGGGTGGAGTTCGTGACCGGCGACGAGGGCCGCCAGGTCCTCACCGCGGCGGGCTTCGGCACGCCCTGACCCGGGCACCGCGACGGCGGGGCGGGCACCGGTCTCCCGGGCCCGCCCCGCCGTCGTCCGTCCGCCCCGCCGCCCGGGGCGGCCGTCAGTGCCCGGCGCCCACGTCGGCGCGGGTCAGCCGCCGCCGGAACACCCAGAAGGTCCACGCCTGGTAGGCCAGGACCACCGGCGTGACGATCCCCGCGACCCAGGTCATGACGGTCAGCGTGTACGGCGTCGACGCCGCGTTGGTCACCGTCAGCGAGTACGCCGGGTCGGTCGTCGAGGGCAGCACGTCGGGGTAGAGCGACCCGAACAGGGTCACGGCCACCGCGACGATCGCGACGGTCGTCGCGGTGAACGACCAGCCCTCGCGCCCCCGGGCCACGGCCGCGGTCGCGCCGACGAGCCCGACCGCGGCGACGACCACCGGCGCCAGAACCCAGACCGGCGCCCCGCCGAGCAGCGTCCACACCAGGAACACCCCGCCCGCCGGGACGGCGAGCATCCCCGCCGTCACCGCGACCGACCGGGACCGCTCCCGCACCGGCCCGTCGGTCTTCAGCGCCAGGAACACCGCACCGTGCAGGGCGAAGACCAGGACCGTCGTCACCCCGCCGAGCAGGGCGTAGGGGTGGAGCAGGGTCAGCAGCGTGCCGGTGAACTCGTGGTCGGCGTCGAGCGGGATCCCGTGCACGACGTTCGCCAGTGCGACACCGACCAGCAGCGCCGCGGCCAGCGACGACCCGGTCAGCACCCGGTCGAGCACCGCCGCCCACGCCGGCTCCCGGTGCCGGTACTCCAGCGCGATCCCGCGCAGGATCAGCGCGACCAGGAGCAGCAGCAACGCGAGGTAGAAGCCGGAGAACATGCTCGCGTACCACTCGGGGAACGCCGCGAACGTGGCGCCGCCCGCGACGAGCAGCCACACCTCGTTGCCGTCCCACACCGGGCCGATCGTCCCGAGCGCGACGGCCCGGTCGGTGTCGTCGCGGGCGACGACGGGCAGCACCATCGCGACGCCGAAGTCGAAGCCCTCCAGGCACAGGTAGCCGGTCCACAGGACCGCGATCAGCACGAACCACAGGTCGACCAGGGCCATGACGGGTCCTCCTTCAGTACGACGGCGCGGGGACGGGTTCGGACGTCTCGGTCACGAGCCGCGCCGGTGGCGGCCCGCCCCGCACGGCACGGACCAGCAGCACCACCTCGACGACGGCCAGCGCGCCGTAGAGCAGCGTGAACACCACCAGCGAGGTCAGCACCGACGCCCACCCGACGCTCGGGGACACCCCGTCGGCGGTGCGCAGCACGCCGTACACCAGCCAGGGCTGCCGGCCGGCCTCGGTGAAGATCCAGCCGACCGAGTTCGCCAGCAGCGGCGCCGCGACCCCGGCCAGTGCGGCGGTGCCGAACCACCGCGGCAGCGGCCGGTCGGCCCGCGCGCGCCGGGTCAGCCAGAGCCCCGCGACCGCCAGCACGGCCGCGAGCAGCCCGAACCCGATCATCAGGCGGAACGTCCAGTAGGTCAGCGGCACGTCGGGCACGTACCCGCCGGGCCCGAACGCGGCCACCGCCTGCGCCTGCAGCTGGCGGATGCCCTCGACACGGCCGTCCCAGGTCCCGGTGGCCAGGTAGGAGAGCAGCCGCGGGACGCGCAGGCTCCACAGCTCGGTCGAGCCGTCCGGGGTGCCGATCGTGAACAGCGAGAACGACGCGGGCGCGACGGTGTCGTAGAGCGCCTCCGCGGCGGCCATCTTCATCGGCTGCTGCACGGTCATCAGCCGCGCCTGCAGGTCACCGGTGACGACGACGCCGAGCCCCGCGACCAGCGTGGTCCACAGGCCGAGCCGGACCGAGGGCCGGAACACCTCCGGCGCCCGCTCGCGCACCAGGTTCCACGCGCCGACCCCGACCACGAACATGCCGGCCGTCACCAGGCAGGCGGTCAGCGTGTGGGTGAACGCCCCGAGCGCGGTGGGGTTGGTCAGCATCGCCGTGACGTCGGTCAGCTCCGCCCGCCCGGTCACCGGGTTCACCCGCGAGCCCACCGGGTGCTGCATCCAGGAGTTCGCCGCGAGGATGAAGTACGCGCTGAGCACGGTGCCGAGCGAGGCGAGCCAGATGCAGGCCAGGTGCACCCGCTCGGGCAGCCGGTCCCAGCCGAAGATCCAGAGGCCGAGGAAGGTCGACTCCAGGAAGAACGCCAGCAGGCCCTCGATGGCCAGCGGGGCCCCGAAGACGTCGCCGACGTAGCGGCTGTAGTCGCTCCAGTTCATCCCGAACTGAAACTCCTGGACGATGCCGGTGACCACGCCCATCGCGAAGTTGATCAGGAACAGCGTCCCCCAGAACTTCGTGGCGCGCAGCCAGTGCTCCCCGCGGGTGACGTGCCAGGCGGTCTGCATGCCGGCGACCAGCAGGGACAGGCCGATCGTCAGCGGGACGAACAGGAAGTGGTAGACGGTGGTGATCGCGAACTGCCACCGCGCGAGATCGAGGTTCATCGCGCCTCTCCGACGTGCGGGCCCCGGTCGGGCCGCTCACCGCAGAGCCTGGCGCGCCGGGCCCGGGGTGCGGATCTGCCGCAGGTCCGCACCCCGGGTGCACGAAGGTCCCGCGAGGTGGCGACCTTGGTCCCTCACCCGCGCTCGACGACGTCTGCGGGCGCGCGCCGCGGGGTCGGCGGGACGGGCACACCGTGCCCGAGCCGCAGCACCACCTGCGGCGGGCGCGAGCCCGCGATCAGCCGCCGGGTCCGCTCGCGCACGTCGGGCACCTCCACCAGCTGGGACAGGAACGACGCCGACAGGCCCTCGGTCGTCGCGGTCAGCAGCACCCGCTGCAGCGCCTCCCCGGCCCGCAGCTCCTCGCGCGGACCGTCGGAGTGCACGGTGAGCACGGCGATCAGCGGGTCGTTCTCGAACGCGGCCGGTGCCGGGCGCGGGCGGGAGTCCCCGCCGAAGTCGCGCACCACCCACGGCTGGTTCGGCGGGGGGCAGGGCCCGCCCGCCGAGGCGGGGACGCCGTCGTCGCGCTTCCCGTCGTGCCCGGTCCACGCCGCGAGCTCCGCCGCGAACGCCGGGTCGGCCAGCTGGAGGCGGTGCGCCTCGCGGGCGAGGCGCCCCAGCGCGCGGCGCTCGTCGTCGTCGGTCACCAGGTGCAGCCAGGCGTCCTCCTCGAACGCGGCGCGGCGCAGGGCCGAGCGCACCGGCGCGGTGACCTCGGTGTCGCGGAACGGGCGCCGGTTGGTGCGTCGCCGCGGTACCGCCTCGAGCAGCCGTCGCTGGTCGGGGCCGGGGTGGACGGTCCCGCCGTGACGGACGACCGCGACGAGGTCGTGGCGGTGCCGGTCCGGGAAGCGCGTGACGATCGGGCGGATCCCCTGCCCGGCCAGCGCCAGGCGCAGGGTGAACAGCGCGGCACCGCAGCCGATGCGCATCTCGCGGCCCGTCGGGTCGGCGACGGCGGGGCGCCGCTCCCGGTCGGCGAGCAGCTCGATCCGGTCCGGGTGCAGGCGGAACCGCCACGGCTGGCTGTTGTGCAGCGACGGCGCGCGCGTCGCCGTCGCGAGCACCTCGGCGGTGCGGCCCGCGTCGAGCCCCAGGGCTCCGGTGACCGTGCCCGTGCGGCAGAGCGCCTCCATGTCCGTCCTCCTCGATGACCCCGGCCACGTCCCGCGGGGGGCGGGGGTGTGCGCCGTGAGCGTCCGCCCGGGCCCCGCCGTCGCGTCAGGTGCGAAGGTCCTCTCTCCCGCCCCGGTCCTTGTGCCCGGGCGCGTGCGGTGCCAGGTTCTGCCCCGGAGACGGCGGGAGGGACGGGTGTGACGATCGACGATCGGGGACCGGAGCCGGGCGAGCTGGCGCAGCTGCTCTCGGGGCTGCGGCTCGACCAGCTGCTCGCGGAGGTGCAGGACCGCCTCGGGCAGATCGTGACCGCGCGCCGGCGCATGGAGAAGCTGCTCGACGCGGTGCTCGTCGTCGCGGCCGGGCTCGAGCTCGACGCGACCCTGGAGCGGATCGTGCAGTCCGCCGTCGACCTGGTCGACGCCCGCTACGGCGCGCTGGGCGTGCTCGCCCCGGACGGCTCGATCGCCCGCTTCGTCGACGTCGGTCTCGACGAGGACACCCGGGCCGCGCTCGGCCGCCCGCCCGCCGGCAAGGGGCTGCTCGGCCAGCTCATCGACGACCCGCGGCCGCTGCGGCTGGCCGACCTGTCCGCGCACCCGGCGTCGTCGGGCTTCCCGCCGCACCATCCGCCGATGCACAGCTTCGTCGGCGTCCCGGTCCGGATCCGTGACGCCGTCTACGGCAACCTCTACCTGACCGAGAAGCGCGGCGGCGCCGAGTTCACCCCGGACGACGAGCTGATCCTGCAGGCCCTCGCCGCGGCCGCCGGGATCGCGCTGCAGAACGCGGACCTGTTCGAGCAGGGCCGGCTGCGCCAGCACTGGCTGGAGGCGTCCGCGGAGATCCGCGGCGAGGTACTGGCCGGGTCCGACGAGCCCGACATCCTCGCGCTGATCGCCCGGCGCTGCCTGGAGCTGTCCCGCGCCGGGGCCACCCTGATCGCGCTCGGCCCCGGCGCCGGCGGCGGCTTCCGCGAGGGCGCCACGGCGGGCCGCGGCTGGCCGGCGGGCGGGCTGGGCGGGACGCTGCTCGGCGAGGTCGTCGACGGCCGCCAGCCGGTGCTCGCCGGGCACCCGGCGGACTTCCTCGGCGAGGCCGAGCGCACCCGGCCCGGCGGACCGACCGTCGCCGTGCCGATGCGTGCGGTCGAGCGGGTGATCGGGGTCCTGGTCGCCGAGCGGGAGCCGGGCGCGCCCCCGTTCCGGCCGTCGGAGGTGCCCCTGCTGGTGTCGTTCGCCGACCAGGCGGCGCTGGCGCTGGAGCTGGGGGAGAAGCACCGCGCCCAGCAGCAGGTCGCGGTGCTCGCCGACCGCGACCGGATCGCCCGCGACCTGCACGACCACGTCATCCAGCGGCTCTTCGCGGTCGGGCTCAAGCTGCAGGGCACGCTGCGGCGCACCACCGACGAGCAGGTCCGCGGGCGCGTGGAGCAGGCCGTCGACGAGCTGGACCGCACCGTCCGCGAGATCCGCACGAGCATCTTCGACCTGCACGCCCACCAGGGCCACGGCGGGCTGCGGCGGGCCCTGCTCGACCTGGTCGCCGAGGTCGGCACGGACTCCGGGCTGAGCACGTCGGTGACGACCACCGGCCCGGTGGACACGCTGGTGCCCGAGCCGGTCGCGGTGCAGCTGCTCGCCGTCGTCCGCGAGGCCGTGACCAACGCGGTGCGCCACTCCGGCGGGTCGTCCCTGGAGGTGGCCGTCACGGCCGGGCGGGACCTCACGGTCGAGGTCACCGACGACGGCCGTGGGATCGGCGGCACCGGACGGCGCAGCGGGCTGCGCAACCTCGCCGACCGCGCCGCCGGGCTCGGCGGGACCCTGCGCACCGAGACCCCGCCGGACGGCGGCACCCGTCTGGTGTGGACGGTCCCGCTGCCCTGAGTGCCCGCGCACGTCAGCGGCGGCGGCGCTCCACCGCGTAGACCGCGGCCTCGGTGCGGCGCGAGTACCCGAGCTTGTGCAGCACCGAGGACACGTAGTTCTTCACGGTCTTCTCGGCCAGGTGCAGCGTCTCGCCGATCTGCCGGTTCGTCATCCCGTCCGCGACGAGCTCGAGGATCCGCTGCTCCTGCGGGCTCAGCGAGTCGTAGCGCGGGTCCTCCTCGGCGGCCGGGTGGCGCAGCCGCTCCAGCACCGCCGCGGTGGCCCGCGGGTCCAGCAGCGACCCGCCCGCGGCCACCGTGCGGACCGCGCCGACCAGGTCCACCCCGGCGACCTGCTTGAGCAGGTAGCCCGCGGCCCCGGCCATGATCGCGCCGAACAGGGCCTCGTCGTCGGCGTAGGAGGTCAGCATCAGGCAGGCCGGCGGCGGGACCATCGACGAGCGGATGTCGCGGCACACCGAGACGCCGTCGCCGTCGGGCAGGCGCACGTCCAGCACCGCGACGTCCGGGCGCAGCGCGGGGATCCGGGCCAGCGCCTGGGCGGCGGTCGCGGCCTCGCCGACGATCTCGACGTCGTCCTCGAACTCCAGCAGCTGGGCCAGCCCGCGGCGCACGATCTCGTGGTCGTCGAGCAGGAACACCGAGATCGTCATGGTCGCGCCCCGTTCCCCGTCACCGGCCCCGGCGGGGCCCTGGCCACGACGGTAACCCGCCGGACGACCGGCGGGACCGGGCCGAAGGTCCGTGCCGGGGATCACCCGCCGTGGGCCAGCACGTCCGACAGCCGGCGGCGCGGCGTGGCGGGCAGCTCGCGGTCGTCCGGCGGGCGCCCCACACGGATCAGCAGCTGCGGGTGTGCCGTCGTGCGCAGCACCCGCGACGCCACCGCCGACCGGGTCCGCGGGGACTCCAGCACCCGGCTCAGCGGGCAGGTGGCGAGCCCGGAGCGGGTGGCCGACAGCAGCACCCCGGACGCGGCCTCGCCGGCCGCCAGGCGGGCCGGGTCGTCGTCGGCGGGGGTGGTCAGCACCAGGATCGCGGCCCGGTCCGGCGCCCCCGACGGGGCGGGCAGCCGACCCGGCGGGAAGCGCAGGCCGAGCTCGGGCTCCTGCGGCCACCGCGTGCCCGACGGGACGGACTCGGCGTGCACGCCGTCACCGGACCCGGCGTAGCGGTGGGTCCAGACGAGCAGCTCCGCGGCGTGCCCCGGCCGGCCCCGGGCGTCACCGGCGGCCTCGGCCTCCAGCTCGACGAGGTGCGCGCGCGCCGCCGGGTCGTCGACGACGAGCAGGGTGGCGCCGCGCCGCGCGGCACGCACCCCGAGCGCGGCGCGCACCGGCGCGGCGAGCACCCCGTCCGGGTAGGGCCTGCGGTCCGAGCGGCGCCGCCCGATCGCCGGCGCGAGGACGGCGTCGGCGCGGGCGTCGAGGTCGGGCGGCCCGGCGGTGACGCGCACCGTCGCCAGGCGGTCGCGGTCGCCGTCGGGGAAGCGCAGCGTCGTGGACGCCACCCCCGCCGCGGCGAGCGCCACGTGCAGGTGGCCCAGCGCGATGCCGCAGCTCACCAGCAGGTCCCGGCCGTCGGGGTCGGTGGCGGGCAGCCGGCGGTCACGGTCGGCGTAGAGCTCCACCCGGTCGGTGCAGACGCGCCAGCGCCAGGGCTGGGTGTTGTGCACCGACGGTGCGAGCAGGGCGGCGGCGACCGCGCGCCGGAGGGTCTCGGCCTGCGGCCGTACGACGGTCACCATCGTGGTCCTCCCGGGTGGTGCTGGTCCGGTCAGCCTGCGCGGCAGGGGCACCTGGACGACAGGGCCGGTGGTCCCGGCTCGGGGACCGCCGGGGTGACCCGCGCCACGAGCCACGGCCACGAGTCGGTCAGCGCGCGGGAGAACAGGTCGAAGTCGTGCCCGCCGCCCGGCACGACGACCAGGTGGGACTCCGTCCCGGCGCCGGACGCGACCGCGGACAGCCGGCGCGCCGCGGCGGCGGGGTCGGTGTCGGCGTCGCCGGCCTCGAACCAGCCGGCGAGCCCGGGCGCCGGGCGGGCCAGCAGGGTCGCCGGGTCGTGCGCGTCGAACGCGGCCCGCGACCCGTCGAACAGCGCCGCCACGGTGTCGGCGACGCCGCCGTTGGTGTCCCCGGTGCGCGGTCCGAGCAGCCCGGCGTAGTCGCCGAAGGTCGCGAACAGCGCGGGGTGGCGCGCGGCGAGCACGACCGCGCAGGTCCCGCCCTCCGACAGCCCGGCCACCGCCCACGCCCGGCCCGGCGGCGCCGTGCCGAACAGGTGCGTCACCACCCGCGGGACGTCGCGGGTCAGGTAGGTCTCGACCCGCGAGCCCGGGGTGTCGACGCACTCGGAGTCCGCGGTGTAGGTGCCGTTGACGTCGGGCATGACCAGGATCGGGGCGACGCCGTGGTGGGCGGCGGCCCAGGCGTCCGCGACGTCGGCGGCGCCGCCGGAGTCCACCCAGTCCGCCGGCCGGCCGGGGGTGCCGTGCAGCAGCACGACCACCGGCAGCTGCGGTCGGGGCCGGGCGAACCACACCGGTGGCAGCCACACGACCGCGGGCCGTGCGGCGAACCCCGACACCGAGCCGGGGATCGGGACGTCGGCGACCTCACCGGTCGCCGGCACCTGCCGCGACAGCAGCAGCTGCGCCACCCCGACCCCCGCCGCGGGACCGGTGCCGACGACGTCGCCGACGGTGCGCAGGTAGTCCAGTCCCGCGTTCACCCCGACCAGGGCGTTGGCGAGCAGCACCACCAGCGCGGTGGCGCCGGCGGCGGCCCGCGCGGCCACCCGCACCGTCCGCCGCCGCGACCGGCCGGCCCGCCGCACCCCCGCCACGAGCAGCACCAGCACCCCGAGCCCGGCGACGGCGAACCCCACCACGAAGCCGGGGCCGGTGATCGTGATCGTGCTGACGGCGGCGCCCATGTACCGTCCCCTCGCTCGAGCCCGGGGGATCATCGCGCGGGTTCGTGAGGCCCGGGTGAGAACTCGGTGAGGATCGCCTGAGACCTCTGGGCCGCGGTGCCGGCGGCGTCCTAGCGTGCCGCCGTGGAGTCCACCATCGCCGGGTTGCCGGCGCACATCCTGCTCGTGCACGCGGTCGTCGTGCTCGTACCGCTGACCGCACTCGCCCTGGTGCTCGTCGCCGTGTGGCCGGCAGCCCGGGCCCGCCTGGTCTGGCCGACGGTCGCGCTCGCCGTGGTGTCGACGGCGCTGGTGCCGGTGACGACCGAGGCGGGGGAGTGGCTGGAGCACCGGCTGCCCCGCACCGAGCTGCTGCACGAGCACACCGAGCTCGGCGACGGGCTGCTGCCGTGGGCGGCCGGGCTGACGGTGCTGGCCCTGGCCGTCGCCGTCCGCCACGTCCTCGTGGCCCGGCGCGCCGGAGCCGACCGGCGGGTCCCGGCCACGGTCGGCGGACCGTCCGCCGAGATCCCCGCGGAGCCGGCGCGCCCGCCGGGCGGGACCGCGGTGACGGTGCTGCTCGCGGTGCTCGCCGTCGTCGTCGCGGTCGGTGCGGTGGTGACGACGGTGCAGATCGGCGAGTCCGGCGCGCGGGCCGCCTGGACCGGGCAGTTCAGCGAGCAGCCGCTGCCGGGCCAGGAGCGGCGCGGAGCCCCCGACGCGGACTGACCGTGCTCAGGCCGGTGCGCCGTGCCAGCGCCAGCGCGAGGGCGCCGGCACACCGTCCAGCGGGGCCCGCCCGGTGTGGTGCAGCAGTGTGGCGCCCGGGTCGGTGCCGGGGTCGACGCCCGGCCACAGCCGGGCGAGCACCGCGCGGCACGGACCGGGCGGCAGCGCCCACGACGGGGCCGTGGCCCGCGTGATGTCGTGGGTGTGGACCAGCACCTCGGTGACGCCCATCGCGGCGAAACCGGCGGCGTCGGAGTCCCCGTAGGGGTGCCAGCCGCGGACGCCGGGCGGGCTGGTGCGCACGGCCGCGGCGAGCAGCGCGCCGCCGGCCTCGACCACGCGCAGCAGCCCGGCGGTGCCGGTGGCGGGGTCGACGGCGACGTCGAACGGGGCGTAGCCGTCCGGCGGGGCGATGGCGACCTGGCCCGCGTAGCCGATCAGGTCGTCCGCGACGTGGACGACGGTGTCGCGGCACGACCACTCCAGCGGGCCCGCGGGCGGGGACCAGCCGTCGTCGGGCACCGCCTCCAGCGCCGCCACCAGCATCGTCACCGCGTCCTCGACGTCCTCGGCTCGCACGGGTGCACCCTGCCCTGCCCACGCGGGTCCCGGCCAGCGCATTAGGCTTCCGCGGTGGCCCACGAGGACGAACGCATCGCACTGCTGCTCGACTACGAGAACCTGGCGATCGGTGCCCGCGACGGGCTCGGCGTCGTGCCGTTCGACTTCGGCCCGGTCGCCGACGCGCTGGCCGAGCGCGGCCGCGTCGTGGTCCGGCGCGCCTACGCCGACTGGTCGGCCTTCGACGAGGACCGCCGCCTGATGGCCCGCGCCCAGGTCGAGCTGATCGAGATCCCGCAGCGGATCGGCGGCTCCCGCAAGAACGCCGCGGACATCAAGCTCGCCGTCGACGCCATCGAGCTGGCCTACGAGCGCGGCTTCGTCACGACCTTCGCCATCGCCACCGGCGACTCGGACTTCACCCCGCTCATGCACAAGCTGCGCGAGCTGGACAAGCGGGTGATCGGCATCGGCGTGCAGTCCTCGACGTCGGCGCTGCTGCCCCCGGCCTGCGACGAGTTCCTGTTCTACGACCGGCTGCCCGGCGTCGAGCCGACGCAGGCGCCCGCCCCGGCCCGGCGGCGCCGAGGCTCCTCGCGCCCCGCCGCGGCCGCCCCGTCGGCGGTCCCGGCCGCCGCTCCGGAGCCGGCACCGGTCCCGGCCGTCCCGCCGGACCCGTTCGACGTCACCTTCTCCGACGGCACCGACGACACCGCCACCACCGGGGCCGAGGAGCGCGACCTGTCCGGGCTCGTCGTCTCCACCCTGGGCGGGCTCGCCCGGCAGGCCGACGGGCCGGTGCTGGCGTCGCGCCTGAAGCGGGCGATCCTGCGCAAGGACCCCACCTTCGACGAGTCCGACCACGGCTTCCGCGGGTTCGGCGAGCTGCTGCGCCACCTGCAGGACCGGGGGGCGGTCACGCTGACCGTCGGTGCCGCGCAGGGCGACCCCGAGGTGGCGCTGCCCGACGACCCCGACGCCGACCACGACGCGTTCGCGCTGCTGGTCGACGTGGTCCGCGAGCTGGCCGCCTCCGGCGACGCGCCGCAGCTGTCCGGCCTGAAGAACCAGCTCCGCAAGCGGGTGCCGGACTTCTCGGAGAAGCGCTACGGCTTCGGCAGCTTCCTGTCCTTCGCCAAGGCAGCGCGGGCGCGCGACCTCGTCGCGATGGAGTGGAGCGACGACACCGGCGACTACGTGCTGCGGCCCACCGGCTGACACGACGGCGCCCCCGGGACCGTGGTCCCGGGGGCGCCGTCGCGGCTGAGTGGTCGCTGAGTGGTCGCTGCGTGGTCTCGGTGGCCGTGCGGCCTCAGCGGCCGGTGGCCTTGCGGGTGCCGCGCTGGAACAGCTTGCCCGCGCGCGAGGTGACCGCACCGGTCACGCCGAACGCGGTGGCGACCGCCCCGGCCGCGACCCGGCTGGTGAACCGGATCGGGTTCAGCGGCTTGTAGACGCGCAGGGCGAACTCGTCGAGCTTGCCCGCGGCCCGCTCGCCGTTCTCGTACAGGCGCCGCGCGAGCGTGGCGCCGGTGTCGTCGAGGTCGTCCTCGATGCGCTCGCCGACGCGGGCGGCCCGGTCGGCGGTGCGGACCGCGGAGTCGGCGCCCTGGTCGGCGACGGCCTGCACGGTGGCGGCCGAGCGCTCGGCGGAGGCGGCCACCTCACCGGCGACCTGCTTGCCGGTGCGCTGCGCGGTGTCGGCGAGGTGCTCACCGGTGGCTTTGGCGGCCGCCGCGGCGGCCTTGCCCGCCTTCTTCGGGTCCTTGCCGTTCTGGTCGACCTTGCGGGCCTCGGCGGCGACCTCGGCGGCGCCGGCCTTCAGCGCGTCACCGGCCTTGGACGCGGCGTCGCCGGTCTCGCCCGCGACCTTCTTGGCGGTCGTGCGGGTGTCCGCGCCGACCTCCTCCGCGGCCGCGCCGGTGGTCTTCGCGGCCGTGGACGCGGTGTCCTTGACCGCGGTCGCGGCCGCACCGGTGGCCGCCTTGGCGGCGGTGCCGCCGTCGGCGTCGGTGTCGATCGCGCGGCGCTCGCGCACCGAGCCGTCGGTGCCGTGGACCACGAGGTTGCCGCCGCCGTCGTTGGCGATGATCTCCACCGCCCGGGTGATGGCCTCGGCCTGGGTGCTCGTGCGGGCACTCGGGCGCTGGGCGTCTTCCTTCTCGACGGTCCAACCGTCGTCCACCGGCTTGACGTGGCGATCGGCCATGGCGGGTTCCTCCCCTGGACGGGAACTGCTCGGGCGTACCGGGGCGTCCGGCACGGTCTTCTCCCGCCGGGAATGCCCGAAGATCGGGATCGGCAAACGCGGCTCAGACAGCCGTGGCGCGCGTCTCGCCCCGCCGTGCGACGGCGATCACCGCGGCGAGCAGGCCGAGCACGATCGGCGTCACGACGAGCACCCCGCCGTGCAGGACGAACGCCTGCGTCAGCGTCGCCCCGATCATCACGACGACCAGTCCCGCCGCCGCGGGCGCCGCGAACCGGGGGACGAGCAGCCCGATGCCCCCTGCCAGCTCGAGGGCACCGACGGCGTAGCGCAGCCACTGGCCGAGGCCGATGCCGTCGAAGATCGCGACGGCGAACGGGTCGCCCCAGAACTTGGGCAGCGCCGAGGCGAGGACGAAGAACAGTCCGAGCAGCACCTGCAGGACCCACAGCGCACGGTGGGTGAGGCGGGAGCGGGACGTGGAGACGGTCACGGTGACCTCCGGGGCACGGCCCCGGCCTGCCCGGGGCATTCGTCGTTCCGACCGTCCGTCGCGGTGGAACTCATCGGCCCCGGCGGGGATACACCACCGGGCACCGGGACCGCGGCGCGTGGCCGCGGTACCCGGTGACCCGATGGTGCCCGGCATCGACAGGGGCTCCCGGTTCTGCAGATGCCGGTCATGGGGTTCAACGCCCGACTCCGCGTCGGGTTGTGGGTGCAGTGGTGCCCGTCTCGCCCGCCACCGTGAGCGGCGTCGCGTCCGCGGCGGACGGCCCCGGTTCGCCCGGTGCGTCCGGTCGGCAGCGTTCCGTCACGATCGCCGGTAGCCGATCGGCGACGGACGGAGTGATCGCGGTCATACCGCGGTCGTCCCTCGGTCATACTGGGCGGCATGGCCGAGGAGCGGTGGCGGGTCGAGGTCGGGCCGGAGAACGCGGAGTGGCTCGCGACGCGGTGCCGGACCGCGTTGCTGGCGCGCGAGTACCGCCCGATGGACGTCGGCGGCGGTGTCGTCGAGTTCTCCCGCCGCGCGCTGGGGGCGATCCGCGAGCTCGGCGAGGAGGAGGACGGCTACGTCTCCGACGACGGCGAGGGCGTGCGCATCTGGATCGGCGACGACGCCTTCGAGCTCGAACGGCTCGACTGAGCCGCACCGCCCCGCCATCCCGCGACGCCCGAGGGCCCGGCCGCGCGACGGGAGCGTGCGCGGCCGGGCCCTCGGGTCCGGCGGTGGTGCGTGCGGTCAGGCGATCTGCCGGTCGGTCGGGTCGATCGGGCGCGGCAGCACGGTGCGCCCGGTCAGGTACTCGTCCACCCCGGCGGCCGCGGAGCGGCCCTCGGAGATCGCCCACACGATCAGCGACTGCCCGCGGCCCATGTCCCCGGCGACGAACACGCCGTCGGCGGAGGACATGTAGCGCTCGTCGCGGGCGACGTTGCCGCGCTCGTCGAGGTCGACCTCGAGGTCGTTCAGCAGCGCGCCCTTCTCCGGGCCGACGAAGCCCATCGCGAGCAGCACCAGCTGCGCCGGGAGCTCCTGCTCGGTGCCCCCGACCGGCTCGAACCCGTTGTCGCCGCGCTTGACCTCGACGATCCGGATGCCGGCGAGCTTCCCGTCGGCGTCCTTCACGAACTCGGTGGTGTTGACCGAGAACAGCCGCTCGCCGCCCTCCTCGTGCGCGGAGGAGACCCGGTAGACCATCGGGTAGGTCGGCCAGGGCATGCCGTCGGTGCGGTGCTCCGGCGGGGTCGGCATGATCTCCAGCTGGGTCACCGAGCGCGCACCCTGGCGGTGCGAGGTGCCCAGGCAGTCGGCGCCGGTGTCACCGCCGCCGATGATCACGACGTCCTTGCCCTCGGCGGAGACCGGCGGCGCGTCCAGGTCGCCCTGCTGCACGTGGTTGGCCCACGGCAGGAACTCCATGGCCTGGTACACGCCCTCGGCCTCGCGGCCGTCGGCGGGCAGGTCGCGCCACGCCGTCGCGCCGCCGGCGAGGACGATCGCGTCGTACTCGGCACGGAGCTGCTCGACGGTGACGTCGGTGCCGACGTCGACCGAGGCCCGGAAGTGGGTGCCCTCGGCGACCATCTGCTCCAGGCGCCGGTCCAGGCGCGCCTTCTCCATCTTGAACTCGGGGATGCCGTAGCGCAGCAGCCCGCCGATGCGGTCGGCCCGCTCGAACACGACGACGTCGTGCCCGACCCGGGTCAGCTGCTGGGCGGCGGCCAGCCCGGCCGGCCCCGACCCGACGACGGCGACCTTCTTGCCGGTCCGCGCCTCGGGCACCTGCGGGGTGACCCAGCCCTCGTCCCAGGCCTTGTCGACGATCTCGATCTCGACCTGCTTGATCGTGACGGCGTCGTCGTTGATGGCCAGCACGCACGCCGCCTCGCACGGGGCGGGGCACAGCGTCCCGGTGAACTCCGGGAAGTTGTTCGTGGCGTGCAGCCGCTCGATCGCCTCCCGCCAGTCCTGGCGGTAGACCAGGTCGTTCCACTCGGGGATGAGGTTCCCCAGCGGGCAGCCCTGGTGACAGAACGGGATGCCGCAGTTCATGCAGCGCCCGGCCTGGGCCTCGAGGGTCTTCTGCGGGAAGTCCTCGTAGACCTCGCGCCAGTCCATCAGCCGCAGGTCCACCGGCCGCCGGGTCGGCGTCTGCCGGGGAGTGGTCATGAAGCCCTTGGGGTCACCCATGAGCAGCCTCCATGATCGCCTGGTTGACATCGCGGCCCTCGCGCTCGGCGTTCTCCGTCGCGAGCAGCACGCGCTTGTAGTCCTTGGGCATGACCTTGCCGAACCGCTCGACGGCGGCGTCCCAGTCGGCGAGCAGCGCGTGCGCCACCGCCGACCCGGTCTCGGCGTGGTGCCGCTCGACGAGGTCGTGCACGATCGAGCGGTCCTCGTCCGACAGCGGGTCGAGGTCGACCATCTCCGGGTTGACCCGGTTGCGGTCCATGTCGAGCAGGTAGGCCACGCCGCCGGACATGCCGGCCGCGAAGTTGCGCCCGGTGCGTCCCAGGACGACGACCCGCCCGCCGGTCATGTACTCGCAGCCGTGGTCACCGACGCCCTCGACGACGGCCACCGCGCCGGAGTTGCGGACGCAGAAACGCTCGCCGACGACGCCGCGGATGAACATCTCGCCCGAGGTCGCGCCGTAGCCGATCACGTTGCCGGCGATGACGTTCTCCTCGGCGGTGAACGGCGCCGACGGGTCGGGCCGCAGCGTCAGCCGGCCACCGGACAGGCCCTTGCCGAAGTAGTCGTTCGTGTCGCCGACCAGCCGCAGCGTGATGCCCTTGGGCACGAACGCGCCGAAGCTCTGCCCGGCCGCGCCGGTGAGCGTGACGTCGATCGTGTCGTCGGGCAGGCCCTTGCCGCCGTGCGCCCGGGTCAGCTCGGACCCGAGCATCGTGCCGACGGTGCGGTTCACGTTGCGCACCGGCAGGTCCAGGGTGACCCGGTCGCCGTTGCGCAGCGCGCCCTCGGCCAGCTGGATCATCGTGTTGTCCAGCGCCTTGTCCAGGCCGTGGTCCTGCTCGCGGGTCCGCTTGCGCGGCGCGTCCTCGGGCACGTCCGCGAGCCGGAAGATCGGCGAGAGGTCGAGGTGGCGCGACTTCCAGTGCTGGGCCGCGGTGTCGACGTCGAGCACGTCGGCCCGGCCGATCGCCTCGTCCAGCGAGCGGAAGCCGAGCGCGGCCAGGTGCTCGCGCACCTCCTGCGCCACGAACTGCATGAAGTTCACGACGTACTCGGCCTTGCCGTTGAACTTCTTGCGCAGCTCCGGGTTCTGCGTCGCGACGCCGACCGGACAGGTGTCCAGGTGACAGACGCGCATCATGATGCAGCCCGACACCACCAGCGGCGCCGTCGCGAAGCCGTACTCCTCGGCGCCGAGCAGCGCCGCGATGACGACGTCACGGCCGGTCTTGAGCTGGCCGTCGGCCTGCACCGTGATCCGGTCGCGCAGCCCGTTGGCCATCAGCGTCTGCTGGGTCTCGGCCAGGCCGAGCTCCCAGGGGCCGCCCGCGTGCTTGATCGAGGACAGCGGCGAGGCGCCGGTGCCGCCGTCGTGACCCGAGATGAGCACGACGTCGGAGTGCGCCTTGGACACGCCGGCCGCCACGGTCCCGACGCCGACCTGGGACACCAGCTTCACGTGGATGCGGGCCCGGGGGTTGGCGTTCTTCAGGTCGTGGATGAGCTGCTTGATGTCCTCGATCGAGTAGATGTCGTGGTGCGGCGGCGGCGAGATGAGGCCGACACCCGGCGTGGAGTACCGGGTGGTCGCGATCCACGGGTAGACCTTGCCGCCGGGCAGCTGGCCGCCCTCACCGGGCTTGGCGCCCTGGGCGATCTTGATCTGGATGTCGTCGGCGTTGACCAGGTACTCGCTGGTCACACCGAACCGGCCGGAGGCGGCCTGCTTGACCGCGCTGCGCCGCGAGTCGCCGTTGGGGTCCGCGGTGAAGCGGTCCGGGTCCTCGCCGCCCTCGCCGGTGTTCGACCGGCCGCCGATGCGGTTCATCGCGATCGCCAGGGTCTCGTGCATCTCCTGGGAGATGGAGCCGTAGGAGATCGCGCCGGTCGCGAACCGGGTCATGATCGACTCGATCGGCTCGACCTCGTCGATGTCGACCGGCTCGCGCAGGCCCTCCTTGAAGGCGAACAGCCCGCGCAGGGTCATCAGCCGCCGCGCCTGCTCGTCGACGGCCTTCGAGTACTCCTTGAAGACGTCGTACTTCCCGGCCCGGGTGGAGTGCTGCAGCTTGAACACCGTCTGCGGGTTGAACAGGTGCAGCTCGCCCTCGCGGCGCCACTGGTACTCGCCGCCGACCGGCAGCGCGCGGTGCGACGCGCGCACCTCGTCGGCCGGGTAGGCGCGGCGGTGGTGGGCCAGGACCTCCTCGGCCAGCACGTCGAAGCCGACCCCGCCGATCCGCGACGCGGTGCCGCGGAACGCCGAGTCGATGACCTCGGACCCGAGGCCGACGGCCTCGAAGATCTGCGCGCCGGTGTAGGAGGCGACCGTCGAGACGCCCATCTTCGACATGGTCTTGCGGACGCCCTTGCCGAGCGCCTTGACCAGGTTCTTCGCCGCGGTTCGGCCGTCGACGCCCGGGACGTCGCCGCGCTCGGCGAGGTCCTCGACCGTGGCCATGGCCAGGTACGGGTTCACCGCGGACGCGCCGTAGCCCAGCAGCAGCGCGATGTGGTGCACCTCGCGGGCGTCGGCGGACTCCACGACCAGCCCGACCCGGGTGCGCGAGCGCTCCCGGACGAGGTGGTGGTGCACGGTGCCGGTCAGCAGCAGCGACGGGATCGGCGCGTGCTCGGCGTCCACCCCGCGCTGGGACAGCACGATCAGGCGCGCCCCGTTCTCGATCGCGCGGGACACCTCCTGCTTGATCTCGGCCAGCCGCGACAGCATGCCCTTGCCGCCGTCGCGGGCCAGGAACGTGCCGCGCACGACGTGCGAGGCGAAGCCGGGGAACTCCCCGTCGTCGTTGATGTGGACGATCTTCGCCAGGTCGTCGTTGGTCAGCACCGGGAACGGCACGACGATCGTGCGGCAGTGCGCCGGCGTCGCGTCGAGCAGGTTCTGCTCCGGCCCGAGCTGGCTGAACAGCGAGGTGACGAGCTCCTCGCGGATCGCGTCCAGCGGCGGGTTGGTGACCTGGGCGAACAGCTGGATGAAGTAGTCGTAGAGCTGGCGCGGGCGCTCGGAGATCGCGGCGAGCGGCGCGTCGTTGCCCATCGAGCCGATCGGCTCCGCCCCGGCGACCGCCATCGGACGGAGCAGGACGTTGAGCTCCTCCTCGGTGTAGCCCAGGGCCTGCTGGCGCAGGTTCAGCGTCTCGTGGGTGGGCGTCTCGCGGGTGCGCGCGGGCAGGTCGTCGAGCCGGATGAGCCCGGCGTGCAGCCAGTCGGCGTACGGGTGCTCGACGGCCAGGGCGCCCTTGATCTCGTCGTCGTCGACGATCTTGCCGCGCTCGGTGTCGATGAGGAACATCCGACCGGGCTCGAGGCGGCCCTTGCGGACGACCTTCTCCGGCGCGACGTCGAGGACGCCGACCTCGGAGGCGAGCACGACCAGGCCGTCCTCGGTCACCCAGTAGCGCGCCGGGCGCAGGCCGTTGCGGTCGAGCACCGCGCCGATCTGGGTGCCGTCGGTGAACGCGACCAGGGCCGGGCCGTCCCACGGCTCCATCAGGGTGGAGTGGTACTCGTAGAACGCCCGCCGGGCGGGGTCCATCTCGGTGTTGTGCTCCCAGGCCTCCGGGATCATCATCAGCACCGCGTGCGGCAGGCTGCGCCCGCCGAGGTGGAGCAGCTCGAGGACCTCGTCGAAGGTGGCCGAGTCCGACGCGTCCGGGGTGACGATCGGGGTCAGCCGCGACAGGTCGCCGGGCAGGTTCGCGGACTGCAGCAGCGACTCGCGCGCCGCCATCCAGTTCCGGTTGCCGCGCAGGGTGTTGATCTCACCGTTGTGCGCGACGTAGCGGAACGGGTGCGCCAGCGGCCACGCCGGGAACGTGTTCGTGGAGAACCGCGAGTGCACGATCGCCAGCGCCGAGGTGACGCGCTCGTCGTTCAGGTCCGGGTAGAACGCCGCGACCTGGGGCTCGGCGAGCATGCCCTTGTAGATGATCGTGCGCGGCGACAGCGACGGGAAGTAGGTGTCGGTGTCGTGCTCGACCCGCTTGCGGAAGCAGAACGCGCGGCGCTCCAGCTCGATGCCGGCCGGGGCGTCGGCGGGGGAGTCCCCGGTCAGCTCGACGCCGCCGACGAACAGCTGACGGAACCCGGGCATCGCGTCCAGGGCGATGGAGCCCAGGTCCGCGGCGTCGGGGTCGGTCGGCAGCTCGCGCCAGCCGAGGACCGTCAGGCCCTCCTCGGCGGCGAGTGCACCGATCCGCTCGACCGCCTCGGCGGCGGCGGCCTCGTCGCGCGGCAGCATGGCGATGCCGGTCGCGTAGGCGCCCTCCGCGGGCAGGTCGAAGCCGGTGACCTCGCGGTAGAACGCGTCCGGGACCTGGATCAGGATCCCGGCACCGTCGCCGGTGTTGTACTCGGCGCCACGCGCACCGCGGTGTTCCAGGCGCAGCAGGGCCTCGATGGCCTTCTGCACGATGGCGTGGCTGCGCTTGCCGGTGACGTCGGCCAACATGGCCACACCGCAGGCGTCGTGCTCGTGATCGGCGGCGTACAGCCCACCGGGCGAGGGGCGACGCGTCTGGTCACTGATCGCGGCCAACTGCTCCTCCTGTCGTCTCGGTGCACCCGAAGCCACCCGCATCGGACGACCCGGAATCCGGCAGCTCGCTGCGGTCCGAAAAAGGTTTCTCAGAATACAGCGCGCAGCCCGAGCGGGACGTGCGACGAGGGCCGTTCAGGTGCACCGTGCCGCCGGGTGGGTGACCGGCGGACGGAATCCTCCTCCGGGCACGCCGAGCGGCCGGGCGCTGGTTGTCAGTACCCGGCCATTCCTGCGGCACGGTTCGACCGCACACCCCGGCGAGTGCGGTCTGGCGAGTGCACAGAGTCGCACGTCGCAACCGTGGTGCGCTACCGATGACGGGGCACCCGTCCCGTGATGTGGATCGCTGGGCATCCGAGCAGGCCAACGTTGCCGTCCCGTGTCCGGACGGTGAGCGAGGCGTGACCATCCGTCGGGAGCGGCCTCTCGTCCCATGGGATCGTCGCCCCCGCGCGCACCGTTACGCGGCGTCGGCCGCGGCCGCCGGGACGGGACCCGGCCGGCCCGGTCACACTGGGCCGCGATGGACGTACCCGAGACCCCTCCGGCCACACCCGGCCCCGGTCCGACGTCACCCGATCGGGTGCCCGACGGACGGGTCGGTGCCGTGCTCGCCGACCTCGCGACGATCGGGCCGTGGTTCGCCGTGACGGTGCCCGCCCCGCCGGGCGCCGTGCGGTGGGACGCGCTGTACGCCGCGCCCGGGGGCGACGACCCGCTCGGCCGCCGGATCGACGAGGTCGCCGCGGCGCTCGGCGGGGACCGCCGGGTCGCGGCCTCGGTCGCGGTGCAGGGCCTGGCCGCGCGACTGGTCTCGCCGCCGTACGCGGCGGTCGCGCTGCACGGGGTGCTCCCGCGGCTCGGCGGGCTGCGCCGCGACCCGGCCGCGGCCGATCCCTGGGCGCCCGCGCTGCCCGCCGCGCCGGCGGCCGTCGCCGTCCCGGACGCGGGCACCGACCCGCGGGGCGCCGCCGACCTGCTGGCGCGCGAGCTCGCGACCCACCTGGAGCCGCTGTACGACGCCGTCGCCGCCCGGGTCGCGGTCTCGCCGCGGGTGCTGCGGGGCAACGTCGTCTCCGCGGTCGCGGGGGCCGCGCGGGTGCTGGAGGCGATGCGCCGCCCGGCCCGGCCCCGCTACCTGGCCGTGCTCGACGCCCTCACCGGGCACCCGGCGCTGCGCGGCCCGCTGCCGGCCGGTGCGACCGGGCGGGTGCTGCGTCTCGACGACGCCGACCCCGACACCGAGTGGGCGGTCCGGCGGCGCTCGTGCTGCCTCTACGTACGGGTGCCGGGCGGCGGCCTGTGCGGGGACTGCGTGCTGGCCGGGCGCCGCTGACCGGTGCCGCCGGTCCGGCGCCGCTCAGCCGGGCAGGACGATGTCGGCGACGGTGACCCGCACCCGCGCCGGGAGCCCGCACACCCGCGCGACCTCCTCGGCGACCTCGCGTCGGACCTGCTCCGCCAGCTCGGCGCACTGGACGCCGAACCGGACCCCGACGGTCACCCGGATCTCGGCGCGGCCGTCCTGCACCGACGCGACCAGGCCGTGCAGCCGCAGCTCCTCGGGCACCGGGTCGCGGGGCAGCCAGTCCGCGGCCAGGCCGAGCAGCGTCTGGGTCACGTCGCCCATCAGCACCGCGACGCCGGGCACCGCCCGGGCCCGGCGGGCGGCCACCCGCGCGACCGCCAGGTCGGAGACGGTGACGGTCGTCGGTCCGGTCATGCCGGCTCCTCCCACAGGTCCTCGACCAGGATGTCCACCCCGGTGATCGGGACGCCCAGCGTGCGGTCGCCCGCCGAGATCAGCATCTGGCGGACCCGCGCGGTGACCGAGGCGAGGTCCACCCCGAACCGGGCGGCGACGGTCATCCGCACCCACACCGGCGCGGCGCCGACCCCGCCGACGCCGTCGGGGACGCGGTCCTGCTCGATCCGGCAGCGCCGGGCCCGCAGCCCGTCCATGGTGTCGACGACGTGGCGCAGCGCGGCCTCCGCGGTGGGCCGGCCGAGCCACGCGTCCGGGCCGAGGTGCAGCAGCTCGTGCGGGCGCAGGTCGGCGACCACGGCCCCCATGACCTGCTCCAGCACCGACGGCGGCGGGCGCAGCGGCTCGGCGGCCATCCGCGCGACCAGCCCGCCGAGCCGGTCGTGGTCGGCGCGGGCGCGCACGCAGTGCGGACAGGTCCGCTCGTGCTCGTCGAGCGTGCCGGCCTCGGCGTGGTCCCAGACGTCCGCGGCGTCGCGGCCGCAGGCCAGCGGCTCGACCCGGTCGGTCCCCTCTAGCGCCATGCCCGCATCCTCTCCGCCAGCGCGCCGCGTGCCCGGTGGATCCGGCCGCGCACCGCGGTCTCGCCCGCCCCGGTGATCTGCGAGATCTCGGTGTAGCCCAGGCCCTCCAGCTCACGCAGCACCCAGGCCGTGCGCTGCTCCTCGGGCAGCGACGCGACGGCCCGCGACAGCGCGGCCATCTCCGCGTCGACCTCGGCGACCCGCTCGGGCGAGCGGCGGCCGTCGTCGGGCGGCGCGCCGGGGCCGTCGTCGGGGGGCAGCGGCTCGGTGCGCCGGGCGCGCCGGGCCAGCGCGGTGCACCGGTTGACCACGATCCGGTACATCCACGTCGAGAAGGCCGCGTCGCCGCGGAACGTGCCGATCCGCCGCCAGGCGTCGATCAGCGCCTCCTGCAGGGCGTCCTCGGCGTCGGCGCGCTCGCCGAGCACCCGGACGGCCACGCGGAACAGCGTCTCCTGGTGGCGGCGGGCCAGCTCCTCGAAGGCGCCGGCGTCCCCGTCCTGGGCGCGGACGACCAGGGTCGCCTCGTCGAGCGTCGCCCGGCTCGGGGCGTGCGCGGCACGGGCCGCCCGCGGCGACCCGGCGCCGGTGGCCGACCGGCCGCTGACCTGCGCGTTCGTCATGTCCGTCTCGTCGGGGTGTGGAGGGACCCTGGGTCGGGTAGTCCCCGTCGTCAGCGACGGTAGCGACCGGCCCGGGCACGCGCCCGCCGGACACGCACGGGATGCAGGGAGAGTCATGGGTCTCGGGGACAAGATCAGCAACAAGGCCGAGGAGCTCGGTGGCAAGGCCAAGGAGGCCACCGGCAAGGCCACCGACGACAAGGACCTGCAGGCCGAGGGCAAGGCCGACCAGGCCAGCGGCAACCTCAAGCAGGCCGGCGAGAAGCTCAAGGACACCTTCAAGAGCTGACCCGCAGCACGACGGCGGCGGCGTCCCGGCAGGCCCGGGGCGCCGCCGCCGTCGTGTGCGGGCCGCGCATCGCTAGGGTCGGCGCATGGCAGAGTTCGCGAGCCCCGGACCCGGGCCGCAGGCCGTCGCCGACGCCGTGCTGGCCCACCCGTCGGTGCTGCGGCTCGACGGCGGCCCCTTCGGCTCGATCGCCTCGTACCTGCCGGGGCGCCGGGTGCAGGGCGTACGGCTGTCGGACCCGGTGGAGATCGCCGTGGTGCTGCGGCTGGGCCGCCCGTTCGCCGACGTCGCCGGCGAGATCGCCGACCGGGTCCGCGCCGTGCTCGGTGACGACACGCTGGCCGTGGACGTCACCGTGGCCGACGTGGGGGCCGCCGGCGAGGCCGGCGAGGTGCCTCCCGCCGGGTCCGCCGGGGCCTGACCCGCGCCCGGGCCGCCGCGCCGGTACCGGGCTCGCCTAGACTCGCGCGAGCCCCGCCGTCACCGGGCGCGTTCGCGCACCCGGCGGCCGGTGGCAGGGACCTCCGCGTTCGCAGCGGGACCGTCCGGCGCCGGCGGGCGGGGCCACATGACCGGGGGCCGCGCGAGCCGCGGCCCGTTGCAGCACTCGTACCGCCCAAGGAGTTCCACCGTGAAGAGCACCGTCGAGCACCTCAGCCCGACGCGCGTCCGGATCAACGTCGAGGTGCCGTTCGACGAGCTCAAGCCCGACTTCGACCGCGCGTACAAGACCATCGCCCAGCAGGTCAACATCCCGGGCTTCCGCAAGGGCAAGGTCCCGGCGCGGATCCTGGAGGCCCGCATCGGGCGCGCCCCGGTGCTCGACGAGGTCGTGAACAACGCGATCCCGGCGAAGTACCAGGAGGCCGTGGTGACGTCCGAGGACGTCACCCCGATCGGCCGGCCGGACATCGAGGTCACCGAGATCGCCGACGGCGAGCGCCTCACGTTCACCGCCGAGGTCGACGTCCGCCCGGAGATCACGCTGCCGGAGCTGGACGGGCTGGCCGTCGAGGTCGACGAGACCGAGGTGACCGAGGACGAGGTCACCGAGCAGCTCGACCAGCTGCGGGCCCGCTTCGGGACCCTCGCCGGCGTCGAGCGCCCGGCGCAGAAGGGCGACTACGTCCAGATCGACCTGTCCGCGGCCGTCGACGGCGAGCCCGTCGAGGAGGCCACCACCACCGGCTTCTCCTACGAGGTCGGCCAGGGCGGTCTCATCGACGGCATCGACGAGGCCCTCGAGGGCATGTCGGCCGACGAGGAGAAGACCTTCACCTCGAAGCTGGTCGCCGGCGAGCACGCCGACTCCGACGCCGAGATCACCGTCAAGGTGACCACCGTCAAGGAGCGTCACCTCCCCGACGCCGACGACGAGTTCGCCCAGCTGGCCTCGGAGTTCGACACCCTCGACGAGCTCACCGAGAACCTGCGCGAGCGGCTCGGCCGGTCGAAGCGGATGGAGCAGGCCGCGCAGGCCCGCGACCGCCTGCTCGACGCGCTGGTCGAGGGCGCCGAGGTCCCGCTGCCGGAGTCGGTCGTCGCCGCCGAGATCGAGACGCGCACCCACGACGCGGTGCACGCCTTCGACCACGACGAGGACAAGTTCGCCGAGTTCCTGTCCACGCAGGACAAGACCCGCGAGCAGTTCGACACCGAGACGCGCGAGGAGGCCGAGAAGGCCGTCCGCTACCGCCTCGTGCTCGACACCCTGGCCGACCGCGAGGAGATCTCGGTCGGGGACCAGGAGCTGACCGAGCGGATCGTCTACCAGGCCCAGCAGTACGGCATGGCGCCCGAGCAGTTCGTCCAGCAGATCCAGCAGGCCGGTCAGCTCGGCGTGATCTACCAGGACGTCCGCCGCTCCAAGGCGCTCATCACCGCGGTCCGCGCGGCGACCGTCACCCTCCCGGGCGGCGAGCCCGTCGACCTGTCGGACCTGCTCGGCTCCGACGACGACGAGACCACCGTCGAGGAGGTCCCGGCCGACGCGGACGAGGCCGCCACCGGCGACGAGGCGGCCGACACGGCCGCCGACACGGCCGACGCGAAGGCCTGATCCGGCCCGTCACCCGGCCTCGTCCGACGCGCGGTGCGCTGTCGGCGAACAACGGGCGTCGTTCCCTACGCGGGGCTCCTGCTCCGCGTAGGGTCGGCTCCGAACCGCCTCCCCACGCGGGACGCGGATGCGGGTTCGCAAGACCCGACACCGGAGAACCGAGAGCGATCCAGAGGAAGACTCCGGGACCGTCCCCCGCGGCGCACGCGCCGCGGGGGAGGGCCCGACTTCGGAAAGCAGGGTGAAGTGAGCCAGCAGGACACCGGCCCGTCCGCGGGCCGCGGCACCGGGCCGCAGATGCGGTCCGGCATCAGCGCGATGTCGCTGTCCGACTCCGTGTACGACCGCCTGCTCCAGCAGCGCATCATCGTGCTCGGCCAGCAGGTGGACGCGGAGATCTCGAACCGCATCGCGGCGCAGATGCTGCTGCTCGCGGCCGAGGACCCGGACAAGGACATCGAGCTCTACATCAACTCGCCCGGTGGCTCGGTCACCGACGGCATGGCCATCTTCGACACGATGAACCTGATCCCGTGCGACGTGGCGACCACGGCGATGGGCATGGCCGCGTCGATGGGGCAGTTCCTGCTCTCGGCGGGCACCCCGGGCAAGCGCTCGGCGCTGCCGCACGCGCGGATCATGATGCACCAGCCGTCCGCCGGGGTCGGCGGCACCGAGGCCGACATCACGATCCAGGCCGAGCAGTTCCGCCGGACGAAGCGGGAGATGGCCGAGCTGATCGCCCAGCACACCGGGCAGTCGGTGGAGACCATCGAGCGCGACTCGGACCGCGACCGCTGGTTCTCGGCCCAGGAGGCCAAGGACTACGGCTTCGTGGACCACGTCGTGACGCACGCCGGTCGCATCGGCGAGTCGCAGAACGGGAGCGCCCAGTGAGCACCTTCGACCCCCGCCACCCCGAGTCGGTCGCCGACCTGCGCGGCCCCGGTGGTTGGGCTCCGGACCCGGCCCGCTCGCGCTACGTCCTCCCGTCCTACGTGGAGCGCACGAGCTACGGGGTCAAGGAGTCGAACCCGTACAACAAGCTGTTCGAGGAGCGCATCATCTTCCTCGGCGAGCAGATCAACGACACCTCGGCGAACGACACGATGGCCCAGCTCCTGGTCCTCGAGTCGCTGGACCCGGACCGCGAGATCTCGCTCTACATCAACTCGCCGGGCGGGTCGTTCACGTCGCTGATGGCGATCTACGACACGATGCAGTTCATCCGCCCCGACATCCAGACCGTCTGCCTCGGGCAGGCGGCGTCGGCCGCGGCGGTGCTGCTCTGCGCGGGCACCCCCGGCCGCCGGATGGCGGTCGAGAACGCCCGCATCCTGATCCACCAGCCGGCCACCCAGGGCGTGTACGGCCAGGTGTCGGACCTGGAGATCCAGGCGGCGGAGATCTCCCGCATCCGCAAGCGGATGGAGGAGGTCATCGCGCGGCACTCGAACCGTTCCGCGGAGCAGGTGCGCGAGGACATCGACCGCGACAAGATCCTGACGGCCCAGGAGGCCAAGGACTACGGCCTGGTCGACGAGATCGTGCAGAGCCGCAAGCTGTCCGGTACCGCCGGCGGCAAGTGACACCCGGGTCACCGGCGGCCGGTCCCGGCCGCCGGTGACCGCCCGGCGACCCGCCGGGAACCGGACACCGTTTCCGGTCCCCGAGCAGGCGAGCGGGCAGGTACCGTCATCCCCCACGGGGCGACGGGCACGACGCGAGAACGCCGGACCAGGACTGGGGATCGACACCTATGGCACGCATCGGCGACGGCGGGGACCTGCTGAAGTGCTCGTTCTGCGGGAAGAGCCAGAAGCAGGTCAAGAAGCTCATCGCCGGCCCCGGCGTCTACATCTGCGACGAGTGCATCGATCTCTGCAACGAGATCATCGAGGAGGAGCTGGCCGAGGCCGGTGAGGTGAAGCTCGACGAGCTCCCCAAGCCCACCGAGATCCACGACTTCCTCGACCAGTACGTCGTCGGTCAGGCCACCACCAAGCGGACGCTGTCGGTGGCGGTCTACAACCACTACAAGCGCATCCAGGCGGGCGAGCGCAGCCGGGCCGCGGGTGGCGACTCCTCCGACGGCATCGAGATCGCCAAGTCGAACATCCTGATGCTCGGCCCCACCGGGTGCGGCAAGACCTACCTGGCGCAGACGCTGGCCAAGATGCTCAACGTCCCGTTCGCCATCGCCGACGCCACCGCGCTCACCGAGGCGGGCTACGTCGGCGAGGACGTCGAGAACATCCTGCTGAAGCTGATCCAGGCCGCCGACTACGACGTGAAGCGCGCCGAGACCGGCATCATCTACATCGACGAGGTCGACAAGATCGCGCGGAAGTCGGAGAACCCGTCGATCACCCGCGACGTCTCCGGCGAGGGCGTGCAGCAGGCGCTGCTGAAGATCCTGGAGGGCACCACCGCGAGCGTCCCGCCGCAGGGCGGCCGCAAGCACCCGCACCAGGAGTTCATCCAGATCGACACGACGAACGTGCTGTTCATCGTGGCCGGCGCGTTCGCCGGGCTGGAGCGCATCATCGGCGAGCGGGTCGGGCAGTCCGGCATCGGCTTCGGCGCCGACATCCGCTCGAAGAAGGACCTCGACTCCGCGGAGCGGTTCGCCGAGACGCTGCCCGAGGACCTGATCAAGTTCGGCCTGATCCCGGAGTTCATCGGCCGGCTGCCGATCGTGGCCTCGGTGACCTCGCTCGACAAGGACGCCCTGGTCAAGATCCTCACCGAGCCGCGCAACGCGCTCGTGAAGCAGTACCGCAAGCTCTTCGAGATGGACGGCGTCGAGCTCGACTTCGCCGAGGACGCCCTGGAGGCCGTCGCCGACCAGGCGATCCTGCGCGGCACCGGCGCCCGCGGCCTGCGCGCGATCATGGAGGAGGTCCTCCTCCCGGTCATGTACGACATCCCGAGCCGCGACGACGTGGCGAAGGTCGTCGTGACGGCACAGACGGTGCGCGACAACGTCAACCCGACGATCGTCCCGCGCCAGCCGCAGCGCCGGGAGCGCCGCGACCGCTCGGCCTGAGCCGCGCACCGCACCGGCCACGACGCCGGTCCCGTCCGCGGGACCGGCGTTGTCGTATCGAGACCCGCCCGGGTTGCCGCCCCTTTCCGGACTACTTAGCGTTGCTCCGTCAACGATCGACGGAGGGACGTCATGTCCGGATTTCTCACGCGGGAGCGGATCGTCGCTCCACCCGGATGGAGCCGGTGGCTGGTCCCACCGGCGGCCCTGTCCATCCATCTCGCGATCGGCCAGGTCTACGCCTGGAGCGTGTTCAAGACCCCGCTCGCGAACGCGCTGGACCTGTCCGGCGTCGCGACCGCGCTGCCGTTCACGCTCGGCATCATCATGCTCGGCCTGTCCTCGGCGCTGTTCGGGACGAAGGTCGACAGCAACGGCCCGCGCTGGGCGATGGTCGTCGCGACGAGCTGCTTCGTCGCCGGGTTCCTGATCTCCGGGCTCGGGCTCTACGCCGGCCAGTACTGGCTGGTCGTGCTCGGCTACGGCTTCGTCGGCGGCATCGGTCTCGGCATCGGCTACATCTCGCCGGTGTCGACGCTGATCAAGTGGTTCCCGGACCGTCCGGGCCTGTCCACCGGCCTGGCGATCATGGGCTTCGGCGGCGGCGCGCTCATCGCGACCCCGCTGACCAACTCGCTGCTCTCGGCGTTCGGCGGCTCCGGGGAGAACGCGACGGCGTCGGGCATCGGCTCCACGTTCCTCACCATGGGCCTGATCTACCTGGTCTTCATGTCGGTCGGCTGGATCCTGATCCGGGTGCCCGCGCCGGGCTGGAGCCCGCCGGGCTGGGACCCCTCGACGGCCAAGAAGAGCGGCATGATCTCGACCGGCAACGTGTCGGTCGCCAACGCCATGAAGACGCCGCAGTTCTGGCTGCTGTGGGTGGTGCTCTGCTTCAACGTCACCGCCGGCATCGGCATCCTGGAGCGGGCCTCGCCGATCTTCCAGGACTTCTTCGCCGAGAACGGTGCGGCGGCGACGCTCGCGGCCGCGGCCGGCGGCTTCGTCGCGATCCTGTCGCTGGCGAACTCGGCCGGGCGCATCGCGTGGTCGTCGCTGTCGGACGTGCTGGGCCGCAAGAACATGTACCGGATCTACCTCGGTGTCGGCGCGCTGCTCTACCTGCTGATCACGCTGATCCCGAACTCGTCGCGGGTGCTGTTCATCGTCGCGGCGGTGCTGATCCTGTCGTTCTACGGCGCCGGGTTCGCCACCGTCCCGGCCTACCTGCGCGACCTGTTCGGCACCTACCAGGTGGGCGCGATCCACGGCCGGCTGCTGACCGCGTGGTCGACGGCGGGCGTGCTCGGCCCGCTGATCGTCAACGCGATCGCCGACGCCCGGATCGAGGCGGGCGTGCAGGGCCCGGCCCGCTACACGACGGCGTTCGTCATCATGATCGTGCTGCTGGTGATCGCGTTCGTCTGCAACGAGCTCATCAAGCCGGTCGACGGCACGTACCACGAGCCCGCCGCCGAGGCGGCCGAGCAGCAGAAGGAGACCGCGTGAGCAGCGTTCCGGAGGCCGCCGGGTCGTCGTCGACCTGGGGGCCCGCACAGTGGCTCGGAGCGGTCCTGGCCTGGATCTGGGTCGGGGTGCCGTTCGCCTACGGCCTCTACGAGCTCGTCCTGAAGATCCCGGCGCTGTTCGGCTGAGCCCTCGCCCGCAGCTCACCCGCGGGGCCGGTTCGGTCGCACCCGTCCGGGTGGGAACGGCGGGCGTGGTCGTCTTCGGACGCCCCCTGTTCGATGTCGCGGCCGCCGGTGGTCCCGCCGGCGCCGCGGCACCCGCCCTGCCCGGTGCCACCGTCGTCGCGCCCCGCGCTGTCGCGCCGGTGAGGCCGCCGCGGCGGCGTCGCGGGAACCCGCCGGGACGCGGCTCCGGCCCCGGGCCCGCTGCGGCGCCCCGACCTGCTCTGGTGAACGGTCCGCTCCCCGGGACCGGGCCGTGCCCGGGTCACGGTCGGGGTGCGACCCCCGGCGCCGCGGGAGGCCGGTCCGCGACGGCGGGGCCGGGTGCAGCGGTCACGACGACGGCGGCAGGTGTCGCGGGGACCGCGGCCGGGCTCGTGGGAACGGCGGTCGGGGTGACCCGCGCTGCGGCCGTGCCCGCAGCCCTGTCGGGCTCCGGGTCTGCGGCGACAGGCGCGGCGGGGGAGGCGGGCGCCGTCGCGTAGGCCGCGGACAGCCGACGGTAGGGGCGGCTCGCCAGGGCGGCGAGGGTCAGCACCACGCCCAGGGTGCCGCAGACCACGAACACCAGGGCGATCGCGCGGGCCGTCCCGGTGCCGAACCAGGGTCCGATCGCGGCCGCACCGGCGCCGCCGTCGCTCATGAAGGGGACGACCACGAGCTCGGTGAACGGGGCGAGCAGGAACGCGGTCAGCGGTGACGCGGCCTGCTCGACGCTCTGCGCGAACCCGAACACCCGGCCCTGACGCCCGTAGGGCACGACGCGCTGCAGCACGGTCTGCTCGGCGGCCTCCGCGAACGGCATGAGCAGCATGAACACCGCCATGCCGAGCGTCAGCAGCACGACCGAGGCCTGCAGCGGGAACAGCATCGTCGACGCCCACAGCGTCGCGTTCACCAGCAGCAGCGTCCGGACCGGGCGGCTGCCCAGCCCGACCCGGGCGACGAGCAGCCCGCCGACGATCACCCCGGCCGACAGCACGCCCCACAGCAGGCCCCAGGCCGCGACCGACATCATCGACAGGCCGTAGGGGTCCATCAGCGCCATGAAGGCCCCGCCGAGCAGGTTGTTCACACACGAGAACACGACCAGCGCGGGCAGCCCCGGCACAGCCGCGACGACCCGGACGGTGCCCCGCAGGTCGAGGCCCTCGCGCCCGGTCCCGCCGGACGGTGCGGCGGGCACCGGCCCGTCGGGCAGCCGGACGCGGGCCAGGTGTGCCAGCGACAGCACCAGCACGACGAGCGCGGCGACGAGCACCGTGCGCATCCCGTCGACGGCCACGAGCAGCCCCGAGGCGACGGAGGTGAGCAGGAACGAGACGCCGGTGGCCGTGCCGACCAGGCCGTTGGCGCGGTCCCGCACCCCCGCCGGCACGAGCAGCGTCACCAGCGTCGGGAGCGCGATCGTGCGCAGGTTCCCGGCGATCACGCCGAGCATCAGCGCGACGACCAGCGCCCACAGCACCGGGCTCGTCGGGTCCCGGAACTCCTGGGCGGGCGCCAGCAGCAGCAGTGCCAGGCAGCCCGCGTAGACCAGCGCCGACACCGCGGCCGAGGCCTGCATGACCGCGCGCTTGCCGAACCGGTCCACGATCCCGCCGAACGGGATGCCGGTGAGCGCCGTCGCCACCAGGAAGATCCCGGCGATGATCCCCGTCGCCGCGACCGACCCGGTCTCCAGGAAGACCCAGAACGTCACGGCGAACCACACCGTGAAGTTCACGACCGACACCACCAGGGTGCTCACCAGCAGGTGCGCGAACACCCGCCCGCCGCCGTGCCGGAGGTCGAGCTGAGTCATGGTCCACCGTCCTCTCGGGAGGGGGGACCGGTGGGAGGACCGGGACTCATCGCCCGGAACCGGACACCGCGTGCCGGACCGGCCGGCGGGGTGCCGGGTCAGGCCGTCATGTCGAGGTGGGCGATCACCTTCGTCGGGCGGATCCGCACGACGAGCTCGCCCGGGACGCCGTTGCGCCGCCCGAACTCCTCGGCGCGGTCCGGCCCCATGTAGCGGCCGCCCAGCGCGGTCGCGGTGCGGAGCAGCTCCGCGGGGTCCTCGCTGGTCTCGGCGACCCCCTGGACCTGCACGAACGCGTACGGCGGCGCAGGCAGGTCGGCGGTCAGCACCAGCCGCGGGTCACGGACGATCGCCTTCCCCTTCGCGGTGTCGGCGCCGGTGTTGAACACGATGGCGTCGTCCTCCACCAGGAACCAGACGGGCGCGACGAGCGGGCGGCCGTCCCGGGCGGTCCAGCCGAGCATGCCGGTGCGGGTGCCGTGGGAGAGGAACTCGGCGACCTCGGGCGTGAGTGCGGTCATGGCGCGAGGGTAGGGCCGCCCCCGGTCGTGGTGCGGCCGGTGCCGCGGCCGGGCAGGCTCGGGCCGTGGACGACACCCGCGGCGTGGACGGCACCGGCGGCACGGACGGCGGCGCGCCCGCCGTCGGGACCCTGCTCGGCAGCCAGGTGGACGGCGTCTCCTGCGGTCCCGCGGTGCTGGTGGTGACCGCGGCGCTGACCGGATCGGGGTGGCCCGGTGCGCTCGCCGGGCGGTTCGCCGCGGCCCAGCGCACCGCGCACCGTCAGGCCAACCGGGTCTGGCCGCGCGCCCTCGGGACGACCCCGTGGGGGATGCGGGCCTGGCTGCGCCGCCACGCCCCGGCCGCCGGGCCGTTCCGGGTCCGGCCGGCGACCGCCGCCGTCCTGCGCCGGGTCCCGGGCTCCGGGCCGGTCCCGCTGCTCGTCGGGTCCCGGTTCCTGCCCCGGCACTGGGTGCTCGTCACCGGCGCCGGGGCGGACGGCACCTGGTCGGTCTACGAGCCGGGGTCGGGGCGGGTGCGCCCGCTGCACCCGCGGCTGCTGCGGGCCGGCGACGACGACGCCGTCGCCCGGGTCCTGCGCTGGCCGCGGGCCTGGTGCGTGCTGCTGCCCTGAGCCGGTCGCGGCGCCGTCACGGCCGGTCGAGGAACCGGCGCACGACGGCGAGGCACGCGGCGGTGGTGGCCGGGTCGGGCTCCTCGAGGCCGGCCATGCCGAGGTAGTCGCCGTGCCCGGCCGGCAGCACGAGGGCCCGGCCGTGCCCGACGGCGGCCGCCGTCGCCACGGTGTGCTCGGGGCGGACGACGTCGCGGTCGCCCCCGACGAACAGCGCCGGCGCGGCCAGGGCGGCCAGCCGGTCGTCGGGCAGGTCGCGGAACCCGCGCATCAGCGCGATGTCGAGGTCGAACATCCGCCGCAGGTCCGCCGGATCGGGGTTGATCTCCCGGTAGGCCGCGGCCAGCGGGGCGGGCAGCTGCGCGATGTCGGGGGCGTCGAAGGCGTCCCAGAAGCCGTCGACCATGCCGTCGCGGCGGGTGAACCCGGACGCGACGACGATCCGCCGGACCAGGCCCGGCCGGCCCAGCGCGAGCTCCAGGACGGTCGGCCCGCCGTTGCTGAACCCCATCACGTCGACCGGGCCGGTCCCGAGCCCGGCGACGAGCCGCGCGAGGTCCGCCGCGGAGTTCGCGAAGGTGTAGGGCCGGTCGGCGTGCGGGGTGTGCCCGTGCCCCTGCAGCTCGACGCCGACGACGGCGCGGTCGCGCGACAGGTCCGGGATCACCGCGTGCCAGTTCGTGCCGACGGTGCCCGCGCCGCCGTGCACCAGCAGCAGCGGGACACCGCCGGAACCGTGGATCTCGTGGTGCAGTGCGAGCGTGGTCACGGGTCCTCCGCGGGTTCGCCGGTCCGTACGGGGGGTGGACCGCCGGGCCGCCGGGAACTGAGCGGGGGCGCGGAATCGTGTCGCCGCCGACTCGTAGACTTGACATGTGACCGAGACCCTGCCAGCGCGTACCGCCGACCTGCCCGCGAAGTGGACCCCGGGCGAGGTAGAGGGCGACATGTACCGCCGCTGGGTCGACGCCGGGTACTTCCGGGCCGACCCGTCGTCGGGCAAGGACCCGTTCTGCATCGTCATCCCGCCGCCGAACGTCACCGGCAGCCTGCACCTGGGCCACGCGATGGACCACACGCTCATCGACGTGCTGACCCGCCGCGCCCGGATGCAGGGCCACGACGCGCTGTGGCTGCCCGGCATGGACCACGCCGGCATCGCGACGCAGTCGGTCGTCGAGCGGCGGATGGCCGCCGCGGGCGAGCCGGACCGGCACGCGATCGGCCGCGCGGCGTTCGTCGAGAAGGTCTGGGAGTGGAAGGCCGAGTCCGGGGGCTCGATCCTCGGGCAGATGGAGCGCCTGGGCGACGGCGTGGACTGGTCGCGCGAGCGCTTCACCCTCGACGAGGGCCTCTCGCGCGCGGTCGCGACCGTCTTCAAGAAGATGTTCGACGACGGCCTGATCTACCGGGCCGAGCGCCTGGTCAACTGGTCCCCGGCGCTGCGCTCGGCGATCTCGGACATCGAGGTCGACCACATCGAGACCGAGGGCGAGCTCGTCTCCATGCGCTACGGCGACGGCGACGCCTCAGTCGTCGTCGCGACCACCCGGATCGAGACGATGCTGGGCGACACCGCGGTCGCCGTGCACCCCGGCGACGCGCGCTACGCCGCGCTGGTCGGCACCGAGATCGAGATGCCGATCACCGGGCGGATGATCCCGGTCGTCGCCGACGACTACGTCGACCCCGAGTTCGGCTCCGGCGCGGTCAAGATCACCCCGGCGCACGACCCGAACGACTTCGAGGTCGGCCGTCGCCACGACCTGCCGATGCCGACGATCATGGACGAGACCGGCACCATCACCGGGACCGGCACCCGCTTCGACGGCATGGACCGCTTCGAGGCGCGCACCGCGATCCGCGAGGAGCTGCGCGCGCAGGGCCGCATCGTCGCCGAGAAGCGGCCCTACCTGCACTCGGTCGGGCACTGCTCGCGCACCGGCGTCCCGGTCGAGCCGCGGCTGAGCCTGCAGTGGTTCGTGCACGTCGAGCCGCTGGCCCGCTCGGCGGGGGAGGCCGTCCGCTCCGGCGAGACCGTCCTGCACCCGAAGGAGCAGGCCAAGCGGTACTTCGACTGGGTCGACAACATGCACGACTGGACCATCAGCCGTCAGCTGTGGTGGGGGCACCGCATCCCGGTCTGGTACGGCCCGGACGGCGAGGTCGTCTGCGTCGGACCGGACGAGGAACCGCCGTCGGGCGAGGGCTGGCGCCAGGACCCGGACGTCCTCGACACCTGGTTCTCCTCCGGGCTGTGGCCGTTCTCCACGCTCGGCTGGCCGGACGAGACCCCGGACCTGGAGCGCTACTACCCGAACTCGGTGCTGGTCACCGGCTACGACATCCTGTTCTTCTGGGTCGTCCGGATGATGATGTTCGGCACCTACGTGATGGGGAAGGCGCCGTTCCGCGACGTCTACCTGCACGGGCTCATCCGCGACGAGCACGGCAAGAAGATGTCGAAGTCCAAGGGCAACGTCATCGACCCGCTGGCGCTGATCGAGGACTACGGCGCGGACGCGCTGCGGTTCACCATCGCCCGCGGCTCGAACCCGGGCACCGACATGTCGCTGTCGGAGGAGTGGGTCGCGGGGTCGCGCAACTTCACCACCAAGCTGTGGAACATCACCCGGTTCGCGCTGGCGAAGGGGGCGGACCCGGCCCTGCCGCTGCCCGCCGCGGAGCTGCGCACCGACGCCGACCGCTGGATCCTGGGCCGCCTCGCCGAGGTCCGCGCGCAGACCGACGAGCTGCTCGACGGCTACCAGTTCGCCAAGGCCACCGAGGGGCTCTACCACTTCGCATGGGACGAGCTGGCCGACTGGTACGTCGAGCTGTGCAAGACCCAGCTCGACGACCCGGCGACCGAGCCCGGCACCCGCGCGGTGCTCGGCCACGTCCTCGACGCGCTGCTGCGGATGCTGCACCCGATCGCGCCGTTCGTCACCGAGGCCCTGTGGACCGCGCTGACCGGCGGCGAGACCGTCGTGACCGCGGCCTGGCCCACGGCCGGGGGTACCGGCGCGCCGGTCGACGCGGCCGCCGCGGCCCGGGTCGCCGACGCGCAGAAGGTCATCACCGAGGTCCGCCGGTTCCGCACCGAGCAGGGGCTGCCCGACCGCAAGGCCGTCGCGGCCCGGCTCACCGGTCTCGACGCCGCCGGGCTGGCCGCGCACGAGCGGTCGCTGCGCTTCCTCAACCGGCTCGACCCGGCCGGTGACGACTTCGCCGCGACCGCGAGCTTCGAGGTCGCGACGGCCGGTGGCCCGGTCACCGTCGAGCTGGACACCTCCGGGGCGATCGACGTCGCCGCCGAGCGGGCCCGCCTCGGCAAGGACCTGGCCGCGGCGGAGAAGGAACGCGACCAGGCGGACCGGAAGCTGGGCAACCCGAAGTTCACCGAGAAGGCCCCGGCCGAGGTCGTCGACGGCATCCGTGCCCGGCACGCCACCGCCGTCGCCGACATCGACCGCATCACCGCGCGGCTCGCCGCGCTCCCGGAGGCCTGATCCCGCCGTGGCCAGGGAGTACGACGAGCACGACCTCGGGAACGACTTCACCGAGGAGGACTCGCCCGTCTACGGCGGGGACCGGTGGGCCGAGGGCGGCTTCGGGGAGTCCGACGGCGCCACCCCGGCGCCCGCCGGGACCGACGACGGCGACGACGACGGCGACGACAGGGACGGCGACGACAGCGACGGGGACCGCTCCGACGCCGCGGCCCGCGACGGGGCCGCGGAGGCGCCGGAGCGCGACGCCCAGGAGGCCGTGATCGCGGCCGTGCTGGACGAGATCCGCGGCGGGGGCGACCCCGACGTCGTCCCGGCCCAGTCGACCGTCACCGGCTACGCCGAGTTCCTCGCCGTGGACGCGGCACTGGACCGGCGCTGGCCGGAGTCGGTGATGGAGCCGTCGCTGGAGCGCATGCAGGCGCTGTGCGACGCCCTCGGCGACCCCCAGCACGGCTACCCGGTGGTGCACCTGACCGGCACCAACGGTAAGACGTCGACGTCGCGGATGGTCGACGCGCTGCTCAGCGAGGTCGGCCTGCGGACCGGGCGCTACACCAGCCCGCACCTGCAGCGCGCCACCGAGCGGATCAACCTGGACAACCGCCCGGTGACTCCCGAGCGCTACGTCGCGGCCTACCGCGAGGTCGAGCCGCTGGTCGAGCTCGTCGACGCGCAGCGCGGCGAGGCGCCCGCACTGAGCAAGTTCGAGGTGCTCACCGCGATGGCGTTCGCGGCGTTCTCCGACGCCCCGGTCGAGGCCGCGGTCGTCGAGGTCGGGCTCGGGGGCCGGTGGGACGCGACGAACGTCGCCGACGCCGCCGTGGCCGTCATCCTGCCGATCGGCGTCGACCACGCCGAGTACCTCGGCGACGACGTGCTCGACATCGCCCGGGAGAAGGCCGGGATCATCAAGGAGGGCTCGGTCGCCGTCCTCGCCGCGCAGGACCGCAAGGTCGCCGAGATCCTCATCGAGCGCTGCGCCGAGGTCGGGGCGCAGGTCGCCCGCGAGGGCGCGGAGTTCGGCGTCGTCGAGCGCGAGGTCGCCGTCGGCGGGCAGCGCCTGGAGCTGCAGGGCCTGTCCGGCCGCTACGACGACGTCTTCCTGCCGCTGCACGGCGAGCACCAGGCGTCGAACGCGGCGGTCGCGCTGGCCGCCGCCGAGGCGCTCGTCGGGGCGGGCACCGCACAGCCGCTCGACCCCGACGCGGTGCGCGCCGCGTTCGCCTCGGTCCGCTCGCCGGGCCGGCTCGAACCGGTCGAGGGCGGTCCGGACCGCCCCACCGTGCTGCTCGACGCCGCGCACAACCCGGCCGGTGCGCAGGCGCTGGCCACCGCGCTCGGCGCGGAGTTCCGCTTCACCCGCCTGGTCGGCGTGGTCGGCGTGCTGCGCGGCAAGGACGCGCGGGGCATCCTGGAGGGGCTCGAGCCCGCCCTGCACGAGGTCGTGGTGACCACGAACTCGTCGCCGCGGGCGATGGACCCCGACGAGCTGGGCGCGCTGGCGGCCGAGGTCTTCGGGGCCGACCGGGTCAGCGTCGAGCCGTCGCTCGCCGCGGCGGTCGAGCAGGCCCGCGAGATCGCCGAGGAGGCGGGCGGGTCCGGGGTCGGCGTCGTCGTCACCGGGTCCGTGGTCACCGTCGGCGAGGCGCGGACGCTGCTGGGGAAGGAGCCGGAGTGAGCGGGATCCCGGGCGTGCCCGAGGGGGTGCGGCCCCCGCCGACGGACCCGATGAAGGGCGCCCGCGGGGTGTTCGCCGCGACGCTGGTCCTCGAGGCGATCGTCGTGCTGCTCGCGCTGCTGGTGCTCCCGCGCTTCGGCAGCGGCTCCACCGCGCTCGGCTTCGGCGTGGTCGCGGGGATCGCGGTGGCGATGATCGTGGCCTCCGGCCTGCAGCGACGGCCGTGGGGGCTCGGCGCCGCGCTCGCGCTGCAGGTGCTGCTGCTGGTGGCGGCGGTGGTGTTCCTGTCGTCGCTGGTCGTCGTGGCGGTGGTGTTCATCCTGGTGTGGGCGGTGCTGGTCTGGATGCGCCGCGAGGTGGCGCGCCGGATGGCGGCCGGGACGCTGCCGTCGCAGCAGCAGGAGTGACGGTGGGTGCGGGGCCGTCACACCGCCGTCGCTACCCTGTCGCGCGTGACTGAACGCACTCTCGTCCTGGTCAAGCCCGACGGCGTCGCGCGCAAGCTCGTCGGCGAGGTCGTCTCGCGGATCGAGCGCAAGGGCCTCGACCTGGTCGCCCTGGACCTGCGCACCGTCGACCGCGAGCTGGCCGCCCAGCACTACGCCGAGCACGACGGCAAGCCCTTCTTCGAGGAGCTGCTCTCCTTCATCACCTCCGGGCCCGTGCTGGCCGCCGTCGTCGAGGGCCCGCGGGCCATCGCCGCGTGGCGCCAGGTCGCCGGCGGCACCGACCCGGTGGAGAAGGCCACCCCCGGCAGCATCCGCGGCGACCTCGCCCTGGAGACCGGCTCGAACCTCGTGCACGGCTCGGACTCCCCGGAGTCGGCCGACCGGGAGATCAAGCTCTGGTTCCCGAACCTGTGACCCGCGACGTCCCGGCCGTCCGCCGGGTCGTCGACCCCCGTCCCGGCGCCGCCGCCGCGCTCGGTGATCTGTGGATCGCCGTCACCGAGGCCGGCGGCGCCGTGGACTTCGTGCCCGGCTGGGACCAGGACGAGATCCGCGCCCTCGCGGCCGAGACGATCGAGTCCGTCCGCGCCGGGTCGTCGCGCATGCTCGTGGCGGGGGAGGAGACGGCCCCGCTCGGGACGGTCTTCCTGGTGCCGAACACCGGCATCGCGGCCCACCGCGCCGACGTCCAGCGACTGATGGTCCGCCCCGACCTGCAGGGACGCGGGCTGGGCACCGTGCTGCTCGACGCGGCCGTCGCCGAGGCCCGCGCGGCCGGTGTCGCGGTGCTCACCCTCGGCGCGCGCGGCGGCACACCGCTGCCCGCGTTCTACGCGGCCCGCGGCTTCGTCGAGTACGGCCGCCTCCCCGACGGGGTGCGGGTCGCCCCGGGCGACCCGCGCGACGTGCACCTGTTCCACCTGCCCCTGGACTGACGCCGTCCCGGTGCGGGCCGTCGCGTCCGGCGAGGGGATCACGCCAAGATCGGATACCCCCGTCGGCCGGATGGCAGAGCCCGCCGGGGCGGGCCACCATGTGGGCCATGACCGTGCTCACCCCGCGCCCGACGACCGCGGACCTCGTCCGGGGTGTCGTCGTGGCCGTGCTGGCGATCCTGCAGGTGCTCGTCTCGGCCGTCGGGTCGTCGTCGATCGGTGCCGTGGCCGGGGAGTTCCCGACCCCGATCAACGCCGCGGGGTACGCGTTCTCGATCTGGGGTCTCATCTACCTGGGCGTGCTCGTGTACGCCGGCTACGCCCTGCTGCCCGGGCAGCGCGGGCGCTCCGTGCACCGGCGCATCGGCTGGTGGGTGGCGGCGTCGGCCGTGCTCAACCCGCTCTGGATCCTCGCCTTCACCCAGGGCTGGGTGGTGACCGCCCAGGTCGTGCTGGTCGGGCTGCTGGTCGTGCTGGCCGTGGTCCACGCACGCCTGTCGCACACCGTCGCCGACGGCTGGGGCGACCGGCTGGCGATGCGGCTGCCGCTGGCCCTCTACCTCGGCTGGGTCAGCGCCGCGACGGTCATCGCCGTCATGGTCGCCGGGGTCGCGGTCGGGCTGCCCCCGGACGGGGCGCTGCCCCAGGTCGCCGGGATCCTGCTGCTCGTGGTGCTCACCGCGGTCGCCCTGTCGGTCATCGGGTCCACCGCGGGCTTCGCCGGGTTCGCCGCGGCGCTGTGCTGGGCGCTGGTCGCGATCAGCGTCAACGACCGCCCGCTGGTGATCGCGGCGGTCGCCCTGGTCGCGGCCGCGCTGATCCTGGTCCAGGCGGTGCGCCGCACCGCACGCGCGGTGCAGCCGGTCCGAGTCGCCCTGGGCTGAGCGGAAAACCGGCACCGGCGGACCCGCTCCCGCTTGCTACCGTCGCCACCGGCAGGAGCAGCGGTACCAGGGAGGCCCGGCATGATCACCGGAAGCATCGTCGCGATCGTGACCCCGATGCACGACAGCGGCGACGTCGACCACACGGCCCTCGGCGAGCTGGTCGAGCGCCAGATCGACGCCGGGACGGCCGCGATCGTCTCGGTCGGCACGACCGGGGAGTCCTCGACGCTGTCGGTGCTCGAGCACACCGAGGTCATGCGCCGCACCATCGAGGTCGCGAACGGCCGCGTCCCGGTGATCGCCGGCACCGGCGCCAACTCCACCGACGAGGCGATCCACCTCACCCGGGCCGCCCGCGCGGCCGGCGCCGACGGCGCGCTGCTCGTCACGCCGTACTACAACAAGCCCCCGCAGGAGGGGCTCTACCAGCACTTCAAGCGGATCGCCGAGACCGTCGACATCCCGCAGTACCTCTACAACGTCCCCGGCCGCACCGCCTGCGACATGCTGCCCTCCACGGTCGCGCGGCTCGCCGAGATCCCGAACATCGTCGGGCTCAAGGAGGCCGCGGGGGACCTCGACCGGGTCCGCGAGCTCGTCGCGCTCGGCCTGGAGGACTTCGCGCTCTACTCCGGCGACGACGGCACGGCCCGCGCCTCGATGCTCGCCGGGTTCCACGGCGACATCTCGGTGACCGCGAACGTCGCCCCCGAGACGATGGCCCGGATGTGCAAGGCCGCCGTCGCGGGGGACGCCGAGACCGCGTCCGCTCTCGACGCCGACCTCGCCGGCCTGCACGCGGCCCTGTTCTCCGAGCCCAACCCGATCCCGGTGAAGTGGGCGCTGGCCGAGCTGGGCCTGATGCCGGGCGGCATCCGGCTGCCGCTGGTGCCGCTGGACGAGTGGCACCACGAGGACGTCCGCGCGGCGCTGCGGACCGCGGGCCTGCTGAGCTGACCGCGGCCGCCGCGGCGGCTCAGGCGGACGGGTCCGTCGCCGCGTCGCCGTCGGCGGGCTCGGCGGGGGCGGGCTCGGCGGGGGCGGCCGACGCGCTGCTCGTGCGCACGTTGCGCACGATGTCGCGTCCGAACGTGACGTCCACCCGCTCGGCGACGGCGAGCTCCAGCACCGCGATCATCACCTCGCCGGAGATGCGGCGCATCCGCTCGATCGTCTCGTAGACGCGCGGCCACTGGTCGTCGGGCCGGCCCTCGGCGTCGAAGGGCTGCCAGATCTCGCCGAGGAACAGGTCGACGTAGAGCTTGGCGACGGCGTCGGCGTGCTTGCGCAGCTGCTCCACCACGTCGAGCGAGCGGTTGATCGGGATGCCCAGCCCGGTCAGCTCGGCCGCGGCGTTCATCAGCCGCGGGCTGATCTCCTCGAAGGTGTCCTCGCCGACCTCGCGCAGCAGGCCCATCCTCACCCCGCGCCGGGCCAGCGTGGTGTCGGTCGTCTCGTAGCGCTGGGCGAGCTCGGCGAGGTGGACCATCTGCCGGTCCTCGGGGGCGAAGAGCTCGCGGACGGTGCGGATGAACTGCACGACCTGCTCGGTCGAACCGCCGGTGGTGTCGAGGAGCTTCTTGATGGTGTCGAGCTTGACGCCCTCGTCCTGGAGGTCCTTGATCAGCTCCAGCCGCGCGGCGTGGCCCGGGCCGTAGTAGCCGGTCCGGGCCTTGACCTGCGGCGGGGGCAGCAGTCCGCGCGACTGGTACGCCCGGATGTTGCGCACCGTCACGCCGCTGGACCGCGCCAGCTCGTCGATGGTGCTCCAGCCCTCCAGCTCGGGGTCCTCGACCATGACACAAAGCCTAGCAGGCGATCATGTGACACAGGAATCAGAGAAGCTGGCTTGCAATGTGACATCAGAGTGGGCACAGTCGATGTCATGTTCCGATCCGCTCCTGGCACGACGTCGCGCCGCCGGGGCCTGCTGGCCGCCGCGGGCGCACTGACCACGCCGCTGCTGCCCGAGGACTTCCTGACCCTGGTCGACCCGCTGTGGTCGACGACGTCGCTGCGCGGCCGGGTCGTCGCCCGCCGCCGTGAGACCGGCCGTGCCGTCTCGGTGACCATCGAGCCCGGCCGGGCCTGGGCCGGCCACCGCGCCGGCCAGTACGTCGGCATCGGTGTCGAGGTCGACGGCGTCCGGCTGCAGCGCAGCTACTCCCTGTCCGGCCCCGAGGGTGCCGACCACCTCACCGTCACGGTGCAGGAGGTCGAGGGCGGCGCGGTGTCGCCGATCCTGGTCCGGGACCTGCCCATCGGCACGATCGTCGAGCTGGAGCAGGCGGCGGGGGAGTTCACCCTGCCCGGGTCGCTGCCGGACCGGCTGCTGTTCGTCACCGCGGGCAGCGGCATCACCCCGGTCATGGGCATGCTGCGCACGCTGGACCGCGCCGGCACGATGCCCGACGTCGTGCTCGTCCACGCCGCCCGCACCGCCGAGGACACCATCTTCCGCTCCGAGCTGGCCGGCCTGGCCGCGCGGCACCCGTCGCTGCGGGTGGTGCTGCACCACAGCGCCGTCTCCGGCCGGCTCGACCCGGACGCCGTCGACGCCCTGGTCCCCGACCGGGCCGGGCGCGCGGTGTACGCCTGCGGCCCCGAGGGCCTGCTCGACGCCGTCGAGCAGAGCTGGGAGGGCGTCGTCACCGAGCGCTTCACCCCGCCCGCCCGGGCGGCCGAGGGCACCGGCGGCACCGTCGACCTCGGCGGCGACACCGTCGAGGTCGAGCCCGGGCAGAGCCTGCTGGAGGCCGGTGAGGCCGCCGGGAAGCTCATGCCCAGCGGCTGCCGGATGGGCATCTGCTTCGGCTGCGTGCTGCCGCTGCGCGAGGGCCGGGTGCGCGACCTGCGCACCGGCGAGGCGCACGGCGAGCCCGGCGACCTGGTCCAGACCTGCATCAACTCCGCGTGCGGCCCCGCCCGCATCGACCTTCCCTGACCCACCGACTCCGACCGAAGGAGGTCACCATGACCGCCGTCCTGGAGAACCCCGCGCACGCCGAGCCCGGCCCGGAGGAGACCGGCCGCGAGCAGCACCCGCAGCGCCCGGTGCTGGAGCTCGTGCCGTCCTCGCGCCGCGAGGACGTGGCCGCGACCACCGACCTGACCGCCGAGCAGATCGAGGAGCTCGGCCGCCGCCTCGACGCGATCCGCGACCGTGTGCTCGCCGAGCGCGGCGCCTCGGACGCCGAGTACATCCGCGGCGTCATCCGCAAGCAGCGGGCCTGCGAGATCGGCGGCCGCGCGCTGCTGTTCGCCGGTGTCCTGCCGCCGGCCTGGATCGCCGGCACCGCCCTGCTCTCGATCGCCAAGATCCTCGAGAACATGGAGATCGGGCACAACGTCATGCACGGCCAGTGGGACTGGATGCGTGACCCGAAGATCCACTCGTCGACCTGGGAGTGGGACAACGTCTCGTCCTCGGCCGAGTGGAAGCACTCCCACAACTACATGCACCACACCTACACCAACGTCGTCGGCAAGGACCGCGACGTGGGGTACGGGATCCTGCGCCTGTCCGAGGAGCAGCGGTGGACCCCGTACTACCTGGGCAATCCGGTCTACAACCTGCTGCTCAGCCTGTTCTTCGAGTACGGCGTGGCGCTGCACGATCTCGAGGTCGAGAAGGTCGTGGCGGGGGAGAAGCCGCTGAGCCGGGTGTGGCAGCAGATCAAGTCGATCGGGCGCAAGACCGGCCGCCAGATCCTGAAGGACTACGTCGCCTTCCCGGCCCTGGCCGGACCGTTCTTCCTGCCCGTCCTCGCCGGCAACCTCACCGCGAACCTGGTGCGCAACGTCTGGTCGCACGCGGTCATCTTCTGCGGGCACTTCCCGACCGGTGCGGTGCAGTTCACCGAGGAGCAGCTGGAGGACGAGAGCCGCGGCGAGTGGTACGTCCGCCAGCTCCTGGGCTCGGCGAACCTCGACGGCGGCCGGTTCTTCCACCTGATGACCGGCCAGCTGAGCTTCCAGATCGAGCACCACCTGTTCCCGGACCTGCCCAGCAACCGCTACGCCGAGATCGCGCCCGAGGTGCGCGAGCTCTGCCGCGAGTACGGCCTGGAGTACACGAGCGGGCCGCTGTGGACGCAGTACATGCAGGTCCTGGGCACGATCAACCGACTGGCCCTGCCCGGCGGGAAGCGCTGATAGCGTCCGGTTCGCCCGATCCATCCGGATCGGCGGATCGGCGCAGCGGGGGCGGTCGTGCGGCACATCGTGGGGATCCTGGTCGGGCTCGTGGGGACGGGGGCGGCGCTCGTCGTCGCCGGGCGCGGGATGGGCATCGCCTACGAGTCGATGATGCGCATGGACCTGGACCGGGTCCCCGCCGGCACGGGCCTGCTGGCCGTCGGCGGGGTGCTGCTGGGCGGTGTGGTCCTGGCCGGGCGCCACTCCCCGGCGGCGCCGCTGACCGGGGCGGTGCTGCTCGCCCTCGCCACGGCCGCGACGCTGTTCGACCCGCAGGCGCCGTTCGCGCTGGGCCGTGGTCTCGGCTACCTGCTGAGCCTGCAGTACGGGGCGCTGCTCGCCGGTCTGCTGGCCGTCGCGGCGTTCGTCGTGCCGCGGCGGCGGACCCGGACCGGTCCGCCGCCGCCGTGGGCGCAGGGGACGCCGGGCCCGTCCGCGGGCCCGGTCGTCCACTGAGCCGTCCCGGTCACGCCGGGAAGCGGTCCAGGAAGCCGTGCACCTGCGCGATGCGGCCCTCGCCGTCGGTGACGACGACGTCGAACCCGACGACCGGCGCCTCCGACCCGGCCGCGTGGACCTCCGGGGGCGCGGCCTGCCAGCGGAACCGCGCCCGGTCGTGGTGGGCGTCGACGTCGCCGAGCAGCCGGAACTCCCACCCCGCCAGCTTCTGCTGGGCCGCGGCGAGGAAGCCGTCGACGCCGTCGTGGCCGGCGACGTCGGCGAGCGGGTCGGTGTAGCGGGCGTCGTCGGTGAACAGCTCGGCGACGCGGGCCCGGCGCGCGGCCGGGTCGGTCTCGTTGAACGCGGCGACGTAGCGCTCGGCGAGGGCGGTGTAGTCGGTCATCGGGTCTCCCTGGTCGGGTCCGTCGTGGACGGTTCCGAGCCTGCGCCGGACCGGGTACCGGCGGCGATGACCTCCTGGGTAACGGAGGTCCGTTACCTGCGGGGTAGTCGTCGCGGTGCGCGCGCCCGGCTAGCGTCGGCGGCGTGACCGGAGCCGACGCCCGTCCCGCCCGCACCGCGGGACCGGGGGAGATGCTGCGGTTCTGGCGGGCCCGGCGCCGCCGCAGCCAGATGGACACCGCGCTCGCCGCCGGCGTCTCGACCCGGCACCTGAGCTTCGTCGAGACCGGCCGCTCGGGCGCGAGCCGCGAGCTGCTGGGCGCGCTGGCCGAGGCGCTGGAGATCCCGCTGCGCGAGCGCAACGCCCTGCTGCTCGCCGCCGGGTACGCCCCGGCCTACGCCGAGCGCCCGCTCGACGACCCGGACCTCGCGCCCGTCCGCGACGCGCTGGACCGCCTGGTCGCGGCGCACGACCCGTTCCCGGCGCTGGTCGTCGACCGTTGGGGCGACGTGCTGCTCGCCAACCGCGCCGCGGGCGCGCTCGTCGCGGACCTCGCGCCGGAGGCGGCCGGGCCGCCGCTCAACGTGCACCGCGCCTGCCTGCACCCCGGCGGGCTCGCCCCGCGCATCCGCAACCTCGCCCAGTGGCGCGGGCACCTGCTGCACCGGCTGGAACGGCAGGTCCGGATGACCGCCGACCCGCGGCTGGTCGCCCTGCTCGCCGAGTGCCGCGGCTACCCCGCGCCGGCGGAGTCCGCGCTCCCCTCGCCGGGGTCGGACGTGCTGCTCCCGCTGGTGCTCGACGCCGCGGGCGCGACGCTGCGGTTCCACTCGGTGGTGTCGACCTTCGGCGCGCCGCACGACGTGACGCTCGCGGAGCTGGCACTGGAGACCTTCCTCCCGGCCGACGACGCGACCCGGGCCGCGCTGCGCCGGTCCTGACCGGTCAGCGGGCGTGCGCCCGCGCCGCGGTCCGCGCGATCCCGTCGAGCAGCTGCGGCCACACCCACCGCGGCAGGTCGTGCCCCATTCCGGCGACCTCGACCAGCTCGGCGCCGGGGATCGCCGCGGCGGTGGCCCGTCCGCCGTCGGGTCGGATGATCCGGTCCGCGGCACCGTGCAGCACCAGCGCCGGGCACCGCAGCGCGGCCAGGTCCGCGGTCCGGTCCCGCTCGGCGACGATCGCGGCGAGCTGACGCCCGGCCCCGCTGCCGTCCCCGGTCTCGCGCGCCAGCGCGCGGCGGACGGTGACGCGGACGTCCTCGTCGTCGCCGGCGGTCCGCCCGGCCGAGCCGATCCGGCGGAACGAGCGCACCATGCCCTCCACCGGGTCCGGCGGGGGTGGGCGCAGGAACTCCGGCACCATCCGCGGGGCGGTGCGGCCCGTCCCGTCGCCGGGGCGGCCCATCACGGAGACGAGCGAGCGGACCAGGCCGGGGTGGCGGATCGCGGTCTCCTGCGCGATCGAGGCCCCCAGCGAGGCGCCGACCACGTGCGCACCGCCGGGCGCGATGCGCGCGATCAGCCCGCCGGCGTCGTCGGCCATGTCGGCGAGGGTGTAGACGGGCCGGGCCCGCCGGGTCAGGAACCCCCAGGCCGAGATGCCCGGGCCGGACAGATGGGTGGAGCGGCCGACGTCGCGGTTGTCGAACCGCACGACGTGGAACCCGCGCCCGGCCAGCCCGGTGCAGAACCCGTCGCGCCACCAGTCCATCGACAGGCCCAGCCCCATGACGAGCAGCACCGCCGGGTCGGCCGGGTCCCCGAAGGACTGGTGGCACAGCCGGACCGCGCCGACGTCGGTGTACTCCTCGGGTTCCACGGCCGGGGTTCGGTCGTACACCACCCGCCGGTTCGCCCGGATCGGACGTGGCTACCCTGGTTCAGCGTGGCACCCACCTCCGTCTTCCCCGCCCTGGAACCGATCCTGCCCCGCGTCGCCAAGCCGGTGCAGTACGTCGGCGGTGAGGGGAACTCGCAGGTCAAGCCGTGGGACTCCGCGGCCGTCCGCTGGGCACTGCTCTACCCGGACGCCTACGAGGTCGGCCTGCCCAACCAGGGCGTCCAGATCCTCTACGAGGTCCTCAACGAGCGGGCCGACGCACTGGCCGAGCGCTGCTACGCGGTCTGGCCCGACCTCGAGGCCCTGATGCGCGAGTCGGGTGTCCCCGCGTTCACCGTCGACGCCCACCACGCCGTCGGCGACTTCGACGTCCTCGGCGTCTCGTTCTCCACCGAGCTGGGCTACACCAACCTGCTCACCACGCTGGACCTGGCGGGCATCCCGCTGCACGCGTCCGGGCGCGACGAGAGCCACCCGGTGGTCGTCGCGGGCGGGCACGCCGCGTTCAACCCGGAGCCGGTCGCGGACTTCGTCGACGTCGCCGCGCTGGGCGACGGCGAGGAGGTCGTCGGCGACATCACCGACGTGGTGCGCGACTGGAAGGCGCAGGGGCGCCCGGGCGGGCGGCGCGAGCTGCTGCTGCGCCTGTCCGCGACGCCCGGCTGCTACGTGCCCTCCCTCTACGACGTGACCTACCGGCCCGACGGCCACATCGACGCCGTCACCCCGGCCGACGAGCGCGTCCCGGCCACCGTGCAGAAGCGCACCACCATCGAGCTCGACGAGTGGCCGTACCCGAAGAAGCCGCTGGTCCCGCTGGCCGAGACCGTCCACGAGCGGGCCAGCGTGGAGATCTTCCGCGGCTGCACCCGCGGCTGCCGGTTCTGCCAGGCGGGCATGATCACCCGCCCGGTGCGGGAGCGGTCGCTGCAGGGGGTCGGCGAGATGGTCGACGCGGCCGTGCGCGCCTCGGGCTTCGACGAGGTCGGCCTGCTGTCGCTGTCCAGCGCCGACCACTCCGAGATCGCCGAGATCACCAAGGGCCTCGCCGACCGCTACGAGGGCACCAACACCTCGCTGTCGCTGCCGAGCACGCGCGTCGACGCGTTCAACATCGACCTCGCCAACGAGATCTCCCGCAACGGCCGCCGCTCCGGGCTGACCTTCGCCCCCGAGGGCGGGTCCGAGCGCATCCGCCGGGTGATCAACAAGATGGTCTCCGAGGACGACCTGATCCGGACCTGCGCCGAGGCGTTCTCCCAGGGCTGGCGGCAGGTGAAGCTCTACTTCATGTGCGGGCTGCCCACCGAGACCGACGAGGACGTGCTGGAGATCGCGGGCATGGCGCACCGCGTCATCAAGGCGGGCCGGGAGGCGTCCGGGCGCAACGACGTGCGCTGCACCATCTCCATCGGCGGGTTCGTGCCCAAGCCGCACACCCCGTTCCAGTGGGCCGCGCAGTGCCACCCCGAGGTCGTCGACTCCCGGCTGCGCAAGCTGCGCGAGGCGGTGAACTCCGACCGGCGGATCGGGCGCAACATCGGCATGCGCTACCACGACGGCGAGCCGTCGCTGATCGAGGGACTGCTCGCCCGGGGCGACCGGCGGGTCGGCGCCGTCATCGAGAAGGTCTGGCGCGACGGCGGCCGGTTCGACGGCTGGTCCGAGCACTTCTCCTACCGCCGCTGGGTCGACTCCGCCGCGCAGGCGCTGGAGCCGCAGGGGGTGTCGCTGGACTGGTTCACCACCCGCGAGCGCGACGCCGAGGAGATCCTGCCGTGGGACCACCTCGACTCCGGGCTGGAGCGGGACTGGCTCTGGGAGGACTGGCAGGACGCTCTGGACGGCCGCGAGCAGGACGACTGCCGCTGGACGCCGTGCTTCGACTGCGGTGTCTGCCCGTCCACCGGCACCGACATCGAGGTCGGCCCCAGCGGGACGACCCTGCTGCCGCTCACCGTGGTCAACCCGACGGCGTCCGCGGGGGCGCTCGGGGGCGCACACCCGGGTGACTGAGAACGGACTGTCCTCCATCCCGGACCCGGCCGTCGCCGACACCTCGACCTGGGAGTACGGCGGGCGGCGCCTGCGGGTGCGGGTCGCCGACGAGCGCGACGTCGCCGGCCTGGCCCGGCTGCGCCGCCAGTGGCTCGAGGAGCGTGCGGGCCGCCCGGTCGACGACCCGGCCTTCGAGGAGGCCTTCGCCGCCTGGTGGCGGGTCGAGCAGCCGCGGCGCGCGTTCTGGGTCGCCGAGGCCGGCAGCGACCGCGCCGGCTGGACCCCGGTCGGGTCGGTCAACGTGCTGGAGACCGTGCAGATGCCGCGCCCCGGCGGGCGCGGCGGGCGGACCGGCCAGGTCGGCAACGCGTTCGTGCTGGCCGCGTTCGCCGAGGCGGGGGTGCCGCGGGCGCTGCTGTCCGCCGTCGTCGCGCACGCCCGGGCCCGCGGCTACCGGCGGCTCATGCTGGCGCCGACGCCGGGCAGCGCCGCGTTCTACCGCCGGGCCGGGTTCCGCCCGGCGGGCGACGCGCTGCTGGTGCTCGAGCAGTAGGACCCGGCCTCCTGCAGCCGCAGCCCGGCCCGGGCCAGGTCGAGACGGCGGCCGTGCAGCCACGCCGCGAACTCCGGCACGTCGGGCTCGCAGCCCTCCAGGAGCGGCAGGGTCGCCTCGTCGAGCGGCCAGCCGGCCGGGCGGCGCCCGGCCAGGACGTCGAGCACGTCGACGACGGTGCCCGGCACCGGCTCGACGCGCAGCGGGTCCCCGCCGATCCGGATCGTGCCGCCGGCGGCGCGGCGCGCCCGGCTCAGCGTCCAGCGCAGCGCGGCCGCCGGGTCCTCGGCGTCGGGGAACAGCATCCCCACGGCACGGCAGCGGGGAACCGGGCCCGCCGTGCAGAGCAGCAGGGCCAGCAGGGCCCACGGCTTGCGGCCCCGCACCGGCTCCGCGACCAGGGTGCGGGGCGGGCCGAGCAGCCGCACGACGGTCATGGCGGCGCCCCCTCCCACACGGAGGGGTCAGGATCCCACCGTCACCGCCGGTCGGGGACCGGCCGTTCGGCCCCTGCAGTCAGGTCCGCACGGCCGTGGCGAGCAGGTACTCCGCGTCCCAGTGGTCGCCCGCGCGGGTCCGGTCCAGGTAGGCGGCGAACGCCTCGTCGAGCTCGGCGGTGCGCTCCGGGTCGTCGGCGAGGCGGGCGTAGGCGGTGACGACCGGGCCGTAGTTCTGCTTCCACCAGTCGCGGAACCCGGCGGGGTCGGCGACCACGTCGAACCGGACGGTGGCGCGCCGGGCCCGCAGGTCCCGCACCCCGTCGCCGAACAGCCGGGCGAGGTGCTCCTCGGTGCCCCAGCGCACCCCGGGCGTCGCGCCGGGCGGCGGGGCGGGGACGAACGGGCCCAGCGTGGCGAACAGTCCGCCGACGAAGCCCTCGGGCGTCCAGTTGAGCAGGCCGATCCGCCCGCCCGGCCGGCAGACGCGCAGCAGCTCCGCGGCCGCCCGCTCGTGGTAGGGCGCGAACATCACGCCCACGCAGGACAGCACGACGTCGAACGCGGCGTCGGGGAACGGCAGGTCGTGCGCGTCGGCCTCGACCCACTCCAGCTCGGCGCCCCGATCGGCGGCCGCCCGGGCGCCCGCCGCGAGCAGCTCGGGGGTGAGGTCGGCGGCGATCACGTCCGCGCCGCGCAGCGCCGCCGGGACCGCCGCGTTGCCGGTGCCCGCGGCGACGTCGAGCACCTGCTCGCCCGCGGCGACGCCGGTCGCCTCGACCAGCTCGGCGCCGAGCCCGGGGATCAGCGTGGCGGCGACGGCCGCGTAGTCCCCGGAGGCCCACACGGCGCGGTGGGCCGGGCGCAGGGCGGTCGGGTCGGGTGCGGTACCGGCGGATGACATGGCGGGCTCCTCTCGGCGGGCGGGACCGCGCCACGGTGCCCGCAGTGCGTGTGCCGGTGCGTGTGCACGGCGGCGGCAGCGGGCGGGCCGCGCCCTTCTAGACTCACCGGCCATGGCACGCGTGAAGGCAGGAGCGGCGGCGAACCCGGCACCCCCGACGGTGCAGCGGGTCCGCCTGCGCTTCGCCAAGCGCGGCCGGCTGCGGTTCCTGTCCCACCGCGACGTGGCCCGCAGCTTCGAGCGCGCGGTGCGGCGCGCCGGCGTCCCGGTCGCGCACTCGCACGGGTTCAGCCCGCACCCGCGGCTGTCCTGGGTGGGGGCCGCCCCGACCGGCGCGGCCAGCGAGGCCGAGTACGTCGAGATGGGCCTGACCCGCGAGGTCGACCCGGAGCTGGTCCGGGCCGCGATGGACCGCGCGCTGCCCGACGGGCTCGACGTCGTCGCCGCCGTCACCGCGGCGCCGCCCGCGCTCGCCGACCGGATCGACGCCGGCCGGTGGCGCCTGGAGGTCCGCGGCGTGCCCGCGGCCGAGGTCGCCGCGGCGGTCGAGCGGTTCCTCGCGGAGGAGTCCGTCGTCGTGACCCGGGTCACGCCGTCCGGGCGCAAGGAGATCGACGTCCGTGCGGCCGTCGTCACTCTGTCCGTCGAACCGCAGGTGAACGCCACTCCCGGCGATCACGACCCGTCCGGGTCGGCGGGTCACCCGGTCCCGGTCACCGACTGTGCGATACTGACGGCGGTCGTACGGCTGACGACACCGACCGTCCGACCCGATGACGTACTGGGCGCGCTCACCGTCGTCGCAGACCTGGCGCCGCCGGTACCGGTGACGGCCACCCGGTTGGCGCAGGGCCTGCTCGACGACGGGGGCGACCTGGTGGACCCGCTCGGTGCGGTCCCGGCGACCCGGGCCCGGCCGGACGGATCCTGACCCGGACGGCACGCACGCCTCCGGTCCGGCGTCGAGCACCAGCCCCGGACGCCCGGGGAGCGACACCAGATGTGCCGCACCGCGCAACCCGCGCGAGCTGCGGAAACAGAACGCGCAAGGTCCCTGCGCGGCCGCCTCCGACGCGAGGCGCCCGGGGGCGAAGGAGCTGAATGTCCGTGAACGACACGCCCGCCGGTGACACCGGCGGGCTCTCCGACCTGCCGGAGAAGATGCGGGTGCACGCCCTGGCCAAGCTGCTGGGCACCGCGAGCCGCGAGGTCCTGCAGGCACTGGCCGACCTGGGCCAGGAGGTCCGCAGCGTCCAGTCGAGCATCACCCGCGTGACGGCCGAGCAGGTCGTCGCCGCGCTGCGCCCGGCACCCGGCGGTGCCGACGGCGCGGGCAGCGCGGGCGGTGCGGCCGAGATCCCCGCCGAGCCGGCCGCGGCCGACCCGGCGGTGACCGAGGCGCTCGCCGTGCTCGAGATCGACCCCTCCGCCGACCCCGCCGCCGACGCCCCGGCCGCGGCGTTCGGGAGCGCCCCCGCCGGGCGGGAGGCCGCCCCGGCCCTCGCCCCGGTCTTCGCGGTCCCGATGTTCCAGGCCCCCGGCGCGACCGGCGCCCCGGCCGCCGAGGGCACCGACGGGGCGGACGGCTCCGAGGCGTCCGACGGCGAGGGCCGCAAGGGCCGTCGCGGGCGCCGTCGCAAGGACCGTGACGCGGAGCCCGCCGACGCCGCGGCGTCCGACACCACCGGCGGGTCCGGTGACGCCGGGTCCGACGCGCAGGACGGGTCCGACGGCGCCGACCGTGCCGACACCGGGGCCGACACCGGGGACGACGACGGTGACGACGACGGCAACCGCCGCCGCCGTCGCCGGGGCCGTCGCGGCCGCGGCCGCGGCAAGGGCGGCGAGGACGGCACCGACGACGGCACCGACGAGTCCGGCGACGAGGCCACCGACGGGTCCGCCGACGCCGCGGGCACCGACGGCGACGACGAGCAGGACTCCGCCGACGACGCGGGCGAGGCGTCGGACTCCGACGACCAGTCCGGCGGCGGGTCCCGCCGCCGGCGCCGCCGCCGTCGCCGCGGGGGGTCCGACGTCGAGGACCGCTCCGAGGACGACCCGCCGAACACCGTCACCCGGGTGCGCGAGGCGCGCAGCGACTCCGGCCCGTCGTCCGACGACCAGGTCCAGGGTGTCCGTGGCTCCACCCGGCTCGAGGCCAAGCGCCAGCGCCGCCGCGACGGCCGCGACGCCGGCCGCCGTCGCCCGCCGATCCTGTCGGAGTCGGAGTTCCTGGCCCGCCGCGAGTCGGTGGACCGCCAGATGGTCATCCGGCAGCGGTCCGACCGCACCGAGATCGGCGTGCTCGAGGACGGCATCCTCGTCGAGCACTTCATCACCGGCTCCGGCGCGGCCGGCCCGAGCATGGTCGGCAACGTCTACCTCGGCCGCGTGCAGAACGTGCTGCCGTCGATGGAGGCCGCGTTCGTCGACATCGGCCGCGGCCGCAACGCCGTGCTCTACGCCGGCGAGGTCGACTGGGACGCCGCCGGGCTCAACGGCAAGGCCCGCAAGATCGAGCAGGCGCTGTCCTCCGGCGACCAGGTGCTCGTCCAGGTCACCAAGGACCCGGTCGGGCACAAGGGCGCCCGGCTGACCACGCAGATCTCCCTCGCCGGCCGCTTCCTGGTCTACGTGCCCTCCGGCGGCGCCGCGGGCATCTCGCGCAAGCTGCCCGACACCGAGCGCAAGCGCCTCAAGGAGATGCTCAAGGAGATCGTCCCGGCCGACGCCGGGGTGATCATCCGGACGGCGTCGGAGGGCGTCTCGCACGACGCCCTGGAGCGCGACGTCCGCCGCCTGCAGGCGCAGTGGGAGGTCGTCAGGGAGAAGGCCGCCAAGACCGGCCCCGGCGCGCCCAAGGCACCCACGCTCCTCTACGAGGAGCCGGACATGCTGGTCAAGGTCGTGCGCGACCAGTTCAACGAGGACTTCTCGACGCTGATCGTGTCCGGCTCCGACGCCTGGGACACCGTCTCCGGCTACGTGTCCCACGTCGCGCCGGAGCTGACCGACCGGATGCACCGCCACACCGGCCCGACCGACGTCTTCACCGACCACCGCATCGACGAGCAGCTGCTCAAGGCGCTCGACCGCAAGGTGTGGCTGCCCTCGGGCGGCACGCTGGTGATCGACCGGACCGAGGCGATGACCGTCGTCGACGTCAACACCGGCAAGTTCACCGGGTCCGGCGGGAACCTCGAGGAGACCGTCACCCGCAACAACCTGGAGGCGGCCGAGGAGATCGTCCGCCAGCTCCGGCTGCGCGACATCGGCGGGATCATCGTCGTCGACTTCATCGACATGGTGCTGGAGGCGAACCGGGACCTGGTGCTGCGCCGCCTCACCGAGTGCCTGGCCCGGGACCGCACCCGGCACCAGGTCGCCGAGGTGACCTCGCTCGGCCTGGTCCAGATGACCCGCAAGCGGGTCGGCGGCGGGCTGCTGGAGCACTTCTCCACCACCTGCGAGCACTGCCGCGGACGCGGGGTGATCGTGTCCACCGAGCCGGCGGGCGAGCACCAGCACGGCGGCCGCAACGGCAACGGCTCCAAGGACGGCTCGAAGGACGGCGCGAAGGACGGGTCGCCGAACGGGGACCGGAACGGCTCCCACGCCGGCGCGTCGCAGAACGGGTCCCCGAACGGCTCCCAGAACGGTGACGGCGAGGGCGGCGGACGCCGCCGGCGCCGTCGCGGTGGCGGCGGCAACGCCGACGCGGGCAACGGCTCCGGCAACGGCTCCGGCAACGGGAACCCCGGCAACGGGTCCGGCGGTGGCAGCGGCCCGGCCGAGGACTCCGGCAGCGGCGGCGAGCGCGCGGTGGACACCGCGTCGGCCGCCGCGGGCGTCGCGGCCGTCGCCGCGCGCCGCGGTGCCCCCGGCGACGACGGCGCGGCCGCGGGGGACACCGGTGTGTCCGTGCCCGCCACGGCCGACACGACCGTCACCGACGCCGCACCCGCCCCCGAGCCGGCCGACGACGACACCGTCGTCGCCGAGCCCCGGGGCGCGCTGACCGGCTCGTCGGCCCCGGTGGCCGAGGCGACCCGCACGGTCCCGGAGTCCCCGGACGCCGTGGACCCCGTGGACGCCCCGGCCCCCGCCGCGGAGACCGCCGAGCCGGCGGCCGCACCGGCCGCGGAGACCCCGCAGACCGCGGAGACCCCCGTGACGGACGACGCCGGTCCGGCGCCGCGCCGTCGCCGGGTCAGCCGCTCCGCCGGCGCCCCCGTCCGCGGGGGCGACCCGGTGGTCATCACGACCGGCTCCGTGCCGGAGACGCCCGCGACGGAACCGGCCGGGGCGGGGGCGGCCACGGCCGTGCCCGCGCAGCCGGAACCCGGTGCGGTCGTCACCCGAACCCGCCGTCCGCGCCGGGCGGCGTCCCGCCCGGCGGGCCCGCCCCAGGACGGGGGGTGAGCGCGACCCCCGTCGGAGGACCTCCGGCGGGGTCGCGTACCCTTGACCGACAGAAGCCACGGCCCCGCGCGTCTCGTGCGAGTCGATACTGGGTAGTGGTGTGCGCGCCGGGACCGGCGCGAGCTGTGAAGACCCGAGCGCACCCGGTGCGCCCCCGATGTTCAGGAGTCGTGCGTCAGCGATGTACGCGATCGTCAAGACCGGCGGCAAGCAGTACAAGGTGGCCGTCGACGACGTGGTCACCGTCGAGAAGATCGACGGTGAGCCCGGCGCCGAGATCAGCCTGCCCGCCGTGCTGCTCGTCGACGGCGACCAGGTGACCACCGACGTCAGCGGCCTCACCTCCGCGGTGACCGCCACCGTCGTCGAGCACACCAAGGGTCCGAAGATCCGGATCCACAAGTTCAAGAACAAGACCGGGTACCACAAGCGTCAGGGGCACCGTCAGCCGCTGACGAAGGTCCAGGTCACCGCGATCGGCAAGTAAGGAGCCTGCGTCATGGCACACAAGAAGGGTGCGTCCAGCTCCCGCAACGGTCGCGACTCGAACCCCCAGTACCTGGGCGTGAAGCGCTTCGGCGGCCAGACCGTCAAGGCCGGCGAGATCCTCATCCGCCAGCGCGGCACCAGCACCCACCCGGGTGTGAACGTCGGGCGCGGTAAGGACGACACGCTGTTCGCCCTCGCCGCCGGGACCGTCGAGTTCGGTTCCAAGCGCGGCCGCAAGACCGTCAACATCGTGCCGGCCGAGGTCTGAGCGACCCGCCAGCACAGCGACGCCGACGGCGGGTCACCCCGGTAACCGGGGGGCCCGCCGTTCGTCGTGTCACCACCCGAGAGGAGCACCGTCATGTCCCGGTTCGTGGACCGCGTCGTGCTGCACGCGACCGCGGGAGCCGGGGGCAACGGCTGCGCCTCGGTGCACCGCGAGAAGTTCAAGCCGCTCGGCGGCCCCGACGGCGGCAACGGCGGCCGGGGCGGGTCGGTCGTGCTCGTCGTCGACCCGGGCGTGCACACCCTGCTCGACTACCACCACCGGCCGCGCGCCGTCGCGAAGAGCGGCACGCAGGGCCAGGGCGCGTTCAAGCAGGGCGCCAACGCCCCCGACCTGGAGCTGCGCGTCCCGGACGGCACCGTCGTGCTCGACCGGCGCGGCGAGGTCGTCGCCGACCTGGTCGGGCCCGGCACCCGCTACGTCGCGGCCGAGGGCGGCCGCGGCGGGCTCGGCAACGCCGCGCTCGCGTCGGCGGCCCGCAAGGCGCCCGGCTTCGCCCTGCTCGGCGAGCCCGGCGACGAGGTCGAGCTGACCCTGGAGCTGCGCAGCCTGGCCGACGTCGGCCTCGTCGGGTTCCCCAGCGCCGGCAAGTCCTCGCTGGTCGCGGCCATGTCCGCGGCCCGCCCGAAGATCGCCGACTACCCGTTCACGACGCTCGTGCCCCAGCTCGGCGTGGTCAGCGCCGGCGACGACACCTTCACCGTCGCCGACGTCCCCGGGCTGATCCCGGGCGCCGCCGAGGGACGCGGCCTGGGCCTGGAGTTCCTGCGGCACATCGAGCGCTGCTCGGTGCTGGTGCACGTCGTGGACTGCGCGACGTTCGAGACCGAGCGCGACCCGGTGTCCGACATCGAGGCGCTCGAGGCCGAGCTCGCCCACTACGCCGAGGCGCTGGGCACCAGCGCGCTGGGGGAGCGGATCGACCAGCGGCCCCGGCTCGTCGCACTGAACAAGGTCGACGTCCCGGACGCGGCGGACCTCGTCGACATCGTCCGCGACGAGATCGCCGAACGGTTCGGCTGGCCGGTGTTCGCGATCTCCACCGCCTCCCGCGCCGGGCTGCGGGAGCTCGGCTTCGCGATGGCCGAGCGGGTCGCGGCGGCCCGCGCCGCCCGTCCGGAGGCCGAGCCGAGCCGGATCGTGCTGCGCCCGCGCGCCGTCGACGACTCCGGGTTCACCATCGGCGCGGACCCGCAGATCGAGGGCGGTTTCGTCGTGCGCGGCGAGCGGCCCGAGCGGTGGATCCGCCAGACCAGCTTCGACAACGACGAGGCCGTCGGCTACCTCGCCGACCGGCTCGCCCGCCTCGGTGTCGAGGAGGCGCTGGCCAAGGCCGGGGCGCTCCCCGGCTGCCCGGTCACCATCGGCGACGTCACCTTCGACTGGGAGCCGTCCACCCCGGCCGGGATCGCGGCGCTGCTCACCGGCCGCGGTACCGACGTCCGCCTGGAGAACCACGAGCGCGTCGGTGCGGCCGAGCGCAAGCGCGCCCGCGGCGCACGCCGTGAGCACCTGTCCGACGCCGAGCTCGCGGCCGGTGCCCGCTACTCCTCGGACCACGAGATCGAGGAGTGAGACGGGCGTGAGCACCCGCGCCGCACTCGGTGCGGCGAAGCGGATCGTGGTCAAGGTCGGCTCGTCGTCGCTGACCAGCCTCACCGGCGGGCTCGACCCGGCCCGCCTCGACGCGCTCGTCGACGCCCTGATGACGCGCCGCGAGGTCGGCGCGCAGGTCGTGCTCGTCTCCTCCGGGGCCATCGCGGCCGGGCTCGCCCCGCTGCAGCTGCGCCGGCGCCCGCGGGACCTCGCGACCCAGCAGGCCGCGGCGTCGGTGGGGCAGCTGCTGCTCGCGCACGCGTACTCGGCGTCGTTCGCCCGGCACGGCCAGGGCATCGGGCAGGTCCTGCTCACCGCCGACGACATGATCCGCCGCTCGAACTACCGCAACGCCCAGCGCACCCTGGAGCGGCTGCTGCAGCTCGGGTCGCTGCCGGTGGTCAACGAGAACGACACCGTCGCGACCGCCGAGATCCGGGTCGGCGACAACGACCGGCTCGCCGCGCTGGTCGCGCACATCGTCGGCGCGGACGCGCTGGTGCTGCTCTCCGACGTCGACGGCCTCTACGACGGCCACCCGCGCGACCCCGGCACCTCGATGATCACCGAGGTGGACGACCCGGCCGAGCTGGCGGGGGTGAGCGTCACCCGGCCCGGGTCGGGCCTGGGCACCGGCGGCATGGCCACGAAGGTCACGGCGGCGGCGACGGCGTCGGCGGCCGGGATCCCGGTGCTGCTGACCTCCGCCGAGCGGATCGCCGACGCGCTGGTGTCCACCGAGGACGGTCCGAAGGTCGGCACCGCGTTCCGCGCCGCCGGCACCCGGATGAGCGCGCGACGCTTCTGGCTGCGCCACGCCGCCGACGTGCGCGGCGCCCTGGACCTCGACGCCGGCGCCGTCGAGGCCGTGCGCAGGCGGCGCCGTTCGCTGCTCGCGGCCGGGGTGCACGGCGTCTCCGGGGACTTCGACGCCGGCGACGTCGTCGAGCTGCTCGCCCCCGGCGGGCGGCCCGTCGCGCGCGGCGTCGTCTCCTACGACAGCAGCGAGCTGCCCCACATGATCGGCCGCCGGACCCGCGACCTGCCGCCCGAGCAGCGTCGCGAGCTGGTCCACGCCGACGACCTCGTACTGCTCTAGACGGACGCGGCACAATGCCCGCATGTCGGCCGACCGCGCCCGGTCCGCACTGGTCGCGTCCCTGGTCCGCGACGGCCGGGTACGCAGCCCCGCGGTCCGCGCGGCACTGGAGACGGTGCCGCGCCACCTCTTCCTGCCCGGGCTGAGCCACGGGCGCGCCTACGACGACGCCGCCGTCCCGATCAAGGTCGACGACGGCGTGACGGTCAGCTCGGTGTCGCAGCCGTCGATGGTCGCGATCATGCTCGAGCAGCTGGAGGCCGGGCCGGGACAGCACGTGCTGGAGGTCGGCGCGGGCGCGGGCTGGAACGCGGCACTGCTCGCCCGCCTGGTCGGCCCGGACGGCGCGGTGACCACGCTGGACATCGACGACGACCTCGTCGCCGGCGCCCGCGCGAACCTGGCCGCGGCCGGGTACGACCACGTCACGGTGGTGACCGGGGACGGGGCGCTCGGGTACCCGCCCGCGGCGCCCTACGACCGGATCGAGCTGACCGTCGGGTCGACCGGGATCCGGCCGGAGTGGGTGGAGCAGCTCGCCCCCGGCGGACGGCTGCTGCTGCCGCTCACCGTCCGCGGCAGCCAGCTGTCGGTCGCGTTCGACCACACCGCACCGGGACGGCTGTCGTCGCGGTCGGTGCGCAGCTGCGCGTTCGTGCGGCTGCGCGGCGCCGGCGCCGACCCGGGCGCGGAGATCGCGCTGCCCGGCGACGGCTGGCGGGTCCAGCCCGCCTGCCCCGACGGTGGCCCGGACGACGGCACCGACGGCACCGACGGCACCGCGGCCGTGCTCGTCCGCGCGGTCGCGGGGGAGGGGACCGACCGGCCCGCGGCGGCCGCGGGCTCGGGGGCCGACCTGTGGGACGGGCTCGGGCTCTGGTGCGCGCTCGCCGACCCCGGCACGGTGCGGCTGTTCGGCCCGGCCACCGGACCGGGGCCGGCGCTGTTCGACCTGGGCCGCGCCCGCGCCGGGCTCGGGTTGGTCGCGGGCGAGGGGTGCGCCCTGCTGCTCGCCGACCCGCCCGCGACCGTCCGCTCCTGCGGCCCGGACGGCGGCACCGCCGCCGCGCGGCTGACCGCGCTCGTCGAGGGCTGGGTGGCGGCGGGCCGGCCGCACGCCGCCGACCTGCGGATCGAGGCGGTGGTCCCGTCGCTCGCCCCGACGGCCGACGCCGCCGCGGCGGAGCTGGTCGCCACCGCCGGGACGGAGCTGGTCGACACCGCGGGGACGCGGCTGGCGGTGCGGTGGGAGCCCGGCTGAGCCCGTCGGCTCGGACCTGCTCGACGTCGACGTCCACCAGCCCGCCCCGCACCGCGGTGCCGCCGGACGGGACCAGCGTCGCGTCAGTCGCGCGGTTCCAGGTGCACCAGGGGGATCTCGCGGGTCGTGCTGCGCTGGTAGCCGGCGTAGTTGCGGTAGCGGTCGGTCACCTGCGGCCAGAGCCGGGCGCGTTCCTCGGGGTCGGCGATCCGCGCGCGCATGGGGGTGCGGGGGCCGCCCTGGACGGCGACCTCGACGTCGGGGTGGGCGCGCAGGTTCAGGAACCAGGCGGGGTGCTTGTCGTCGCCACCCCGCGACGCGACCACGACGTAGCTGCCGTCGCCGTGCAGCGGCGCGGTGAGCAGCACCGTGCGGGGTTCGCCGGAGCGGCGCCCGACCGTCGTCAGCTCGACCACCGGCATGCCCATCGCCGAGTGGCCGACCCGGCCGCCGGTGAGCCGGATCAGCAGCCGGTGCCCGGCGTTCATGGCCTTCAGGGCGAGATCGGGAGGGTTCATGCCCACAACTTACCCGCGGTAACCTCGATCGCCCAGGCCCGCGCGCCGGCGGTCGCGACCCTCAGCCCGCGACGGCCAGCACGAGCGGCAGCACCGACGGCGCCCCGGCCCGCCGTACCGCCCGGGCCGCGACGGTCATCGTCCAGCCGGTGTCCACGACGTCGTCGACCAGCAGGACCGGGCCGCCGACCCCGGACAGGTCGGGCAGCGCGTCGGTGTCGAGCGAGGCGTACACCGCGGCGAGGCGCTGGGCGGAGTTCTCCCGGGCCGCGGGGCGCTCCCCGGCCGGGGGGACGGTGCCCAGCAGCGGCAGCCGCCCGATCTCGGCGATCCGCCGCGCCAGGTGCTCGAGCTGGTGCGGGCGGGTGCGCGACCCGATGCCGACGACCCCGGCCGGGCGCGTCTCCCACTCCCAGCCGGCCAGCACCCGCACGACCGCGTCGAGCAGGTCGGAGCCGACCGGCGCGTCCTCGCCGCCCAGCAGCTCGCGCAGCCGGGTGCCCCACCCGATGTCGGACAGCCGCCCGACGGCGCGCCCGGACGCGGCCTGCTCGCCGGGGGCGATGCGACCGGACAGCGGGACCCCGATGTCCTTCATCCCCGACGGCCACATCTTGCGCGGCGCGACCTCGACCCCGGGGCGGGCGAGGCGCTCGGCGGCGGCCGCCTCGCCGTCGCCGGACACCTCGGCGGACCAGACGGTGCCGGTGCAGGTGTCGCAGCGCCCGCACGGGGTGGGGTCCGGGTCGTCGAGCAGGCGGCGCAGGAACACCAGCCGGCACTCGGTGGTCGCGATGTAGTCGAGCATCGCCTGCTGCTCGGAGCGGCGGGCCTCGTTCACCCGCTCGTGGCGCTCGGTGTCGTAGACCCACTCCTGCCCGGTCGCGACCCAGCCGCCCTTGACCCGCTTCGCCGCGCCGTCGGCGTCGAGGACCTTGAGCAGCATCTCCAGCCGGGTGCGGGACAGGTCGACCCGCGTCTCGATCGACGCGGTGGACTGCGGACGGTCCGACAGCACGGCCAGGGTCTGGCGGACCAGCGGCTCGGGCGGGAACGCGAGCGAGGCGAAGTAGGCCCAGATGTCGCGGTCCTCGCGGCCGGGCAGCAGCACGACCTCCGCCCGCTCCAGCGCGCGCCCGGCCCGGCCGATCTGCTGGTAGTAGGCCACCGGGGAGGCGGGCGCCCCCAGGTGCACGACGAAGCCCAGGTCGGGCTTGTCGAAGCCCATGCCCAGCGCGGACGTCGCCACCAGCGCCTTCACCCGGTTCTCCAGCAGGTCGGACTCGGCGGCCAGCCGCTCCTCCGGGTCGGTCCTGCCCGAGTAGGACCGCACCGCGAACCCGCGCTCGCGCAGGAACGCGGCCACCTCCTCGGCCGCCTGCACGGTCAGCGTGTAGACGATCCCGGCGCCGGGCAGCTCGTCGAGCTTGGCCGCGAGCCAGGCCAGGCGTCGCGCCGGGGTCGGCAGCGACACCACGGCCAGGCGCAGCGACTCGCGGTCCAGCGACCCGCGCAGCACCAGCGTGTCCTGCTGGTCGCGCCCCATGCCCAGCTGCTCGGAGACGTCGGTGACGACGCGGTCGTTCGCCGTCGCCGTCGTGGCCAGTACCGGGATCCCCGGCGGCAGCTCGGCGATCAGCGTGCGCAGCCGCCGGTAGTCGGGCCGGAAGTCGTGGCCCCAGTCCGACACGCAGTGCGCCTCGTCGACCACGAGCATCCCCGCGGACGCGGCGAGCCGCGGCAGCACCCGGTCGCGGAAGTCGGGGTTGTTGAGCCGCTCGGGGGAGACGAGCAGGACGTCGACGTCGCCGTTCGCGATGTCGGCGTAGACCGCGTCCCACTCGTCGGCGTTGGCCGAGTTCACCGTGACCGCGACGATGCCCGAGCGGATCGCGGCGTCGATCTGGTTGCGCATCAGGGCCAGCAGCGGCGACACGATGACCGTCGGCCCGGCGCCCTGCTCGCGCAGCAGCGCCGTGGCGACGAAGTACACCGCCGACTTGCCCCAGCCGGTGCGCTGCACGACCAGCGCGCGGCGGTGCCCGGCGACGAGCGCCTCGATGGCGGTCCACTGGTCCTCGCGCAGCCGCGCGCCCTCGCCGGCCAGCTGCTGCAGGACGGTCTCGGCGCGCTCGCGCAGGCCGGTGGTCGACGAGTCGGGCCGGGCGGCGGTGGTCATGGGAGCCATGGTGGACCCGACCCCCGACAGTCCCGCGACGCGGGTCGGCCGGCTGTGACCCGGGCCACCCGTCCCACGCGCGGCAGCTCCGGAGGGCAGGATGATCGCCGTGTCCCCGGAGAACGCCGCCCACCAGCCCGTCTTCGGCTCCGTCGCGGACGTCACCGCACGCCTCGGCGACGCCGGCTACCTGGCCTCCACCGCCGTCGCGACGACGGTGTTCCTCGCCGACCGGCTCGGCAAGCCGCTGCTCGTGGAGGGCCCGGCCGGGGTCGGGAAGACCGAGCTGGCCAAGGCCGTCGCGCAGGCCGCCGCGGCCGGTCTCGTCCGCCTGCAGTGCTACGAGGGCATCGACGAGGCCCGCGCCCTCTATGAGTGGAACCACGCCAAGCAGCTGCTGCGCATCACCGCGGGCCAGGGCCAGGAGAACTGGGACGCGACCCGCGACGACGTCTTCTCCGAGGAGTTCCTGCTCCCGCGCCCGCTGCTGACCGCGATCCGGCGCACCGACCCGACGGTGCTGCTCATCGACGAGATCGACAAGGCCGACGTCGAGGTGGAGGGGCTGCTGCTGGAGGTGCTGTCGGACTACCAGGTCTCCATCCCCGAGCTCGGCACCGTCACGGCGGTCCGCCGCCCGTTCGTGCTGCTGACCTCGAACTCCACCCGCGAGCTGTCCGAGGCGCTCAAGCGGCGCTGCCTGTTCCTGCACCTGGACTTCCCCGACGCCGACCTCGAACGCCGCATCGTGCTGACCCGGGTGCCGGAGCTGACCGAGCAGCTCACCGACGCGCTGGTGCGCACGGTGCGGGTGCTGCGCGCGATGGAGCTGCGCAAGGCCCCCAGCGTCGCCGAGACGATCGACTGGGGCCGCACGCTGCTCGCACTCGGGCTCGACACCCTCGACGACGACGCCGTGCGCGCCACCCTGGGCGTCGTGCTGAAGCACCGCAGCGACGCCGACAAGGCCGCCGCGGAGCTGCGACTGAACTGAACGGTCGTGCCCGATCGGCCGACCGGGCGTCAAGCAACACGCCCCGATGGAGTGAAGATCGGATCGACTCCGGTACCCGGCGTAACCACCGGGCCCACTCGCGAGTTGATCCCGATGACCGAGGTCGCGCCACGCGACCCCCCGCTCCCCGGAGGCCGACGCCGATGACCGCCGTCCCGGACACCGACCGGACCCCCCGTCTGCGCCGCGGCCTGCTGCGCGCGGGACTCGCCGGCGCCGCCGTGCTGACGCTCGGTCTCGCCGCGACCGGCACCGCCGCCGCGCAGGACGGCCCCGGGTTCGCCCCGGCGGACACCGCGACCGTGCACCCGGGCGTCATGACCGAGACCGACGGCGGCCAGTGCACCGCGAACTTCGTCTTCACCGACGGCGGCGCGGTGTTCCTCGGGCAGGCCGCGCACTGCGCCGGCACCGGCGGGTCGACCGAGGTGAACGGCTGCGAGGCCGGGTCGCTGCCGCTGGGCACCCCGGTCGACGTCGAGGGCGCGCAGAACCCGGGCCGGCTCGTGTACTCGTCCTGGCTGACCATGCAGGAGCGCGGCGAGACCGACCCGGACGCCTGCCAGTACAACGACTTCGCCCTGGTGGAGCTCTCGCCCGCGGACGTCGCGCGGACCAACCCCTCGGTGCCGTTCCACGGCGGCCCGACCGGTGTCGACCCGGACGGCGTCGGCGCCGGCGAGGTCGTGTTCGGCTACGGCAACTCCTCGCTGCGCCAGGGCGTGCGCGCGCTGAAGCCCAAGACCGGCACCACCACCGGCACCCAGGGCAACGGCTGGACGCACCTGGTCGCGACCGTCACCCCGGGCATCCCGGGCGACTCCGGCTCGGGCTACCTGTCCGCCGACGGGCGCGCGCTGGGCCTGCTGTCCACGCTGAACCTGCTGCCCGCCGCGGGCACCAACGGGGTGTCGGACCTGCGCCACGTCCTGGACTACGCGAACGGCCCCGGCGGCTACGACGGCGCGCTGCGCCTGGTCACCGGCGACCGGCCGTTCACCCCGAACCTCGTTCCGCTCGACCCGGGTGCCTGACCCGGCCCGAAACCCCCGCGGTGTGGGACCGCGGTGATCGACGGCGTCCCGGTCGCGGCTCGGCGGCACGACCGGGACGCCGCCGTCGTCGTCGGGGCGTCGCGCGGGGTGGGCCGCAGCGCCCCCCGTCGCGCATGATGGTCCGGTGAGCACCCCGCCCGCCGCCGCACTGGCCCCCGAGCACGGCCTGCCCGGGCACCTCGTCGACTTCGTCGCGGCGCTGCGCCGCCACGAGGTCGCGGTCGGCCCGGGGGAGACCGTCGACGCGGCCCGCGTGCTGGGCGCGCTGGACCTGCTGCACCGCGACCAGCTCCGCGAGGGGCTCGCGGCGGCGCTGCTGCGCCGGTCCGGCCAGCGAGACACCTTCGACGCCCTGTTCGACCTGTGGTTCCCGCCCGCGCTCGGCGCCGGGGTGTCCGACGTCGACGTCCCCCGCATCGACGACGAGTCGGGCGAGGGCACCGGGCCGGTCGACGTCGACGCGCTGCGCGAGATCCTCGCGGACCTGCTGCGCGACGGCGACGAGGAGACCCTGCGCGAGCTCGCGCGCGCCGCCGTCGACGCGATCGGCACCTCGGGGGCGGCCGGGCAGGGTGTGCGCGGGCAGACCGCGCGCCCGAACTGGTCGGCCTACCAGGCGCTCAACGCGCTGTCGCCGGAGACGCTGCTGGCCCGGATCCTCGACGGGCTCCGCCAGGAGGGCGACACCGACTTCGTCTCCGAGGTCCGCCGCCGCGAGATCCGCGACCGGATCGCCCGCTTCCGCGACGTCGTCCGGGAGGAGGTGCGCCGCCGCACCGCCGAGCAGCGCGGCCGCGAGCAGGTCGCCCGGTCCACCACGCCGACCCAGACCGACCGGGTCGACTTCCTCACCGCGAACGCCGCCCAGCTCGCCGACCTGCGCCGCACGGTGCAGCCGCTGGCGCGCCGGCTCGCGGCGCGGCTGGCCGCCCGGCGCCGCCGCGCGAACCGGGGGCGGCTGGACCTGCGCCGCACGCTGCGCCGGTCGATGTCCACCGGCGGGGTGCCGATGGACCCGGCCCACCGCGTCCGGCGTCCCGGGCGCCCCGAGCTGGTCGTGCTCTGCGACGTCTCCGGCTCGGTCGCCGGGTTCAGCCACTTCACGCTGCTGCTCGTGCAGGCGCTGCGCGAGCAGTTCTCCCGGGTCCGGGTGTTCGCGTTCATCGAGCGCACCGACGAGGTCACGCACCTGTTCGAGCCCGGCGCGGAGCTGTCCGGGGTGATGGCGCGGGTGCTGCGCGAGGCCCGGCTCACCGCCTTCGACGGGCACTCCGACTACGGCAGCGCGTTCGGCGACTTCCTCGAGCACCACGGCGACGCGCTCACCCCGAAGGCGTCGCTGCTCGTGCTGGGCGACGGCCGCACCAACTACCGCGACCCGAACCTGCGTGCGCTGGGCATGATGGCCGGCCGGGTCCGCAACGCGCACTGGCTCAACCCCGAGCCGCGTCGCAGCTGGGGCTCGGGCGACTCCGCCGCCGTCCGCTACGGCGGGGTGCTCCCGATGCACGAGTGCCGCACCGCCGCCCAGCTCGCCGACGTGGTGCAGGCGCTGCTGCCGGTCTGAACCGCGGATGACGCCGGCCGGTCCGCGCCGCGGGCACGGACGGCTGACTGCGGTGGCCGGGACGTTCTAGATTGCCAGGATGCGTGAGGTCACGGTCCGGGTCCTCGGCCCGCTCCGCGTGACGGCAGGCGGCGCCGCCGTCGAGGTCGGGTCGGGCCGCCGCCGTGCGCTGCTGGCCCGCCTCGCCGCGGCCGGCGGCGAGGTCGTCGCCGTCGACACCCTGGTCGAGGACCTCTGGCAGGGTGCCCCGCCCGCGCAGGCGCACGGGGGTCTGCAGGTGCACGTCTCCCGGCTGCGCCGGGTCCTGGAGCCGGACCGCCCGCCACGGTCCGCGCCGACGGTGCTGGTCAGCGCCCCGCCCGGGTACGCGCTCGCGCTGCCCCCGGACGACCTGGACGCCCGCGCCTTCACCGCCCTGCTGGACCGGGCGGCCGCCGCGGACCCGGCGGGCGCCGACACACTGCTGGGCCGGGCACTCGCGCTCTGGGACGGCCCCGCCTACGCCGAGTTCGCCGACGCCGGCTGGGCCCGCGCCGAGGCCACGCGGCTGCACGAACTGCGCCGGCTCGCCGTCGAGCGGCGGGCCAGGGCGCGGCTGGCGCAGGGGCGGGCCGACGCCGTCGTCCCCGACCTGCAGACGGTGGTGGCGGAGCACCCGCTGCGCGAGGACGCGGTCGGGCTGCTCGCCGTCGCCCTGTACCGCTGCGGGCGCCAGGCCGAGGCGCTCGCGGTCGTGGCCCGCACCCGGCGGCGGCTCGCCTCCGAGCTGGGCGTCGACCCGGGGCCGGGGCTGCGTGCGATCGAGGCCGACGTGCTGGCCCACCGCGATCCCGGCGGCACGGCCGCGCCCCTCGCCCCCGCCGTCCGGGCCCCCGACGCGCCCCCGGCACACCCGCATCCGGCTGCGCCGCCCGCCGTGCCCGCGCCGGCCGGACCCACGACGGGCGGTGCCGCCGCCTCCCCGGTCCCGGCCGCCCCGCCACTGTTCGGCCGCGCCGCGGAGCGGGACCGGCTCGCCGCCGCCGCGGCCCGCGCCCGCTCCGGCGCGCAGCTCGTCCTGGTCTCCGGCGACGCGGGCGCGGGCAAGTCCGCGCTGCTCGCGGCGTTCGCCGCGGACCTCGCCGCCGACGGCTGGACGGCCGTCACCGGCCGCTGCCCGGAGATCGACGGCGCCCCGCCCGCCTGGGCGTGGCGGGAGGTCGTCGACGGGCTGCTCGCCGTGCACGACCCGCCCGCGGAGGTCCGCGAGCAGCTGGGCCCGCTGCGCTCCCCGGCCGGCCCGGGCGACGCGGAGGCCACGTTCTGGCTGGCCCGCGCCGTGGTGGAGCTGATGGTCGCCGCGGCACGCCCGCTGCTGCTGGTGCTCGACGACCTGCACCGCGCCGAGTCCGAAACCCTCGCCCTGCTGCGTGCGGTCGTCGCCGGGGCGGCCCGGCTGCCGGTGCTGGTCGCGGCCGGGCTGCGTCCGGCCGAGACCGGCCCGGAGCAGGCGGCGGCGCTCGCCGCGCTGGCCGAGCCGACCGCGGACCGGGTCGAGCTCGCCCCGCTGGCCGTCGCCGACGTCGCGGGCCTGCTCGCCCGCCACGGCGTGCCCGCGGCGGCGCCCGAGCTCGTCGCGCGGGTCGCCGAACGGACCGGCGGGAACCCGCTGTTCGTGCGGGAGCTGGCTCGTCTCGTCGCGGCCGAGGGCCCCTCCGCCGCCGACGACGCCGTCCCCGCCGGGGTGCGCGAGGTACTGCGCCGACGGCTGTCGCGGCTGCCCGCCACCACCCGTACCGCGCTGGCCCGCATCTCGGTGCTCGGCCGCGACCTCGACACCGACGACGCCCTCGACCTCGCCACCACCCCCGACGGCCCCGACCCGCTCGACGCGCTGGAGCCCGCGGTGCTCGGCGGGATGCTCGTCGAACCCGCGCCGGGCCGGCTGCGCTTCTCCCACGACCTGGTCCGCGACACCCTCTACGGCGACGTGCCCCGGCTGCGCCGCGCCCGCCTGCACGCCGCGGCCTGGGAGATCCTCGCCCGCCGCCGCCCCGACGACCCGGTCCCGCTGGCCCACCACGCGCTCGCCGCCGGTTCGGCGGTCGAGCCGGCTCGTGCCCTCGGCCCGGTGCGCGACGCCGCCGCCGCGGCCGCCGGGTTCGGCGCCCACCGGGAGGCCGCCCGCCTGTACGCGGGCGCCGTCGCGCTCGCCGAGCGTGCCGGTGCGGGGCCCGGCGACGAGCTCGACCTGCGGTGCGCGCTCGTCGCCGAGCTGATCCGCGGTGGCGACGGCAGCACCGCCCTGACCGAGCGCTCCGCGGCCGTCGCGCGGGCCCTCGCCGTCGCCCCGCACCGGCTCGGCGCCGCACTGACCAGCCTGGACGCACCGGTCAGCTGGACCATCCGGCCCGGCCAGAACATCGACGCCGAGCTGATCGGACTGCTGGAGGCCGAGCTGGCCGCCACCCCGCCCGGGGACACCGCGCACCGGGTTCGGCTGCTCGTCGCCCTGGTGCTCGAGGTCGAGGGCCACGACGACGAGCGCGTCCGCTCCGCCTCGGCCGAGGCGATGGCACTGACCGCGCCCGGCACGGCCGGTGCGGCCGACCCGCTGCTGCGCTGCCGCGCGCTCAACGGACGCTTCTTCGCCGTCCTCGCCCCGGACCTGTGGCACGAGCTCGCGGCGGTGGGGGCGGAGCTGGCCGAGCTGGGCGCGCGCGCCGGGCACGCCGGCTACCGCACCCAGGCCCACCACCTGCAGCTGATGGTCGCCGCCGGCGCGCACGACCTCGACGCCGCGTCGCGGCACGCGGAGGCCGCGGTCGCCGGGGCGCCGGGCGGGCAGCTGGAGTTCACGCTCGGCTGGGCCGAGATCTTCTCCGCGCTGCGGGCGCTCGTCGCGGGCGAGCTGGACACCGCGGAGGCCCGCTACACCGCGCTCGCCACCCGGCTGGCCGGCGCCGGGCAGGTCAACGGCGCGCTGATGGGGCTGCTCGGACGCTTCGCCGTCCGGCACGCCCAGGGCCGTCTCGGCGAGCTCGCCCCGGAGCTCGACGCGCTCGCCCCGCAGCTGCCGCCGACCTTCGGTGACTTCCTCGCGCTGGCGCACCTGCACGCCGGTGACCCGGAGCGGGCCCGCGCGGTGTGGGCGCCGGACGCGGAGCTGGCCCGCAGCTACTACTGGCTGATCTGGACGTGCGTGCGCGCGCAGGTCGCCGTCGGGCTGGGCGACCGGGCGGTCGCGGCGGACTGCCGCGACGCGCTGCGGCCCTGGACGGGGTCGGTGGCCGGGCTGTCGTCGGGCACGATCGCACTCGGGCCCACCGACCTGGTCCTCGCCGAGCTGGAGGGGCTGCTCGAGCACGACGGCGGCGCGCGGGAGGACCACCTGCGCGAGGCCGCCCGCGTCGCCGCGGAGCTGGGCGCACCGCACTGGTACGAGCGCGCCCGGCGCGCCGCCGGTCAGGGGGTCCCGAACACCAGCGCGCAGCGGCGCCGGTAGCCGCTGCGCAGCACCCGCTCCATCAGCCCGATCATCGGGCCGGCCTCGCGGCGCATCCCCGCCCACTCCTCGGGTGTGGTCACCTCGATGATGCGCGGCAGCATGAACCGCAGGCCGGGCCCGGACTTCTGGACCTGCGCGACGACGGCGTCCCACTCCGCGGCGGGCACGTGGCGCTCGATCACCGGGAACAGGTCGCGCTCCTCGGCGTCGAGGTGCTCGTCGATCTCGTCGCGGACGGTCGCGAGCCGGTCGCCCAGCACCGCGGCCGCCGCGCGCCGGCCGGCCCCCTCCGGTGCGGCGACGACCGCGGCCGCGGCCGTGCGGACCCCGGCCAGCAGCGGGTCGAGGCGGCCGTGGTCGTCGCTCAGCTCGTCCAGGTCGACCGCGTGCCCGGCGTGGCGGGCGATCACCGGCCAGGCGATGTCGTCCTCGGCCGTGTGGTGGCCGTGGATCTCGTGCTCCAGGTGTCCCAGCCACACCTGCAGCGCACGGGCCCGGCGGTCCGGGCAGGGGACGCCGCCGGCGACGGCGCGGGCGGCGTCGGTGAGCCGGTGCAGATCGGTCCGCATGACGCGGTGGGCGAGGGTGATGCCGACGAGGTCGGCGGTGCGGGTGTCGCGGGCGGTGGCCACCGGGTGCTCCAGGGGGTCGTACGGGGTCGGACTCGGACGGTGGCCACCGTGCGCCGGTCCGCCGACGGGTCACTTGCACCTCGCTTGACCCCCGGGCCGAACGGCCTTGACCGGCCGGCCAGTCAAGCGTAGACCGGAGGTGTCCCCCACAGGGAATCGACAGGAGAAGGTGACCGACGATGGCTGGGACGTCTCGGACGTGGCAGCGGTGGCAGGACTGGGCCGCTCTCGTGATCGGAGTGCTGACGGCGCTGTCGCCCCTCGTGACGACGACGGACGCCGCCGCCGCGTGGACGATGGTCGTACTGGGCGTGGTGCTCGCCGCCGCGTCGCTCTGGTCGCTCGCGGTACCGGGCTCGGTCGCGAGCGAGTGGGTGCACGGCGTGCTCGGCGTGCTGCTGTTCCTCGCCCCCTGGGTGATGGGCTACAGCGCGCTGGCCGGGGCGTCGTGGACGTCCTGGGTGGCGGGCGTGCTCGCGGCCGTCGTGGCGGTCTCGGCACTGCCCGCGGCGAACGCGGAGCACCGCACCCTCGCCGCACGCTGAGCACCGGTACGGACGGGGGCCGCGACCCGGCGGGGTCGCGGCCCCCGCCCCGACCGGGGGAGGATCGGGCCGTGGCAGCACCCCCCGACCCGGACGTGCCCGCCCGCGAGCGCATCCTCGACGCGGCCGAGCAGCTGTTCGCCGCACACGGCTTCGACGCCACCCCGACCTCGCGGATCGCCGGTCTGGCCGGGGTGCCCAAGGGGCTCGTGCACTACTACTTCCGCCGCAAGCCGGACCTGCTGGAGGCGCTGGTCGAGCGGCTGCCGCACCCGGTGCGCGGGGCGGACGTGGCCGTGGCCGGCGACGTCCTGGCCGGGCTGCGGGCCCTGGTCACGGCGCTCGACCGGGCGCTGGACGGCTCGGCCGTCCTGTCGCACCTGCTCTGGCGCGAGGCCGACACCCACCCCGCCGTGCGGGCCGCGCTGCAGCGGCGCACCGGCGAGCTGGAGGACGCGGTGCACGAGGTCCTCACGACCGGCGGCGGGGCCCCCGGGCGCGTCCGCGGCGCGGCGCGGCTGCTGGCCGCGGCCATCGGGCACCGGCACGCGCTGGCCCGCCACGCCGACGACGCGCCCGCCGACATGGAGGCCGAGCTCGCGTTCGTGGCCGACGGCCTCTGAGCGGCGGGCCGGTCACGGCCAGGGGCGCCACGGGGTGCCGGTGTGCTCGAACCGCGGGACGGTGTGGCGGCGGTCCGCGGCACGGTGCAGCGCGTGCGCCGCCCAGGTCCGCCACCCCACCAGCGCCAGCACGACGACGATCAGCGCCGCCGTCGCCGGTCCGGCCCAGCCGAGCGGGCCGCTGGCGTTGACCGCGGCGGTGACCAGCGGGCCGAGCAGCGCGAAGACCGCGCCGGCGACCTGCGGGACCCGGGCGTCGGCCAGGACGTCGACGGCGATCAGGCGGCGCTGCTCGCCGTCGGGGGTGCCGCCGGAGCGCAGCACCCGGCGGGCGGCGGCGCGGTCGGCGACCAGGCCCATCTCCGGTCCGCGCGCCGGCGCCACCCGGGTCGGGACGCGCGACGCCGACAGCCAGAGCAGCACCACGCCGACCAGGCTCAGCACCCCGCCGGTGACGATCGCGGCGAGCAGGTGGTCGGCCCGGGCGTGCACGTCGGTGGTGATCGAGTAGACGACCCCGAACCAGGCGAGGGCGACTCCGGCGCCGATCCGCCCGAGCACCACCGCGCGGGTCGAGGGCGGCCGCACCGTGGGCCACGCACCGCCGGCGGTGGC